>CANLTT010000023.1 GCA_947494115.1 Candidatus Caenarcanales bacterium
GCTTACTTCTTCCTGAGACATTCCTCCTTCAAACGCCTCTATTACTTTTTTCCTTAAATCTTCAGAATATGTCATTTTATTTTTCTTATTCACATATTCTGGATCTCTTTAATGCGGGTTTGCTATATCGAGAGTATTTACTCAGCCGTACCAAATAGAGAGAGAACAGCCTTGGTGTCAAAATTTAAAGAACTAACCCAAAGGCGACTCACACAACCAAACCTCAACAATAGCCTTGAAGCTACAAAAGAAAGATTTGAGTCGGCCTTTAAAGCTAATAATCTGCGTTTTATGAAGGCGGCTTTGGAGGCGGCAAAAATTACAGTTGAAGGGGATGAAACAATAAATCGACTTCGCAGAAGTTTGCAAAATCCTCAAACTAAAGAAGCCGCTTTAGAAGAATTGAAGCACTATTACAACGAATTTTCACAGCAAACTCAAAATACAATACCCGGAATTGCTCAATTGGCTTTAACTATGAGAGGAGTTTTTGCGCAACAATATAAGGAATTTGCACAAGAATATAAGGAAATTGCACAACTTACACAACAAAAAGATAGTAAAGCAAAGATACTGGCAAAATACGGACAGCTAATTTAATTCAAATTTTAAATTTACAAGGCTCTGTGCAAGAATTTGTTAGGCATAAAATAAAAAGCTATGTCAAAATAATTAAGCCTCCCTCTTTTTAAATATTATGACTGGCATACTCAATCGAAACCTTGATGAAAGTAGTTTATCCACCGAAACAGCCGAAAACTTTTTACAATTAGTTGCACAAAAAATTCCGGGCTTTGATGATTCGGTGCTTGATATTATTACCCGATCGAAAAGAGAAATTATTGTTGAAATACCGATTCGTCTTGATAATGGCGGTGTTTCGGTTTTTAGAGGTTATAGAGTACAGCATAATAATTCTCGTGGAGGCCCTTTTAAAGGCGGTATTCGTTATCACCAAGAAGTTAATTTAGCCGAAGTGCGTGGCTTAGCAAATTTAATGACTTGGAAAGCGGCTTTGGTTAAAATCCCGTTTGGAGGAGCCAAAGGCGGCATTGCTTGCGATCCTAAAAAATTGTCTCGTACCGAAATTGAACGTTTAACTCGTGCTTATACCGAACACTTAGGCGATAATATTGGCCCTTATTATGATGTTCCAGCGCCAGATGTAAACACTAATGCGCAAATTATGGCTTGGATTTTTGATGAATATGCTAAAAGCCATAATAATTGTTCTTTGGCCGTTGTTACAGGCAAACCGCTTGAAATTGGTGGCTCTGAAGGACGAGAAGAAGCAACTGGCCGTGGAGTTGTAATTGTAACCACCGAATTACTCAAAGACCTAAAACTGCATGCCGCTCAGCAAAGGGTTATTATTCAAGGTTTTGGAAATGTCGGTTCTCATGCCGCTCGCATTTTTTATGAAGAAATTGGCGCAAAAGTGATTGGAATCTCTAATGTAGAGGGCGCTGTTTTTAATAAAAATGGTTTAAATGTAACCGATTTATTTAAATATCAAGCGGAGAAAGGCTCAATTAAAGGCTTTCCAGATTCTGAATGGATGACCAATGAAGAAATGTTAATTCAGGAATGTGATATTTTAATTCCAGCGGCTTTGGCTGGCTCTATAAATGAAGAAGTTGCCTATAAAACAACTGCCAAAATTGTAGTTGAAGCGGCTAATGCTCCTATAACAACTGAAGGAGATAAAATTTTAAATGAAAGAGGCGTTCATGTAATACCGGGCATTTTAGCTAATCCTGGTGGCGTAATTGTTTCTTATTTTGAATGGGTACAAAACCTCCAACAGCTTTATTGGACACGGGAAGAAGTTATTTTAAGATTAGAGAAAATTTTGAATGATGCCTATAAAAGAACTTATGCCGCTTCCGTAGAAAATAAATGCTCTCTCAGAGAGGCCGCTATGCGTTTAGCTTTAATTGAAGTTACCAAATCGATTAAACTTAGAGGCTGTTAAATTAAAAATAAAATTTGCCCCCTAAGAAATATTCAATCTTTGTTTTGTTTCTTCAACTTGAGCTTTGCTTTCTAATAATTCACCCAAAGAGTCCCAAGCTCCGTTAATCAATGAAAGCCTAGCTTGTTCAGGAATTTCTAAATTAAAAATATTATCGGCCACTTTTATTTGTTTTTGCAAAAGGTCAATTTGAATTTCGACTTGAGGATTTTTTTGAATTAAATCATGCAAAGTTTCTAGCTCCTGCATAGCCAAAGTCAAACAAGGAATACCTAAAGTAATACAGTTTCCAAAAAATATTTCCGCAAAAGACTGAGCAATAACGGCACGAATACCCCAATGATATAAAGCTTGAGGTGCATGTTCACGAGAAGAGCCACAGCCAAAATTTGCGCCCGAAATTAAAATATTGGCCGTTTTAGCCAAATCTAAGGGATGATTGGTGGATTTACCGTTTTCATCAAAGCGGACATCATAAAAAGTATATTGCCCAAGGCCTTCAAAAGTTACACATTTCATAAAACGGGCGGGAATAATGCGGTCTGTATCAATATCATTGCCTTTAACGCTTACGCCCTTGCCTTCGATAATTTCAAATTTTTTTAAAGCCATTTTATTTCCTCAAAATTTTAATTATAGTAATCCCTAAATAAGCTGAACTATTACTGCATAACTGATTTCTAAAGAATTTCATTCGCAGTACCCCCTCCGCCCCCTTAACAGGGGGAACTAGATGATTTAAGTCTAGGTTTGAATTTGATATTCTTCAATAAAAACTTCCAAACTCCCCCTGTTAAGGGGGCTGGGGGGTACTTTAAGTCGTAAAATATTCAAGCTTTATTTACCTCGGGATCGCTATATTATAACGTTAAAAAAGTGGCGGTTTTTATTTTACTAATTAATTTCTTAAAGTTTTCTTGACTTTTGAATATGTCTAGAGCTAAGATAATTATTAAGAAATAATAAAAACATTTATAAAACTCTCTTATTTTATTTAAGCTATTATGAACGCTCCAACTCAAGCGATTAGTCCAGCATATGGGCCTCCTAATCCGTACGGGCCATCTATTCCTCCTCGTGGAATGCCACCAAGTACAATGCCAGATCCAACACAAGGCGATGGTGGATCAAGCCTTGCTGAAGAAGCTTTCAAACAACAACTAGCCGCACGGCAAACCCAACAGCAACAAAACCCTTTTAAACAAGCTTGGGAGAACTCTGTAAATTGGCTTAAGACACACTGGAAGTTGGCTTTGGGTGGTGTGGCGGTTTTGGTCGGAGGCGGTTCTCTACTATTAATGAGAGGAAACGGTAACAATGCACACTTAGCAGGTAATAAAGGTAATTTTTGGAAGCGTCTAAGTGGTGGTTGGAGAGAAACAACCGAAGATCGCTATAAGAGATTATCCACGGAACTTGAAAAATACATTCAGGAAGCACAAACAGCCAGTGGGCCTGGTAAAGTATCTGCCATGAGACAAGTATTAAAGGCTCTTGACGAACAACAAGGAGCACATGTTCAAAATGCAGAAAATGACAGCGATCGATGCAATAGACAATATGCATGGCAACAGCTACAAAATATTATTAACTCCCTAGCAAATCCTTTATTCTTAAAAGTAGACAAGATTGTTCAAACTGGTAGAGAGTTTCACGAACCTCACTTTGATGCAGAAATAAATAAAATTCTCCAAAAAATTAATCGGGTTGATAATGTTTGGCTTAATAATTTAAATTTTATTGGTGGGCCAACACCAACACCAAACACACCAACACCAGCACCAAACACACCAACACCAACACCAAACACACCAACACCAGCACCAAACACACCAACACCAACACCAAACACACCAACACCAGCACCAAGAACACCAAGAACACCACCAGCACCGCCAACTGGTTTGGGGGGGAGAGTAAGGAGCTTCTTTAGCGGATTGAATAGACCCCCAGCTCCTCGTCGTGGTCTTAATATTTCTTACTAGCACTTAAAAACAAATTGGGCGCATTAAAACTTGGGTTGAAGTATGACTGGAATTGGCATTAAAATAAACCAAATTTCTTTTGCGGGGGCGGAGCCGAGGATTGAAGTAAAAATTGCCCAATTTCATTAAAGATTGGCCCAGCCACTGTATTTCCCCAACCACCACCACCAGCGGGTGAATCGACTACAACCAAAACCAAAAACTGTGGCTCTTGTGCTGGAAAAAACCCAATAAAAGAAGCAATAGTTTGGCTGGGGCAATAAGTGTGCAAATTAGGGCAATATTTTTGGGCGGTGCCAGTTTTGCCAGCTACAGCGCAATCAGGAATATCACCCGCCAAATAAGAAACGTCTTTTTCGAGATTTATTCTTATACTTTCGGCTAACAGCTCTGTAACTTGTTTGGCAACTTTAGCTGAAATAACTTTTCTTTTGAGTGGCTTTGTTTTTTTTAGTAATTTACGACCATCGCCAGAGACAATGCTTTTGATTAAATGTGGTTGTACCCATTCACCCTGATTGGCAATTACATTGATTGCAGAAGCTAATTGCAAGGGTGTAACGGCCACCGCACCTTGTCCAAAGCTTGTAGTGGCTACATCAATTTCTTTCCATTCAGAGGCTGTTCTCAAATAACCACTTGATTCGCCCGGTATTTCGATATTAGTTTTTTCGCCAATTCCAAATTTTTTGAGTTGTGCATAAAACTTGTCTGGTGGCATTTTTGACCCCACAAAGGCCGCCGCCGTATTAGAAGAAAAACGAAATAATTCGAGTAAACCAATTTCTTTTTCACGGCCAAGCTTATAATCATGATTGCGAATGGTGCGATTGCCAATTTTAATTTTGCCTTCGTCCCAATATTTCAAATCTGGTTTAATGGCCTTCAATTGTAAAGCCGCCGCCACGGTTAAAACCTTAAAAGTTGAACCAGGTTCATAAACTTGGCTAATTGCCCAATTGACGGTGCGGTCGGGTGAATATTGACCATAAAAATTAGGATTATAAGAAGGTGAATTAGCCCAAGCCAAAATTTCTCCTGTACGAGGCGACATCACCACGACAGTGCCTTTTTCAGCTTTAAATTTACGCATATTCTCATCCAAAATTTGTTCAACTTTATATTGAATTTTTGAATCGATCGTGAGAAGAACCTGCTGGCCAAAAGAACTACCAATAATTGGTTTAAGTAAAGCCAAATGCGTGATTGGAAAACCATCTCCACGTGTCAGCACATTAGAAGCCTGAGTATGAGCACTACGCAAATTTGCATTTAAGGTTTGTTCAATTCCACCTTTACCAGAAGAATCCCAAGAAACAAAACCTAAAAGATGTGCCGCCAGCTTGCCTTGAGGATATTCTCTTTGATTTATGGGTATTAAGTCAAGGCCAGCAATTTTGAGTTTTGCGATAGAATCGGCTTTGGCACGACTTAAAGCATTGGCCAATTTAGTAATATTTCGGCTTTTGGTATATTCTTCGAGCTTGTCTTCTGAAATTTTTAGAATGTGCGCAAGCTGGCTTACCTGAGACAAACTGGCTTTATAGCTTTGTGGCCTTAAATATAAATCGAATTTGGCCGTATCAACTGCTAAAACAATTCCATTGCGGTCTAGAATTTCTCCTCTAAAAATGGTTACAGGTGCAGAATGCCCTTTTTGGCTGTCAGAGACCTTTTTGAGAGCCGAAGATTGTAAAGTTTGCAAATAAGTAGTTTTCAAAAAAATAAAAACAAAAAACATACTTAGGCTTATCTGAAGAACACGGACTCGCCACACAACTACTTTATTTTGGGTTTTTCTTTCGGACATAAAATAATTTTATAACTAATTAATAGTTTTAATTGCTTAACACAAAAAGAGCATATGGACTAAACAAATTGGCTCCTAGAGATGGTAATACGGTGTTTTCATTATAAAATAAGCTCTGCAAAATCTTAAAATTATTATTCTTGCAAAAAAGCCTAAAATCTTTAATCGTAACCAAATGTATATTCGGCGTATTGTACCACTCAAATGGCAGATCGTGGCTTTTGGGCATTTTGCCACCAAAAAATAATTGCGAACGCACAACTAAATAGCCAAAGTTCGGGAAACTAACCAAAACTTTTGTGCCAACCCTTAAAGCTTCTTGCATCACCAAAAGAGGTTTATGAGTTGCTTGTAAAGTTTTATTTAAAATTACAAAGTCAAAAGACCCCGATTTATAACCGCTAAAACCTTGGTCAATATCATCTTGCAAAACTGGAATGCCTTTGTTTAAGCATTTTTTAACTAAATCTGAATTAATTTCAATTCCTTGTCCGTGAATATTTTTATGTTCTAAAAGCTTAAGCAAGGTTCCATCACCACAACCCAAATCTAAAACGGTGGCATTTTCATTAATTAACCCTAAAATCAGTTTATGATCTAAGCGCATAAATGTTAAGTATTATAAACGTTCTCTAGTTTATAGACGATTTTGCTAGTTAACGGGTGAACTTGCGTGGAAATAATAAGTTAAGTAGCTTTTCAACTATAAATTATGCAAACAAATATTTTAAACTCTTTAGGAATTCGCCCGCAATTATGCTTTGAACGTAGCCTTGATCAAAATAAAATAAGTGTTTCTAAATATGGTAATAGTCAAATTGCATATATAGCCGAAATTGATAAAGACGAAAATAGTCAATTATTATTAGCGGTTGGCTCAGCCAGTGTTTTGCAATCAGCTCATAATTTAAGTTTGCATCATTATGGTTTGCGTGAAAATGGAGTTAGTGGTTTTATTAAAAGTCAGGTTACGGGTGAAGCTTTTGTAATGAGCGAAGCCATTGGTTCTGGAAATATTAAATTGCGCCCTTATAGTAATTTATTGGCCGCCAATCATTATCAAAATACTAAATTTTATTTACCAAATACCAATATTTCTTATTTAATCGCTTTGCTTGGGCTTTTTGATATTTCAGGCTCGCAAAAAGTTAAATCAAGTATTCCGTTGAATTACACCGAAATTAATTTGCAAGACGCTTTATTGCTACTTGAAACCGAAGAAGTTTATGAAATTTGTCTTGAGCCAGAAAACCCAATCGAAGTAGAAGCTAGCGATATTGCTTTTTGGATGGGCAATATTAACTTAGAAGAAGTCAAAGAATCCAAAGAAGGCAATTTAGTTAGATTTAGTGGTTCTGGGCAAATTTATTTAAGCTTGTCGGTATAGTTTAGCTTGAACAAAATATAATATAATCAAACGATGAATGCTGTAAGCCAATTAAAAGGCCGCTTTGGAAATTATGGTGGCCAATATGTACCCGAAACTTTAATGCCAGCCTTAAATGAGCTAGAAGAAGTTTTTTCTATTGCGATTAAAGATGAAAATTTTAAAGCCGAATTTTATGATTTACTTCAAAATTATGTTGGTCGCCCAACCCCTTTATATGAAGCTAAACGCTTAACTGAACATTATAAAACTGGCAAAATTCTTTTAAAAAGAGAAGATTTAAACCATACTGGTGCGCACAAAATTAATAATGCCCTTGGCCAAGCTTTGCTAGCTAAAAAATTGGGCAAAAAACGCATAATTGCCGAAACTGGAGCTGGCCAGCATGGAGTTGCAACTGCGACCGCTTGTGCCCTTTTGGGCTTAGATTGCACAATTTTTATGGGAGCCAAAGACATAGAGCGTCAAGAGCCAAATGTTTTTAGAATGAAAATTCTAGGCGCAAAAGTGCAAGCCGTAACAAATGGAGCACAAACCCTCAAAGAGGCTACTTCTTCTGCGATTAGAGACTGGGTTACAAATGTACAAAACACGCATTATATTTTAGGCACAGCCAGCGGCCCTCATCCTTACCCCATTATGGTGAGAGAATTTCAGTCAGTGATTGGTAATGAAGCCAAAGAACAATGTTTGCGAAAATATAATAAATTGCCTGATTGTGTTTTAGCCTGTATTGGTGGTGGTTCTAATGCAATTGGTATTTTTCAGGCCTTTAAAGAAGATGCTGGCGTACGGCTTATTGGCTTAGAGGCGGGTGGTTTAAATGAAAATAAACATGCTTCAACCCTTACCAAAGGCACACCCGGTATTTTACATGGCACACTTAGTTATTTAATTCAAGACCAATATGGCCGTATTCCAGAGGTTCACAGCATTTCAGCGGGAATGGATTATCCGGGGGTTGGGCCTGAGCACAGTCATTTGAAAGATATTGGCCGTGCGGAGTATTTTTCAATTACTGATTCTGAGGCTTTGGCGGGTTGCAAACTCTTGGCTCGGCTAGAAGGCATTATTCCAGCTCTTGAATCTTCGCACGCCTTGGCTTATTTGGATAAATTAATGCCACAAATTAAATCAGACCAAATAGTTATAGTAAATCTTTCAGGGCGGGGAGACAAAGATATTCCCATTTTAAAACAATATTTATAAACCGAACTGGCTCATTTAAACCGAAGAAGGAAGATCAATAATCGCAGACATTTCTTTATTAATTAGTTTATCTACTTGTTCAACAGCTTCTGTTCCAGATAAATCAACCAAAACAATACGATTGGAGCGCACTTTTAAATTGGTTCGGCGCAATTCTCTTTCGATTTGTCTGATGCGTATTTGTGATAAAAACTGAGATTCTGGAGTAGAAACCTGCAGAGAGGCCGCCGCTTCTTTTTGAGCTTCTTCTAATTCATTCTGAGCCAAAACAGCATCTATTTTTTCTTGTTTATAAGCATGATATTCCTGTCTTAAACGCTCTGCAACTTGGTCAATCATCATAAACATAATTACCATTTCGGTTTGGCTGAGTTGCATTTTATCGCTACTACGTTTTGCTTTACCATTTATTAAATCGCTCGCTAAGCCAGCACCTAAATAACTAGCAAGTTGAGAAGTATCAGCTGGAGAAACCGCTTGCAAAGCATAAAATGGCAAAAATATAGCCGTATTCAAAACTTGACTTAAAACTTGGTTTTTCTTTTTGGCTTGGTCTTCGGGAGCTAGTTTTTGCACAATAAAATGAATTGTTTTATTTCTTTCAAGGGTTGAACGCCACAAAATAGTTAATTGTTCCTGCTCAGAGCGGGTTAAGGCCAAATCAATTTTATTTTGCTCTTCAGCTGACAAAGACAAGGAAGGCTGAATAAAATTAATCGCATCAATGGTTTTATCGGTGTTTTGCTTGCGCTCTTTGGCAATTTTGTTTAACTCTTTATCGTCAGTTTCGGCTTCAGTTTTGGTTTCGGGCACAGTTGGCTCGGTTAAAGCGACAGGAGCTAATTTATTATCGAGATTATTTGTTTTTGTTTTTTTGACAGTTGTTTTGGTTTTTGCTTGAGTGCCAGCAGTTTTGGAAGAATTTGAGACTTTTTTGGGTTTTTCTGCGGTTTGGTTTTCTATTTTGTCGAGAGGATTAATATTTTGCCCAGCACTTGAATTAGCCTTGACACTTAAATTAGCCTTGAGTTGAGGCTTAGTTAATTCTTCGACTTGTTTGTCTAAAAAGCTATTTTCAGCTCTACAAAAGGGGCTTAGTAAATTAAAGCAAAATAAAACAAGAAGCAAATATTTTAATTTAGGCATTTTCGTCTGCGGTCATTATCAGTTAAATTTAGCGCAAAGCAGATTTTTAGGCTCTATTTATTTTTTAATTCTTGTTTATTTTTTAATTCTTGTTTTTACGCTTTCAGACTGTTTGCTTTATCAGCCCTTTGCCGAACTAAAGTGTTTTCTTATTGGTAATTTTCAAATAACGAATCAAATATTCAGCTAAATTAGTAAAATCCTGCTTCGGATAACATTTGCCACCAACTTCTTTAAAAGCCAATTTGCGAGGTTCGGCTCCCCAAAAGTATAATTGCTCACTGTGTCTTATATCTGGCTCAATTAATTTTGCTCCGCATTTTTTGGCTTCAATCGCTAATTCTTGACGCAAACTTTTGGCTACTTTATGTTCTTTGCTTAAGCGATTATTCACCAAAATCAAACAATTAATGCTCGTATTCAGGCTACGCACAAATTCAAAAGTATCTTTCAAAACATCAATATTTTTTCCAACACCAAGCGGGCACAAATTAATCGGAATTATACAAAAATCAGATTCCTGAAAAATGCGCGGATCATTGGAAGTTTTGCTTGGAGCGCAGTCATAAATTACAATTGGAAAAGAATTTTTTTCTTCTTTCAGCCATTTTTCTTTGGTATAACAACTTAAGGCTTTATCAGTTTCATCTAAAATAATTCCTTCACCTTCACCCAAAGCCAAAATAGAAGGATCTAAAAGCTTACTTAAATGATGTTCTGGATCGCAATCAACCAAAGCTGTTTCAAAGCCAAGCAAAGTAAAAGCCCCCGCCAAATGAGCCGACACCGTAGTTTTACCAACTCCACCTTTACAAGTACAAATCGCAATTCTTAAAGGCTTATTGATGCTTTGCGCTTCTTGCAAATGATAATTAAATTCATCAAAAATAACCTTTTGCTCTTCGTATAGTTCTAGAGAGTGAATGACGGCTGGATAATTATTAATGGCTTGTTCAAAAAACAAACCTAAAACTAATTTATTTGAATATTCTTTTTCGCCTAAATTACGGTAAACACTGCGGGCAAAGCCATTTTTGCAAATAAAATAACCTTTATTATAAATTTTGCCTTCTTTTGAGTTTAAGAAGCGACTAAAAGCCGTAATTTGAGCATTATTGATCGAACTCTTTAAATTTTTAACCTGCACAACTGCTTTTTCTGAGCCTTTTTGCACAATTAAATCATAAACTGGATTATTTTCTGGCTGATAAAAAACTTTGTATCCTTCGTTTTCAAACCATTGTCCAATCAAAATTTCTGCTTCGTGATAATCAGCCATCTTTTAGTTTATAAATTTAATTAATACTTTAATAATTATTTTCCCAGATTTTGCGGTTTTAATTGTATCTATCGAGATAAGCAAGCATTTTTTAATATAATCAAGCAAATTTTTGGGCAAGATTATATATGTCTGATTTGTATTATAATAATTCGCCGATTGATAATTTATTAGGATCACCGCTGATTAAAAGCCGTGAAGAAGCTTTAGCTGAAAGTTTAATTCAAAATAAAGCTTCCAGTATAAATGAAAATAAAAATACTAATAATCAAAGTTTTGAAGAAGTTTTTGAGCAAACCAAAGGTTGTCATAATTTAATTCCAATTAATTGCCAAAATCCTAGCGATGTTCTGGATAAAGCCAATCAAGGTGTCCAAAAGCAAATTGAAAGTTCACTTGAAAATATTCTAAATGCCTCTAAACCAGGTTATCGCAAAAAACTACCTTATATGGGCGAAAATGGCGAATTTACGGATGAAACGCCCGGGCCTTTGCAGAGAACTAATTGGCAGTTTGATTTGGGCATAACGGCAGGAGGCAAAGGCTTTAAACTAGCCAATGGTGAATATACTCGTGATGGCCGTTTTAAATTTGATGCCGAAGGCAAGCCAGTAACAGTTGATACAGAAATTCCTTTGCAAATTTGTTATGAAGAAGGCGCACCCAAAGATTGGAGTTTAAAAAGTTTAAAAATTGATTTTCAAGGCAAAGTCTATGACAAGCTTAATGGCAAACTGCTTGGCAAAATAGAAAACGATCTTGGTAAAAATAGCCGAATTTTGCAATCTTATCTTGAGCGTTCTAATGTCAATCTTCCGCTTGAATTTATGGGCTTACAGCAAAAATTGCGCCTAATCGATTTGAATAATAATGTTTTTACGACTGGAGCTAAACTTGACGGTGAATCTTTACAAAACCTAACGAGATTATTCTAAAAACCGCTAGAATTTTGAAAAATAATTAAAATTTGTAAAGTGAAAAATAAATTTAAGATCTTTGGTTTTTTATATTTAATATTTTGCTTAACGGCTTGTTCCCAAGAGCCTAGTCAAGAATTTAAAATTGAAGAATTTTCTAAAAAAGGAATTTATCAAACCAAAACTTTAAACCTTAATAATATTGAATACAAACAGCTTTTAAACGGCTCAGTTGGCAAATATGGCGGGAAATTGGTTTTGGGTTTGTCTGGAAATGGACCAAAAACTTTCAATTGTTGGGCTTCAACCGAGAATATCAGTTCTTCTGTTTCGGGTTTAATGTTTAGCGGTTTAGTTGAACGAGACCCTTGGACGGGTGAAATTGTGCCGAGTTTGGCCAAAAGCTATGAAATTAAAGATGGTGGCAAAAAAATAATTGTTAGTTTGCGCAAAAACATTTTATGGTCTGATGGCAAGCCGATAACAAGCCACGATGTAATTTTTACTTGGAATACTATCATAAAACAAGGCTTTGAACGACTTGGCAATCGTGAAACTATAATCGTAGAAGGTGAATTCCCTGAAGTAAAGGCCTTAGACAAATATACAATTAGCATTTCAACTAAGCGGGTTTTTGCGCCTTTATTGGGTGAATTATCTTATCCGATTGCGCCAGCCCATTTTTTTGAACCAATTTTAGAAAAAGCTGGAGGTAAACTTTCGCCTGAAAAAGCTCTCGAAAAGCAAAAGCAAATATTTTCGACAATTTGGGGTAGCAATTTAAACCCTAAAACCATGGTTGTAAGCGGACCTTTTAAGCTTAGTTCTTATAGTGTTGGTGAACGCATTGAATATGAGGCAAATCCCAATTATTTTGTTTTTGATAAAAAAGGTAATCGTTTGCCTTATTTAAAGAAGTTTGTTTATTTAATCATGCCAAGCGACGATTTAGAAATTTTCAAATTTGCCTCAGGTGAAATTCCAATGATGAGTATAAGCCCAGAGACATTGCCTTTAATTCAAAAAATCAAAATTAAAAAACCGTTTTCTATCTATAATCAAGGACCTTCGCAATCTACGACTTTTGTCGCTTTTAATATGTCTCGCAAAGGCGCAGTTCCAAAGCATATAAGCAAGTGGTTTAATAATAAAAATTTTCGAACTGCTTTGGCTTTAGCCACCAATAGACAAGCTTTAATCGATAGTGTTTTTCAGGGAATTGGTAGCCCGCTTTGTTTCAGCACAAGTGAAATTTCTATTTATTTTGATAAATCACTTAAGCCCTTTTGTTCAGCCAAGCCCAATCTAGAAAAAGCGCAAACTTTATTAAAACAAGCTGGCTTTACTAAAAACAAAAACGGCGAATTAATAGACCCAGAAGGCAATTTGGTGCACTTTACACTTTATACAAATGCAGGCAGTGCAACCGATACAAACTCACCGAGAGAATTAATGGCAATTTTGCTAAAAGAACAATGGCAAAAACTTGGCATAAAGCTCGATTTAAAAGTTATAGAATTTAATAATTTAGTGGTTAGGCTTATGCAGACTGGCGATTGGGAAGTAGTTATTATGGGTTTAACTGGAGGCGACTTGTTTGAACCGAATAGCTCAGCTAATGTTTTATTCTCGGATTCACGCTTGCATATTTTTGACCAAAGACCACAAGGCCAAAAAGTTACCGATAAAAGACCATGGGAAGCCGAAATTGATAATGCTTTAATTCAGGGAACGGCCTCTATGAGCTTTGAACAGCGCAAAAATTATTATTACCGCATTCAAAAAATTCTCTGGGAAGAAAGCCCCTTAATTTATTTAGCGACACCACAAACACTTTTGGCCGTTCAGAAAGACAATATTGGTAATTTTATGCCAAGCCAACTCGCTGGTGCAACGCATAATTTGGAGCAATGGTATTATAAAAATTAAGCATGAAATATTTACTTTTATTATTAGTTTTTTCGGTTTTGCGAGTGGAAGCAAATGGAGCTTTTAGTCAATTTGGTAGCCGTGATTGGTCTCAAAGAATAAATAAATATCGCAATACGCACAGGCAATATCCAGAAAATAAACCTAAAGAAATAAAACCAGCTGTAAATGATGATAAAACGCCTGTTTCTCCGCCAAAAAAATAGACTGCGGCTTTATTAATGCTGATTTTTTCAATTTTGATTTTTAAAAATTCTTGTTAATTGTGGTCTAGAGATAGCTTTTTCTATTAATTATTTGTTAAAGTTATCTTCATAATGAACTCTACAATAAATTATGAGCATAGTTGAAAAAATAAAAAGCTTTTGGCTTGGAGCAGAAGAAACATATGATGAAGGTTTTGATGAATTATTTCGTTTAGAAGGTGGCTTAGGTAGCTCTTCTATTCGGACAAATTCTTCTTTTTCTACACCGCAAACCCCAGCAGACAGTCTTCTTACACCTAGTAATTCAGCTAAAAGCAAAAGCAAAGAATCAACAAATAATTCCCTTCCTCACTTAAAACTCTTGGAACAAGCAAATTATTCAGCTACCAATGAGGTTGTGGTTTTAGAGCCAACCTCTTTTAGTCAGGCTCCAGAAGTAATTCAATTTTTAAGAAAAGGTTCTTCGATTGTGCTCAATCTTTGCAAGCTGGACGCAGATCAATCTCAACGCTTAATTGATTTTGTTTGCGGTGGAATTTATGCTCTTGATGGTTCACAAAGACGTGTTGGTGAAGGGGTTTTCTTATTAGCTCCTAGTTCGGTTAATATTAATTCGGTAGACAGTAAAGAAAATAAATTATTACATTCTTTCTGGTCATCTCATCAAAAGGGTTTAGAATAAGCAATATGCAAAATTTTATTATCGCTTTTTTGTTTTTGATTTTTTCAACAAGTTTTTCTTTTGCCGCTCAAGATAATTCTCAAATTGTAATTAGTTTAAAAACAGCTGGTTTGCAAGTCGATCAAGCCGAGGCTTTATATAATTCAGGTCAATTTAAAGAAACCGAAAGTATAATTGCCAAGCTCAGACCACTTTTAAGCGAATCTACCGAATTACATTCTCAACTTTATGAATCAATTAAAGATGATTCGGGTGCTTTGGCTACCGCTGAGATTGAGAAAAGACAAACTATTGAATTTGCTAAGTTACGAGATAAAGCAAATTATTTAGCTGGCTTGGCCTCAATGAAACAAGGCAATAATCTCGAAGCTGTTAAACATTTTGTTTTAGTTGTGCAATCGCAAAGAACAACTGGGCTTGGAGAAAAAGCTTATAATGCCTTACGTGATTTAGGATTTTCGCCCAAATTGTCAATTAAAGACCAAATCTAATGCTGGATGATCGGGAAAATGATTTTAGACAACATTGGCCGCACCATTATAGAGATATTTTAGATAAAATTAATAGTTCTCTTGGAAGTGTGGCTGTTAATGACTTGGCCAATAGTGAATATTCAATGGCCATTCTGCAAAAAAGTTTTAAAGCACCAATTACTTATAAAATTATTTTGCACAAAGGTTCTCAGGTTTTTAGCGAACAAAGTTTTGCCGAAGAAGAACTAGAAAAAGCAGTTGAAAATTTTATAGAAATAATTGGCGGTTGGGAAAAAAAGATTCCAGCCTAAAGCATTCTATTTAAACGGGATGTGTAGGAACTAAAACTTTGGCTTCTTCCATTTCTTGAGCATAAAGGGCACTAGATAAATAACGCTCACCATTAGAACAAATAATCGTAACGATGGTTTTGCCCTTATTTTCAGGTCTTTGGGCTATTTCAAAAACAGCTTTTAAATTTGCCCCCGATGAAATTCCCGCTAAAATGCCTTCAGTACGGGCAATAAAGCGAGCGGTTTCTATTGCTTCTTGGCTATTTACTTTTATAATTTCATCAATTACAGACAAATCTAAAATATCTGGAATAAAACCAGCTCCAATTCCTTGTATTTTATGAGGTCCAGCCAGACCACCAGACAAAACTGGAGATTCTTCGGGTTCAACGGCCACCACATATAGTGAAGGTTTGCGCTGTTTTAAAACTTTGCCTACTCCCGTGATAGTGCCACCAGTGCCAACAGCCGACACAAAAATATCAATTTTGCCTTCGGTATCTTTCCAAATTTCTTCAGCCGTGGTTTCAGCGTGAATTTGCGGATTAGCCAAATTTTTGAATTGTTGTAACATAACTGAATTAGGAATTTGAGAGAGCAATTCTTCGGCTTTGGCAATTGCACCTTTCATGCCCAAAGAAGCTGGCGTTAAAACTAATTCGGCACCATATGCTTTAAGCAAAACACGCCTTTCCATGCTCATAGTTTCAGGCATTGCCAAAACTAATTTATAATTACGAGCGGCACAAATCATGGCTAAAGCAATTCCAGTATTGCCTGAAGTTGGTTCAATAATGGTGCTGAAATTTGGTTTAATTAAATTATCTTTTTCGGCTTGCGCCAACATATTTAAAGCAATGCGGTCTTTCACTGAGCCGCCAGGATTCTGAAATTCCAGCTTAGCTAAAACTAAACAATTGTCAGACACAGAACTATTAATTTGAATTAAAGGCGTTTGTCCAATTAAATCGGTTATGTTCTGAGAGTATTTCATTTTATTTTGGTAAAAGGTTTCCTAAAAACATCTTAGCCCATTTGGCAAACTACAGGAATAAAACAATCTATTTTCAACCCTAGAAAATCACTAGAAAATCAAAGTAATATTAATCAATGATGGAAAATATCGAAAACAAATATTTAAGTTTAGGCGAAATGTTTTGTGGTCCTGGTGGATTAGCCTTAGGAGCAATTAATGCTGAAAGCCAGAATATCCAAAACAATAAAATTATCAAAATATCTCACAAATGGGCTAATGACATTGATTTTGACTCTTGTGAAACTTATAAACATAATATTTGTAAAAATCCAACTGCTAACTCCGTTATCTACTCTGATGTTAGAGATTTAGATATTGAGACGCTACCTGCCGTTGATATTTTTGCATATGGCTTCCCTTGTAATGATTTTTCTCTTATTGGCAAACAAAAAGGTTTTGATGGTGAATTTGGACCACTTTACTTATATGGTTTAAAAGTTTTGGACAGATTGAAACCCAAAGCTTTTATAGCAGAAAATGTTGGAGGTATAGCTTCTTCCAATGAAGGATTGGCTTTCAAGAAAATATTAATGGATTTAAGCCTAGCTGGAAATGGTTATAACTTAACCGTCCATCTTTACAAATCTGAAGAATATGGCATATCTCAAACTAGACATCGATATATTATTGTAGGAATAGATAAAACTCTTGGTTTGGAATTTAAAGTTCCAGCCCCCACTCATAAAAATAACTATATTCCAGTTAAAGAAATTTTAGAAAATTTACCCAATTCTTTACTGAATAATGAAGCAACTAAAATGTCGAATATTGTTGTAGAACGCTTGAGTTATATAAAACCAGGACAAAATGTTTGGAATGCAGAATTACCAGAGCGTTTAAAACTAAATGTGAAAGGTGCAAAATTATCTCAAATATACAAAAGATTACACCCAGATTGTCCATCTTATACTATTACTGGGAGTGGTGGTGGTGGAACTCATGGTTATCATTATAAAGAATTAAGAGCCTTAACAAATAGAGAAAGAGCTAGAATTCAATCTTTTCCAGATAGTTATTTTTTTTATGGTTCTAAAGAAAGTGTTAGAAAGCAAATTGGTATGGCTGTGCCGCCAAAACTATCTGAAATAATCTTTTCCAGCCTCTTGAATACTTTTAATCAAGTAAGCTATCGTTCAATTCGTGCAAACTATACAATAACAAGCGAACAATTAACTTTAATTTAAATATGAAAATAGAAACAGTTCAAAAAGTAATTTGTGAAAACTTAAATATTTCTGAAATTGAAGCTTTAAAAATATTAGAAAAAGCCAAGGCTGGACAAGAGTTTATTGATGATTCAGATGTTGAGGAATGGCTAGAAGAGCGATTTTTACCTAATATTGTTTTAATTGATGAAAATGGTTACGCAAAGATGTGCATTGATGCTTTGAAAATATTAAAGAAAACATCCGCCACCGATTATGGAAGTAGTAGGCAAAGAGATTTTGGGCAATTGTGGGGCGATATGACGAGAGGATATTTGGCTGAATATGCTTTTGTTTTATTTTTAGAAAAAGTATGGGGAATAAAAGCCGATCTTGGTCATGAATCTGGAAATTTAAGAGACTATTTACCCTGTGATATTCATACTATACAGAAAAGTGGCGAAATAATAAGAAAACCAAACTTAAACATAGGAATAAAAGGCACTAAATGGAATGGAATTTGGCTAGATATTCCAAACAATCAGTTTAATCATTCAGACATACACATATTAGTAAAAGTTGGAGTGAGTAGAGATCACTTATTTGCTTACTTCCGTCATATATCAGTATTTAAAGATAAAATACTCAAAAAAGGTATTGAAATTGGCTGTCTAGATCAAACATCTGCCAATATATTATTTGATGATCTGCCTTCTTTCAAACCCATTGTAGCTTATATATCAGGGTTTGCCATAAAAGACAAAGGATATAAATCACTTGATTATTCTGGCAAAAAGGGCAGGAAGAATTTCACAATAAAATCATGGAATGGACAGTATAAAGAAACCGATCTTGTAGAAATAAAAAAACTTGAAAATATTAATGGAAAGGTTGAATTTGAAGGAATTGGGACTTTTTCTCATAATCAGAGTTTTCTCTTTAATGTTGGAAGTCTGCTCTGGAAAAAAGAAGATTGGGAAAAACATTTAATTAATAAAATTTAAAGCCAAAGTTTAGGCGTATTTCAATAAAATTTTCAGCTCGCTTCTACACACAATAAAACAATCTATTTTCAACCCTAGAAATTCACTAGAAAATCAAAGTAAAAATGACCTTGATCCGATTTAGGAGACAAACTTTTTAGAGATCTT
>CANLTT010000024.1 GCA_947494115.1 Candidatus Caenarcanales bacterium
GTACGGCACGACTAAAAAAATACTTTTGTCCATTAATAATAATATTTTCAAAACGCTCTTCTGAAAGCCATTTATCAAATTCTTTTTGGCTTAAATCTGGAATATAAGTTTTTAGTTTTTTGTATAAATTGTCTTGTGATAAATTATAATCAAGTAAAATACGTTTATTTAATTCGGCTTCAGTTAAGTCGGCTAAAGCAGGATTTAAGCTAAATATCAAACAAAAACAAATTGCGCTAATAATATAAAGTTTTTTCATTTGGCTAAAATTTTTAATTAAATTTAGATTAGTTTATAATAAAAAGCAAAAATGCAAATCTTAAAATCTAAAATTGCTTTTGTTGGTGGCGGCACTGGTGGCCATATTTATCCTATTATTGCCGTTTATGAAAAACTTAAAAAGCATTCTAATTTGCAATTTATTTATTTCGGTTCGCAAAATAAACTCGAAGAAAAAATTAGTCAAGAAAATAATATTCCTTTTGTAGTTTTGCCTTTTATTGGTGGAATGCCACGTTCTTTAGAGTTGATTATTTGGTTATTTAAATTTGCTTTTGCTTCGGTAATTGCCATTTTTAAGTTAAGCAAATATAAACCTAATATAATTTTTGCAACGGGTGGTTACAGCTCTGGGCCAGTACTTTTGGCGGCCTTGATTTTGCGTATTCCTTATATTATTCATAATTTGGATGCTCATTTAGGTTTGGCAAATGCCGCTTTTATTGCTCAAAGTTTGGCTTTAACCTTGGGTTTTCCTTTAACCAAGCCAGTTCTCATAAAAAATGGCCCAGTGGTTTTAACGGGTAATCCTGTTAGAGAGGCCTTTTGGCAAATTCAAAATACTTCCAATAATTTAAACCTCGATTCGAAACGCAAAACCTTGCTGATAATGGGCGGTAGTCAGGGAGCCTTGGCTTTAAATGAAATTATTTTAGAATTAGCTCCCAAACTTTTAGAAGAAAATTGGCAAATCATTCATCAAGTCGGAGAAAAACAATTTAGCCAATTTGAAAAATATTTTCCGCAAAACCCTCATTATAAGCCTTTTAAATATTTGAATAATTTATGGCAAATTTATGCTCAAACCGATATTGCAATTAGTCGTGCTGGAGCGATGAGCATAGCCGAATTAACCGCAAGCAAAGTGCCAACCATTTTTATACCTTTGCCAACGGCCGCTCAAAATCATCAATGGCACAATGCTAAACAAATCGAAAAAGCTGGGGCTTGTTTATTGCTTGAACAAAAAAATTTAAATCCCGAAAATTTAGACAAATCTATAAATTTGGCTTGGGAAAACCGTGATATTTTGAAATTAAAATTAAGCGAACTTCCTCAACAGCAAAATGCCAGCCATAAAATAGCCCAAATTATTGAACAGTTTTTAATAATTTAAATTTGGCGGCTTTTAATAATTATACTTACTTTTAAAATCTGAATCACAACTTCACAAGCGGTTTTCAGAGCGGATATTTTTACTAAAGTTGGATCCAAAATGCCAAGTTCTAACATACAAACAATTTCGCCCGTATTAAAATTTAAGCCCAAGTTTTTATTACTTTGCCTATTCTGAGCGGCCAAAACCTCTGTAACTTTTTCAAGAGGATTTAAACCAGCATTCAAACAAATTTGGCTTAAAGGCTTTTTGAGAGCTGAAATCAAACAATCAATTCCATAATAAGCTAAAGATAAATTTTGGTTTTTTTCTTTTTTCAGTTCTTCTAAAGCACTAATCAAGCCCAATTCAGCAATGCCGCCGCCTGCAATTACACCGCCACGCAAAGCCGCCTGAATAGATGAGGCAATATCGGTGGCTATTCTTTCTTTTTCATTGGCAACCGCTTCGGTTGAGGCTCCAATAATTAAAGTGCTCATTCCTTCTATATTTAAAGGTTCTGAGCTTGTATATTTGTTTTTTCCTTCAAGGCGTATAAAACCTAAATGGCTGTCTTCTTCGGCTAATTCAACAAAACCTAAATATTTTTGCAATTCTTGCGGACTTAAATTTAAGGTACGTCTGCTTGCAATTTGGCTTTTGGTGAACTCGGCCGCTCGGTGTAATTCAGAGGAACGCACTCTTTGAACCGCTATAATGCCAGCTCCTACAAACATTTCTTCGGCATATGGATGCAAATTACCATCAATTAAAACTAATTTGACACCCAAGTCAATTGCTCTTTTAAGGCCAGTCAAGAAGCTTTGTTGTAAGTTTTTAAATTGAGCAAAACCTTGTTCTGTTCCGATTGCTTCTTGTGGTAAGTCTTCAGGAGCTAAATTGTCATCAAAAATCAAAACTTTAGCCTCCCTAACTTGGCTTGGCATACCAGCATTAGTTTTGTTTTTATTGATAATTACGCCTTTGATTAATTCACTTTTGGCTTGTGGCTTGGCAATAATAGTTTTGGCAAATTTAAAATTCGGGTCTTTGAGCTTTTCTAGACCAATTTCGGCACTAGCTTGCAAAACTAAATTTACTAAATCAATTTCTTCACGGCCTGCAATCAAAGCGATATTATGTAGTTTTGCATCTTCTAAATTGTCGATTTTATAAGTTTCGTTTTCTAATATTTTAAGAATTTTAGCCAAACCCAATTTTATTCCTTCGATCAGTTTCGTGATTGGAACGCCTTTTTCGACTTGCTTAACTGCTTCACTTAAAATTGCTTCGGTTAAAATGGTTACCGTGGTTGTTCCATCTCCAACTTCGGCTTCTTGGGTTTTAGCCGCTTCAATGAGCATTTTTGCCGCTGGATGATTGGTTTCAATTAAAGATAAAATTTTGACACCATCGTTTGTAACGGTGTATTCGCCAAATTGGTCTATAAGCATAACGTCTAAACCCTGCGGGCCAAAAGTGCCTTTAACAGCGTCTGCAATGCTTTTAATAATATTTAAATTGCTCGAAAGCACCGATTGCGGAATTTGTGATTCAGACATTTGATCTATTTATAAGCTTTATTGCGCCAATTATACTAAAGAAAATTCTTGTTTATTTTTATACCTTAATTTAGAAAAATGCTTTAACTGGTGTAAAATGAAAAAAGTTTTTAATTTAAAGCAAATGCAAGCAAGTCAATCTTTTAAAGACATTTTTCAAAAATTCGGCAATTTAAATCTTTTGCAAAATTATCGAGGCCAAAAGCGCATAGGAAATTCTTTGGTCGCTGAAATTATTAAATATTTGATTGTGGTTGGTTTTTGGGTAACAGCCTCTTTTTCGGCTGGCATTGGAGTTGCTGGTGTAATGGTTTATTTCATGCCTTTGGTCTTAAAGCCTCTTGGCATTGCCTCTGGGATTATTGATTTTATTGTAGCCCTTGGCCCATTGGCGGCTGTTTTAACTTTTATTCCAGTCAATGCCATGTTTTTGGTGCTTCTGGAGCGTAAACTTTTGGCTTTACTCACAACACGTTTGGGACCAAATAGAGTCGGTTTTAATGGTCTTTTACAAACCTTTGCGGACGCTTTAAAACTTTTATTTAAAGAAGATATTGTGCCAGATAAAGCCGATAAACTTTTATTTTTCTTGGCTCCAGTTTTGTTTTTTGCCCCTTCCGTGATGGCCTTTTTACCACTTGTTTCGGTGGCCTCGGCTGGAACTGGACCTTTTGCCCAAACGGTTTTTCCGACAAGTTTAATTTTTGTGGTGGCGGTTTCTTCTTTGACTGTTATGGGTTTGGTGATGGCTGGCTGGGCAAGCAATAATAAATATGCTATTTTGGGCGGTCTGCGCAGTGCGGCTCAAGCCATTAGCTATGAAATTCCGCTTGTATTGTCTTTGACCGCTTTTGTAATTATTATTGGTTCTTTAGATTTACAAGAAATCGCTTCAATGCAGAGCAAAAACTTTTTTGACTGGAATATTTGGGCTGGCGGCGCTTTTACTAATTCTGAAAATTTTAAATCTGCTTTTGGCTTACCAGCGGTAATTGTTCAGCAATTTTTGTTTTTTATAATTGCTTTTTTGGTTTATTTTTGTTCATTGGCTGAGGTTAATCGTATTCCTTTTGACCTTCCTGAAGCTGAATCTGAGCTGGTTAGTGGTTATAATACCGAATATTCTGGTATGAAATTTGCATTATTCTTTTTGGCGGAATATACCAATTTATTCATTACAAGCACACTTTTGGCTATTTTATTTTTTGGCGGGCCTTATTCTGGTATTCCAATTTTAGAAAATACTTTTACTGCTTTATTGAGCAAAACCGTTTTTGGTAATTTGGTTTGGCTACCTGGTGCTTTTATTTTATTGCTGAAAGCTTATTTATTGGTATCAGTTGCCATTTGGATTAGAGCCACTTTGCCCCGCTTTCGTTCTGACCAATTAATGGGTTTAGCTTGGAAAGTTTTAATTCCTCTTGCTTTGGCCTGTATTTTGTTTGCCGCTTTATGTCGGGTTTTTGTACAAGTTTAGAATAAAAATTCTTTAAGCGAAATTTTTAAATTTGTCTAAGACGTATTCCTTTGAGAATTGCTATATTTTTATATACTTAAGTTTGGGAAATTTTTTTAATGAATCAGGTAATTGAAGAAAATAAAACCGAGATTGACCGTGTGGTAATTCGTTTTGCAGGAGACTCTGGAGACGGAATGCAGGTTACTGGTAGTCAATTTACAACCACTTCTGGCATTGCTGGCAATAGTTTGGCAACTTTCCCGGATTATCCAGCCGAAATTCGTGCTCCTCAAGGGACAGTAGCTGGTGTTTCGGGTTATCAAATTCAATTTGGCGAAATCGATGTTTATACCCCCGGCGATGAACCAGATGTTTTAGTTGCCATGAATCCAGCCGCTTTAAAAGCTAATTTTTCAGCCGTCAAAAAAGGCGGAACTATTATTGTTAATCAGGATGCCTTTAATGAAATTGGCCTAAATAAAGCTGGCTATACAAGTAATCCGCTCACCGATGATAGTTTATCTTCTTTTCGGGTTATGGAAGTTCAGGTTACCAAACTAACCCGCCTAGCCCTAGAAGAACTCGATTTAGATGGCCGTAGCAAAGATCGTTGTAAAAACTTTTTTTGTTTAGGTTTAATGTATTGGATGTATTCTCGCCCATTAGAGGCCACCCAAAAGTGGATACAAGAAAAATTTGGTAAAAAGCTAATGGTCGCTGAAGCTAATTTAAAGGCTTTGCAAGCTGGTTATAATTATGGAATTACAGTTGATGCCGCTCCTAGCTATATTGTTAAGGCCGCCCCAATTAAACCAGGTTTATATCGCAATGTTACTGGAAATGAAGCGGCCAGCTTGGGCTTTATTGTGGCTTCGCAAAAAGCAGACCGCCAATTATTTTTAGGTTCTTACCCAATTACGCCAGCTAGCGACATTTTGCATGAACTTTCAAAATATAAACAATTTGGCATTATTACCTTTCAGGCCGAAGATGAAATTGCCGCTGCTTGTTCTTCAATTGGAGCGGCATATGGTGGTTGTTTGGCTATAACTTCTACCTCAGGCCCTGGGCTTGACCTTAAAGCAGAAGCAATTGGCTTGGCCGTTAAAACCGAATTACCTTTAGTTGTAGTTGATGTGCAAAGAGCGGGACCTTCTACTGGTATGCCCACCAAAACCGAACAATCCGATTTATTTTTGGCTATGTTTGGTCGCCATGGTGAATCGCCACTTTGTGTTTTAGCACCAGCAACACCATCTGATTGCTGTTATATGGCCTACGAAGCCGCTCGCATTGCTTTAGAATTTATGACACCCGTTATTTTGCTTACGGATGCTTTTTTGGCTAATGGCTCTGAGCCTTGGTTGATTCCAGATATAGAAGCTTGGCCAAAAATAAAAACCAAACTTGCTAATCCAGCTAACTATCAAGACAAGGTTTATTTGCCCTACGAAAGAGACTCCTTAGGTGTAAGAACTTGGGCAATACCTGGTATGGCTGGTTTAGAGCATAGACTCAGCGGACTTGAAGGCCAAGAAAATACTGGCAATATTAGCTCAGATCCGCTTAATCACGAAAAAATGACAGAAGCCCGCAATCTTAAAATTAAAAATATTCAAACTTTAATTCCGCCTTTAGAAGTTTTAGGGCCAGCCTCGGGAGATTTATTAGTTTTGGGTTGGGGTGGTACATATGGTTCAGTTCGTGCCGCTGTAGAGGAAGCTCAAAAAGAAGGAAAATCGGTTGCGCAAGCTCATCTTAAATATCTAAATCCGTTTCCAGCTAATATCGAGCAGGTTTTAAGATCTTATAAAAAGGTTTTAATTCCTGAAATCAACAATGGACAGCTTTCAATGCTCATTCGTTCAGAGTTTTTGATTGATGCCCAAAAGCTAAGTAAAATGCAAGGTCAGCCATTTAAGGTTCGTGAGATTAAAGAAGCTATTGACCATATTTTACAAAAATGACTTTAGAAGAAGAATTTGCGAGACAAGCCGATTATTTGTGCATGGGCGGAGCCGAGGTTTTACCCAGTGGCAAACAAGCTTTAATCAGCAAACTAAAAAAAGCCCAAAGCGAAAATAGGCCTTTACGGGTAAAACTTGGCATTGACCCAACTGGCTCAGACCTGCATTTAGGCCATACGGTTTGTTTGCAAATTTTAAAACGATTTCAAAACTTAGGCCATTTGCCAGTTCTTTTGATTGGTGGTTTTACGGCTCAGCTTGGAGACCCCACTGGGCGCAATGAAGCTCGGCCACCTTTAACTGAAGAACAAGTTAAAGAAAATTCTGGCACTTTTTTAGAGCAAGTTGCCAAAGTTTTAGATTTGAGCAAAACAGAGGTTGTAAATAATGCCGATTGGCTTTCGGGGCTTAGTTTAAGTGAACTTTTAAAATTAGCTAGCACAACAACTATAAATCAATTAATTGCTAAAGAAGCTTTTGGTGAACGTTTAGACAAAGGTTTTCCGCTTTATTTGCATGAAATTTTTTATCCGATTTTGCAAGGCTATGATTCTGTGGCGATTAAAGCTGATATTGAAATTGGCGGAATGGATCAACGCTTTAATGTTTTGGCGGGTCGAGATTTGCAAAAACATTTTGGTCAAGATCCTCAAATTGTGCTTTTAATGCCTTTATTGGTTGGTTTGGACGGCAAAAAGAAAATGTCTAAAACTTCTAATAACTATATTGCCTTGCTCGATAAGCCAGAAGAAATTTTTGGAAAAACCATGAGTTTGCCAGATGAACTTTTGATGACTTGGTTTGAATTGGTTTTGCCGACTTCTTTAGAGCGCAGAGATGAGGTTAAAGCCAAAATTTCTAATAATATTAATCCACGTGATTTAAAAATGGAATTAGCGCGTGAAATTATTAATTTATATTATTCGCCTGAAGCCGCTTTTAATGCTGAACAAGATTTTATTGCTAAATTTCAAAAAAAAGAAATACCCATCAATATTCCAGAATTCAAGCTTGAACCAGACAAAAGCCTAATTGATGTTTTAGCCGAAAGTGGCTTGGTTAGTTCTAAAGGTGAGGCTAAACGCTTAATAGCTGGACACGGCGTTCAAATTAATTCGCAAAAAGCTTCTCTCGATTCTTTGGTGGTTATCGGCGATATTATTCAGGTTGGTAAAAGAAAATTTGTTAAATTGATTTAATTAAATGGTTTAATTGAGCTACAGAAGAGCGATAACCACACTTTTAATAAATTTAATAATCTTCACTCAGATAAGCTCTTTAAGAGTTAAACTATTAGGAAATGTTAATTTTTTGAATTTAATAAATGACAGCCGCTTCCCCAAGAGTTTTAGATACAAATATTAATGATGAAATGAAGAGCAGTTTTATTGATTATGCCATGAGTATAATCGTAAGCCGTGCTCTTCCAGATGTTAGAGATGGACTTAAGCCCGTTCATAGACGCATTTTATATGCCATGAGCGAAATTGGTCTGTCGGCGGATAAACCACATAAAAAGTGTGCTCGTATTGTCGGGGAAGTTTTGGGTAAATATCACCCACACGGAGATAGTGCTGTTTATGATGCTTTAGTACGTTTAGCTCAATCTTTTTCGTCTCGTTATCCTTTAATTGATGGTCATGGTAACTTCGGAAGTTTAGACGATAATCCAGCGGCCATGCGTTATACCGAAGCTCGTCTGTCCAAAATTTCTGGAGAGGTTTTAGCCGATTTAGAATCTGAGACGGTTGATTTTCAGGACAATTTTGATGGTAGCCTTCAGGAGCCAAAAGTGCTTCCAGCCAAATTACCAATTTTATTATTGAATGGCTCTAGCGGTATTGCCGTGGGTATGGCTACCAATATTCCTCCGCATAATGCCTCTGAGGTAATTGATGGTTTAATTCATTTAATTGACAATCCAGAAGCCGAAATTAGAGATTTAATGCGTTTTATAAAAGGCCCAGATTTTCCTTCTGGTGGCATTATAATGGGCACAAAAGGCATTGAAGACGCTTTTACAACTGGCCGTGGTAGTGTTCCCGTGCGGGCTGTCGCCGAAATTGAAGAAATTACTTCCGGAAAAGGAACCAAAGCACAAGCAATTGTTATAACGCAATTACCCTATTTAGTTGGTCCGGAAGCCTTAATTGAAAAAATTGCTGATTTAGTTAAAAGCGAAAAACTTACAGGTATCGCCGACTTAAACGATGAATCTGGCCGAGACGGAACTAGAGTTGTAGTTAAGGTCAAGCGAGACGCTAATCCAGAGGTCGTTTTGAACAATTTGTATAAATTTACACAATTGCAACAAAATTTCCCCGTAAACACTTTAGCCTTAGTAAGAGGCAAGCCACGCTTATTAAATCTAAAAGCCATTTTAAGCCACTTTATAGAGCACCGTGTAGAGGTTATTACCAGAAAAGCCCGCTTCGATTTGCGCAAGGCCTCTGATAGACTGCATATAGTGGTCGGTTTGCTAAAAGCTTTAAACAGTTTAGACCAAATTATAAAATTAATTAAAGAGTCTAATTCTACCGAAGAAGCCCGCAATGCCATAATTGAGAATTGTGAACTCAGCGAAAAACAAGCTGATGCCATTCTTGAAATGCAACTTAGACGCTTAACTGGGCTTGAGCATGATAAGTTGAGCAAAGAACAAAACCAACTAAATGAAAGAATCTCAGAACTTGAGCAATTGTTGGCTAGTCGCCCCTTGATTTTAGAAAATATAAAAAGAGACTTAACCGAATTTCGTCAAAAATTTACTAAAGACCGAAGAATGACCGAAATTAGGCTTGATGGCGGTGAATTGTCAAATGAAGATTTAATTCCCAACGATACCATGGTTTTATTCATCACAAGCCAAGATTATATAAAACGTGTACCAACTTCAGTCTTTGAAAGCCAAGGTAGAGCTGGACGTGGCAAAGGTGGCATTATGACCCGTGAAGAAGACGATTTGCAACATTGTATAACCGCCAATATGCACGATTTGCTCTTTTTCTTTACAACCAGAGGCGTAGTTTATTCCGAAAAGGTTTATCAGGTGCCCGAAGGCAGTAGGCAAAATAAAGGAAAAGCCTTAGTTAATTTGATTTCGCTTTTGCCACAAGAAACCGTTACAAGTGTTATTCCAGCCAGCCCACCGATTTCTGATGATAAACATTTAATTATGCTTACCAAAGGTGGAACTATCAAGAAAAGCCCGATTTCAGTTTTTGCCAATGTTCGCAAATCTGGTATTATTGCAATTGGTCTTGATGATGGTGATGAATTAAGATGGGTGAAGCATTCCCAAAAAGATTCTCATATTATAATTGCCACATATGAAGGCATGGTAATTAGGTATGCCGAAAGCGAATTAAGGCCTTTAAGTAGAGGAGCCGCTGGTGTTAAAGCCATCAAGCTCAGAAAAGGCGACCGCATTGTAAGCTGTGCAACCTTTGATCCAAACGAAGAAGAAAATTATTATTTGCTTTTAGTAACAGATGATGGTTATGGTAAACGTGTTCCTATCAGCGAATTCAGAGATCAAAAAAGAGGCGGCACGGGTTTAATTGGTACCAAATTCAAAAAGCCAACTAGTCGTTTAACGGGCATTTCTTTGGTAAAAAATAGCGAAGAAGTAATTATTGCCACTGCTAATGGAGTGATTTTGCGCCAAAGAGCCAGCGATATTCCTGCTCAAAGCCGTATGGCTACTGGTGTAAGACTTCAGCAAGTTGGCGAAAACGACCATGTAATCTCGGTAACGGCTTTGCCAATGGAAGAAGAAGGTTTTGATGAAAACTCTTTACCTATCGAAACAATTCAACAATCACAAACAATTCAAGAACCGCAAATAATTGAAGAGCAAAAATAAAGGTTTAATTGGCGTGAGCGCAGAGGCAAAAAACAGAATTGAAGAATTAAGCAAGCAAATTACAGCTTGGAATAAGGCTTATTATGAGCTAAATCAAAGCGAGGTTTCTGATCAGGTTTATGATGCCGCTTATCGTGAATTAATTGACCTCGAAACAAAATATCCCGAATATAAAAAGCTGAATAGCCCGACGCAATCAGTTGGCCACCAAATACAAACTAATAAACAAAATAATAAGGTTGAACATAGTCGTCAAATGCTTAGCCTCGAAAATGCTTATAATTTTAATGAACTTGAAACTTGGCTTAAGCGTTTTAAAGGCGAAGAAAAAGATTTTGTTTGTGAATTAAAAATAGATGGTTTATCAATTAGCTTGCTTTATGAGGATGGCCACTTTATTAAAGCTATTACCCGTGGAGACGGCTTTATTGGGGAAGATGTAACCGCCAATGTGCGCACAATTAAAACTTTACCCTTAGAAATTGCTTATAAACAGCCTTTAGAAGTGCGTGGCGAGATTTTTATGTCTTATAGTGTTTTTAAAACTTTAGATGGTTTTGCTAATCCACGCAATGCCGCCGCGGGCTCTCTGAAACTGCTTGATACTAATTTATGTGCCCAGCGACATTTAAGTATTTTTATTTATGAAACTTTTAAGCAATCAGCACAAAGCCATTTTGATAATTTAGAATTTCTAAAAACTTTGGGTTTTCCTATCAATCCAGCTAATCGATTTTGTAGTGGTTTACAACAATTAAAAGATTTTTGTTTAGAGTATGATGAAAAGCGCAAACAGCTTGATTATCCAACTGATGGTATTGTAATTAAACTTGATTCTTTGGCGTTTCAGAGAGAATTAGGGGCAACTAATAAATATCCGCGTTGGGCAATTGCTTATAAATTTTCGGCCGAAGAAACAGAAACCCAGATTATAGATATTAAGCTTGAAATTGGGCGCACTGGTGCTCTAACTCCAACGGCGCATTTAAGGCCAGTCCAATTAGCTGGCACAACTGTTTCTAAGGCTTCTTTGCATAATGCCGACCAAATTAAAAATCTTGATGTGCGAATTGGAGATTTTGTTTTAGTGCGCAAAGCGGGTGAAATTATTCCCGAAATTGTCAAGATTTTGCCAGAAAAACGACCAGAAAACACTCAAGTTTTTGAATATCCAAACTATTGCCCGAGTTGCGGCTCTGAGCTTGAACAAAAAGAAAAAGAAGTAATTATACGCTGTCCAAATATTTTGGCTTGCCCCGCTCAAATTCAGCGTAAAATTGAACACTGGGCTGGTAAGCAGGCTATGGATATTCACGGGTTGGGAACGGCCATTGTAGAGCAGTTAATCGAAAATAATTTAATTAAAGACGTGGCCGATTTATACACTTTAAACTTAGAGGCTATTTTGGCTTTGGATGGTTTTAAAGAAAAATCAGCACAGAATTTAATTATGGCCATTCAAAATAGCAAAAACCGTTCTTTGGCGCGCTTGATTTATGGTTTGGGCATTAGACATACTGGTTTTAATTCGGCTAAACTGCTAGCGCAAAATTATAATTCTTTACTAGAGCTTTCAAAGGCCAGTCCTGAGGAGCTTTGTAATATTGAAGGCATTGGCGAAATCACTGCGCAAGAAATTAATAAGTTTTTTGCAGAACCCTCAAATTTGGCTTTGATTGAAAAATTGCAAAAAGCTGAAATTCAAACTGAATATAAAATTACTGAAAGCCAAATTTTCGGCAAATTTATGGGCAAAAGTTTTGTTATTACGGGCACTTTTGAAATTAGCCGTGAAAATATACAAGAAACAATTGAAAAAGCTGGAGGCAAGGTCGTAAGTGCCATTTCAGCTAAAACCAATTATTTAGTTTGTGGTGAAAAAGCTGGCTCTAAACTCGAAAAAGCCCAAAAATTAAATATTCAAATCTTGTCTTTTGATGATTTAGAGCAATTAATTATTTAATTTTTAACTTTTTTTCCAAATCTGCAAAACCATTTTTTACCTTTGCCATAAGCTCTTTATTGGTCATTTCAAAGGTAATTGGCGTAATCGAAATATAACCTTCGGCTAAACGGCTAACATCTGACTCTGGGTCTGGGTCGCTTTTAATAAGGTCGCCAGAAAGCCAATAATAAAAACGCCCTCTCGGATCTACCCTCTCTTCGTAAGTATCTTTGTACATTCTTGAGCCTAAATTTGCCAAAGCAATGCCTTTAACTTGCTCTGGTGGGGTAACGGGCAAATTAATATTAAAAACAGTTTTATTTGGCCATTCAAAACTAGATTCATTTAATAAGTCTAAAATTTTAGGCACAAAGCTGGCCGCCCCGTCAAAATGGTCAGTTTTATATTCAGCACTACTCAAAGCCAAACTTTTTATGCCATAAATAGCCCCCTCCATAGCGGCACTTACTGTTCCAGAATATAAAATATCGGCACCCAAATTTGGACCATGGTTAATACCTGAAATTACCCAATCTGGCTTGAATTCAAGTATTTTATTGATGGCAATTTTTACACAATCGGCTGGAGTTCCGTCAATTGCGAAAGCATTTTTAACACCTTCAAAAAACTCGCTCGGCATTTTCTCAACTCGCAAAGGTCTGTGCAAGGTTAAAGCGTGGCCTGTGGCACTTCTTTCTTTGTCGGGCGCAACTACATAAACTTCATGTCCTGTTGGCACTAAAACCTTACACAAAGCCCTTAAACCAGCGGCATAAATTCCATCATCATTACAAACTAAAATTTTCAAAATACAAATTCCTCTAATTACTTAATATATTTTTACCAAAATAACAGCCTAATACTAACCAAGTATAAAAAATTTTGTTTTAATTTGCTGTATTTGTGGCTAACCAACGTCCATATTTAAGGGCGAACCAAGTAAACTATCCTCAAGCAGTTTAACCCTTTGCAAATGCACCTTATAAATGTCGCTTAAAGCAATTTTTTCTTGTGAATTTAAAACTGAACCAGAAGCCTGAATTTCTTTGCGGGCAATCAGCAAATCTTGACGACTATTGGCTTCGGCTAATTTAACCAAAAGTTTTTCATAAATTTCGGACGAACGGGGCGTAACAATATTTAAAGATTGCACAGAATTAATATTAAAATTATTTTTTACTTCAGGAAAAGGATAAATATTTGGTTTGTCGTTATTGATAATTTGGCCTGTTTTCCATTCATTCAAAGAGCTTTTTTCGATATTTAAATTTCCATTTGTGTTTAATTTAAGGCTGGCTTGTGCCCAATCATTCAGAGCCGTATTTTGGTTTTCTTGATTTAAAATAATTGTATTAACTTTATCGCCTAAAAACTTAAGCTGAAATAATAATTCTGGCAGGCTTGAACCAATATTTTTGGCTTTATCCGCTAAATACCAAAGGCTTGTCCAATCGCTTAAAACCAAAGTTGTTTTAATTTGCTTTTGAGAATCATTTTCTTCTTGGATAAATTCATGAATTTCATTTATGCCTTGTAAAACCTCATTCCAAGTGCGTGGGCGCAAAATATACGAATCAATATAATCTGGAATAAGCTGAAAAAGTGCGCTCGAAGTGTCTCTAGAAACATCAAGACAAAACAAACAGTTAAAATCGGTTAGTTTGCCAGCTTGAATCGCCATCTGCAAAGCTGTTTCAAGCATACCTTCGCCATAAACTAATTGCAGACGCTTGGGTGCTGATAAATTAAACCAACTTTGTGTTTTTTGAAAAAGCTTCACGGACAATATCATAACCTGATAATTGGCTCAGACGCTCTTAAATTTGCATAGTTCCATTTCAAAATTATTTAGCCTAAAAAACTAACTATTCTTTAAATTTTTAAGTTAGGATAAATTCTTAAGCATGAGAAAAATTGAATTAAAACAACTTGAATATTTTTTAGCGGTAGCCGATAATTTGAGCTTTACTAAGGCCGCTGAAGAAATTCATGTTGCCCAACCTGCCATAAGTCAGCAAATCAAATATCTTGAATTTGTTTTGGGCTTGCCTTTATTTAATAGAGACAATAAAAAAGTTACTCTCACCGAAGCGGGTGAATTATTTCGTAAGCACGCCCTTGAAGTTTTAAATTGTGTAGATAAAGCTATGCAAGTAATTGAAGAATTGCGTGGCCTTGAAAGAGGAAGCGTTTCGATTGCAATGTCTTCGACCGTGGCAACTATTTTAATGGCCGATTTGGTTAGAGAATTTAGAATGCAATTTCCAGACATTAAAGTCAAGGTCAAAGAAGCCATGACAATTGAAAGTATTCAAAATATTCAAAATGGTGATCTTGACCTTGCCGTCGTAACTTTGCCAATTCAAGAAGATCATAATAGTTTGTCTATTGAGCATTTGTACGATGAAGACCTTGAAGCCATTGTTTCGACTAAACACCCTTTGGCGCAAGAAAATATTGATTCGGTAACTTTAAAAGATTTAACCCGCTTCGAATGGATTTTGGCTAACAGTTCTAATGGTTTAAGGCGTTTAATTAATGATGCTTGTTCGCAGAGGGGTTTTTGCCCAGTTGTTTCGATTGAGGTTGATCGTATAAGCTCAGTGAAAAACCTTTTAATTTACTCAGACATTGGCGTTACAATTTTGCCTCCAACGGCGGTTTTGAATGAATTATCTTTGGGTTTGGTTAAAAAAATTCCGCTTAAAGATGCCCGTATTTTTCGTTCGGTTGGTTTAGCTAGTCGTCCAAGCAATTTATTGCCGCCAGCCACTATAGAGATGATTGGCGTAATTAAACAAATTTGCTATAAATACCCAGAGCGTTCTTTTCTTGCGCATCCAGCCAATGAATTTGAGCGTTAATTTAAAAGTTTATTTTCTTTCATTTTAAAGTTTGTGCAAGTTTAAAGATTTTTTAATAAACCGAACTTTTAGCCGACTCGAAAATAAACTTTTATGCCTAGAAACAGCATTTGCGTAAGTGAAAACATTAATTTATAGATGGTAAGTATTTAAACTTAAATTTTTCTTTAGGGAATATATACCTAGAAACTTTGGATGGTTTATGATATTTTTCTAATTAAAGGTTAAGTTAATATTAATTTCTAAAGACTAAAATTCTTCAAAAAAACACAATTAAAGGAGATCCAAATGTCAGTACCAGTAAGCACTAACCTAAATTTGAATTCCAGTGAACATATGAATTTGCAAAAAAACACAAACAAAAAGATTTCAGTTTTATTATTAGATGATGAATTTGAAATTTTCAAAAAGCTAACAAAAGTATTTGAGAATCAAGAAAAATTCTCCGTAATTGGCCAAGCCAGCTCTTGCAGGATAGGAACAGTAATGATTCAAACCTATCAGCCCGAAATTGTAATTTTTAATGCCAATATGACTAGCGTTGCCTCGGAAGAAGCTCCCGGAATTATTCGCAAAATGATTGCGCAGTCGCCTAATACACGCATTGTGGCCATTGTAAGAGAAAATAGCTCTAATCAAATATTTAGAGTTCTAAAAGCGGGAGCTTCCTCTTGCTTGTCTATTGATTCAATCGGTGAAGATTTAACTACTTATTTAAGCCAAGTTCTTGAAGGAAACATTGTTATTCCTCCAGCAATTGCGACTCAATTTGTAGGCGTTTTGCGTGAATATTATGGTCCAAAACCCGAAGACCAGCCAGCTGAAGTAATTATCAAAAGTTTAACCACCAGAGAAAAACAATTATTGCTTTTGATGATGAAAGGTCATAGCTATGAAAAAATTGCCGAGATTTGCGATATTACGGTTTCTACGGTCAAAACACATTTCAATGCTATCTTCTGCAAAATGGGCGTTAAAAACCGTGTACAAGCGATAGGAATTGCCTTAAGACAAGATATTCAATTATTAGTTGAGCCAGATTTAATTCTAGAACTCAAAAAGAATGTTCCAGCCACTAATAATTCTCAAGTGTCTTCGGCGGCTTCGGCTTAAAACTTTCTTTCGCCATCCAAAAGCAAAACCCTAGGCCAATAATCAAAAAGATTCTGACCAAAATGCCACCCAGCAAAGTTGAAGGCAAAGCAAAAAAGTCATAAATTGCATGAATTAAAACGCTCACTAAAAGAGCCAAAAAGAAATTGATTTTTTTGCTTCTTAAAAAGCCAAAACTAGAATTCATGATTATATGAGCTAAAACCGCTGTATAAGCCCGTGGCAGAATTATGCTAGGTTGGCCAAATTCAGGGCTTAAGGCATAATAAATGTTCTCTAAAATTCCAAAACCTAAACCAGTTAAAGCTCCCAGAGCAAAATAGCTAAAATTGTTTATTTGCTCGAGTGCTTTTTCTTTTTTAAGGTGCGTCTCTGCTAACCAATATGCCGTATTTTTAAAAATCTCTTCTAAAAAACCAGCTTCAATAAAAGAAATAAACAAAGTCAAGCTTAAAGTTTCTTGAGTTGGTGGTTTAATTGTTCCGGCCAAAAAGCTAAACTTAAAAAATAAAACACCCAAACCAGCCAAAATGCCAGCAGTTAAGCCCAGTAAAATTTGTTTTTTTGGAATATAAGGCTGAATTAGTGGCAAATAAAACCACAAAGGCAAAATGGCAACTAAAAGGGCAAAGAATTTATTCAATTTTGTTTAAAAAAGCGAACTCCTTCAATTAAAACAGGTATGCCTCTAATTAAACAAAAGAAAGTTGCGCCGTAGGCTAAATTTTGAGCTAAAGCATTTAGGCTGGGTGTATTTAGAGCTGAAAAATCAAGGTTTATCATTCTGGGGCAAACTTTAATGGCATTTTTTAGTGATGGCCAAAATCTTGAAGTACATCTTCAGACAAAGCATTTGGGGAAGCCCAAGAGGTAGCGGGATTAATTGATGGATATGTTGGCAACAATCTTGTGAGAGAATTTTGCTGCTTTTGATACAGTACAATGTCTCCCGCTTCGCCACTAAACCATTCATACAAAGAAAAAGCTTTTAAGTCGATGTAAGTTTCGTTTTCATCGTTTATTTTATAATTTTCGCTGAGATATTTATTGGTGTACTCATCTATAAATCCAAATTTTCTTAAATCTTGAATTGATAGAACTTTTCCTTCAATATCTGGTCTTTCCATCAAGTAAAGCATTTGATCAATGTTTGGAGTATTTTCCATTTCATCTAATAATGAGCTTGCATAAACTTCATCTATAGCGTTCCCCATAAACAAAGCAGTATAATAAAGAAATGGCATATTCAATGGATTTAAGAAAGAGGGTAATTCAGGCTCTTGAAGAGGGAATGA
>CANLTT010000025.1 GCA_947494115.1 Candidatus Caenarcanales bacterium
AAAAGCTTAAAACGATAAAACTGCGAAGCTATATCCCAGAAACCCTGTGGATGGCTCAAATCAAGAATAATTAATTGCCCGCCTTTTTTGCAAATACGCCAAATTTCCGTCAAGCATTTTTCATAATCAGCGACATTTCGCAAGCCAAAACTAATAATTGCTTTATCAAAACTTTCGCTTTCAAAGGGCAAATTCAAAGCATCACCTTCTATAAACTCAATATTATTTAACTTTCTTTCTGCTTGGGCAATTTTAAGCATTTCCGCCGAAAAATCGAGGCCAATTATTTTTGCTTCTGGAGCTTTCTGAGCCAAATAAAAAGTCAAATCGCCTGTTCCACAGCATAAATCTAAAACTTTTTGGCTTGGCTTTAAATTAAGCATTTGCACAATTTTCTTTTTCCAAAAACGATGCATTCCAGCTGTCATTAAATCATTCATCAAATCATATTTAGGCGCAATTTTATTAAACATTTCTTGCACATAAATAGCTTTGTTTTCTGGCTTCATGTAAAAACTCTCTCAATTGGTCGCTTTAGGGTTTTATTCTTTTAAGCAAAATTAAAAACGAAATAGAAAAAACTTAAATATATTATACTCAATATTACCAATCTAAGCTGGCAAACGCCGTATTTATCGGCCAAGTGCAAGTATGTTTTCGCCAATCACTTGTCTCGATACGTATAAAATAAATAACCTAAAAAATTAAGCAATCAATCCCAGCCTTGCCAGCACAGAGCAAAGAAAGAGCACTCAAAAGTATTTTCTTTAAGTTTCAACAAAGACAAAACTTCAAACACCTTTTTAGAAGACCTATGTCCGAGCCTTAGGCTTTTAAAGTTTTGTAATGTAGTTGGGTTTTAAGCCGTTGCTTTTGTTTGAGGCATACTTCCTGATGCATTAAAAGTAGGAAAGCCACCAGTATTTGATTTCAAGCTTACTGTTATTGCTGGTGTTTGTGACGAGGGTGCTCCTGCTGTTTGTGAACCGCCACCTGAAGACGCTTGAGGTTGAGTTGGAGTTGAATCAAATGAAATTTTTATTGTGTTTAAACCCTGAGAAGCTTTTTCCAAAAGCCCAGAAAGAAAACCCTTTTGTGGTTCTTGTGCTTTGGTACTTATTTGAATAGTTGGTGATTGTGATTGTGTTTGTTGTTGTGTTTGTGGTTTGACAAAGCTAACCGTATCGGTTGGTTGAGGTTGAGGTTGAGGTTGAGTATTATTAAAGGCAATTTGTTGCTCAACTCTACTGGTTGGCGTAAACGTAGCTGTTGTTATGTTTGCTTTTAAATTTTGATTCTTAGCAACAGTGTTTCCTACCTGTTCAATTACCTGTTTGTTTTGGTTTGCAATGTTTGATTCTGGTTTTATAGCATTCATGAGAGTTTCCCCCTTTGTAAAAATAAAAACCCTTTTTCACTTATAGTAAAAGCATATAATTTATAGGTTAAACCTTTTTTATCATAGAAATTTCCCTAAAATAAGCTTTGGTAAAATTTAAATTAAGATAAAACCCTAAGATGCAATTAAAAATTGAAAAATTAGTTTATGGCGGTTATGGCTTGGCACATTTTGAAGGCAAAGCTGTTTTAGTACCCAATGTTGCGCCCGATGAATTGGTAGAAGTTGAGCTGAGGTATAAACGCAAAGGCATTTGGTGGGCAAATTTAAAACAAATTATTGAACCCAAAAACCGCCAAGAGCCACTTTGTAGCCATGTTTTAGAATGCGGTGGTTGCCATTATCAGCACTTAAGCGGCCAAAACCAAATTAAAGCTAAAGAAGAAATTCTCAAAGAAATTTATGAAAACAAAATAAACCTAGAGCCAAGCCTAGTTTCACCGCAAGAATTTTATTATCGAAATAAATGCGAATTTACTTTTGGCGAAGACCCACAGGGCAATTTAAGTTTAGGGCTTCATCCAGCGGGGAAATTTTTTGAGGTTTTAAACTTAAAAGAATGCCATTTATTACCGCCAGAAATGTGGAAAATTTTGCAAAAAGCCAAACAATTAGCCCAAGAAAGCGGCTTAAAGGTTTATAAAGATTTAAACGACGAAGGTTTTTTCTCGACTCTTATTTTGCGGCAAAGCAGTTCTAATCAAGAAATTTTAGTTATCTGGAAAGTTAAAAACCCGCAAGAAAAAAAATTGCTTGAATTGAGTTTGGCCTTAAAAAGCGAATTTGAAAATATTAAAGGCATTTTGGCAATCGAAGCGCCGCGTGGCAAAACGGTTTTATTGAGCGGACAAAATGCTCTCAGTCAGCAAATTGATAATTTAAATTTTATTTATGAAGCAAACAATTTTTTTCAGATTAATACTTTTATTTTGCCTTTGTTTATGCAAGAAATTCAAAAGCTGGTTCTAAAGGCAAACCCGCAAGTTTTATATGATTTATTCGCTGGAGTTGGCGCAATTGGTCTTTATCTTGCTAAAAATTTACCAAATGTGCAAAAAATAATTGGCGCTGAATCTGACGAAAAGGCTTGTGAATTGGCCAGTTTAAATGCCGAAATTAATAATATAAATAATTATGAAAGCCATTTTTTAAACCTCTATAAAAGCGGCTGGGGAAGTTTTTTAAAAAATACAAGCCAAAATATTTGTGTTTTAATTGACCCTCCTAGAGCTGGACTTTCGCAAAAAACTATTAAAGAAATTTTAAAAATAAATCCGCAAAGCTTAATTTATATTAGTTGTAATCCAACTACGCAAAAGCGAGACCTAGAAGAATTTGCCTTGGCTGGTTATCAATTGCAAAGTTTAAGGCTTGTCGATATGTTCCCGCAAACCATGCACCTAGAGGCAATTGCGTTTTTAAAGAAAACAAATTAATTTAAATTCGACCAAAAATTAATTAAATATATTTATTGGCTTTTGATCATTCAAAGACAAATTAAGTAAGTGTATAAAAGAAGCAAGGTATACTTTTAACTTTGGGTTGCTTCGTTCTTAGGGGTCTTGCCGCCGACCCCTAAAACCCCTGCTCTTGGGGTGCCCCCCCAAAGGGCGGATTGACAGCTTATTGTATTTAAAACTGGGTTTTGTTTTAGTTCTTATTTTTTTTGCTTTTCAACTTAACACCTAAATTAAATTGTTTAGTAAATTGCGCACTTCTGAGACTTTGTTTAAGCGATATTTGGCCTTAGATAAGCTATTGCCAACCTTAATAGAATAAGCATAGTCAGGGGCGGCCGAAAAAAGGTCTTCGTCTGTGGAATCATCGCCTATCACTAAAATAAAGTCGTATTTTTTATTGAGCTGTTGTATACGAGCAAAAACATTACCTTTATTGATTCCAGCCATACGCACTTCTACAATTCTTTTGCCAGCCAAAACCTCAGCATTTTTATTGGCCAAAAAATTGGTTAAATTTAAAGTAAGTTCTCTGGATTGCCAATTGCCAAATTCTGGGTCTGCAAGCCGATAATGCCAAGCAAGCGAAGTTTCTTTTTCTTCAATAAAACTACCAGGTGTTCCTAAACAAAATTTAGCAAAAATCTCTCTCACCGATTCATACCAATCTGGTAATTGCTCTTCGGAAGTAGTTTTTAACCATTCTTTTTCGTGGGCAAATTTAATCCATAATCCATGCTCAAGCGATAAACCAATTGGTAAATGTCCCAGCCAGTCAAGCATATCGGGGCGACTCCTGCCAGTAGCTACCATAAAATCGCAATTGGGTTTTTCGGCTAATTTTTCAAGCAAATTTAATAAATTACGGTCTGGCCTTGCATTCATGGGCACACTGGTTATTTCAACTAAGGTTCCATCATAATCGGTAATTATCAAAGCAGATTCGGCTTTTTTAAAATTATTAATAATTTCTTGCATTGTATTATTATCTAAAAGCTGAGTTTGGCTTGCAATCGGGTTTTGCGAAAAAGCTGGCTCTGCCAAATCGCTCAAAAATGAATTAGCCCAATAATGTACATCATTACGTGCAACCTTGGTGTATAAAGCATTCATACGGCGGGCACGTTCCCACGGCATTAAATTAAAGGCTTGTTCTATCGCATCGGCAATTTGATCTGGATTCCACGGATTAACAATAATAGCTTCACCTAGTTCTGAAGCGGCTCCAGCCAGTTCGCTTAAAATTAAAACACCTTTATCTTTTTGCACCGCCACATATTCTTTGGCCACCAAGTTCATGCCGTCGCAAAGAGGCGTTACCAAACAAATTTCAGCCGCTTTATAAAAGGCCGTTAGCTTTTCAAAAGGCAAAGAACGATAAATATAATGAATTGGCGGGTTTTTTTCTTTTTCGTGAATTTCATTAATTTCAGAGACAATTTCTTCTACTTCTTCTTTAAGCTCTCTGTAACTGGTTATTTGTGTGCGAGAAGGAACTGCAATTTGTACTAAAACAGTTTGAGAGGCATATTTGGGGTTTCTTTCTAAAAACTTTTTATAGGCTTTTAAGCGATTAGCAATTCCTTTGGTGTAATCAAGGCGGTCTACGCTTAAAATTAATTTGCGGCCTTTTAGAATTTCTTGAACAATTTTTTTATAGTCGCTCTGAGAGCTGGCATTAACAGTTTCTTGGATTTTGGCTGTATCAATGCTAATTGGGTAAACACCAAGTTTGGTGGAATGTGTTTCTAAATCAAGGCGATTGACTTCGGAGTTAAGCCCCAGAAGGCGCAAAACACTACTACGAAAATGGCGTAAATAACCATATGTATGAAAACCAATTAAGCTTGCGCCCAAAACGCCCTTCAAAAGCTCTTCACGATAAGGTACAGCCCTGAAAATCTCAGAAGAAGGAAAAGGTGTATGCAAGAAAAAGCCGATTTTAGCATTTGGCATTTTTTCCCGAATTAAAGCTGGAATCAAGAGAAGTTGATAATCATGAATCCAAATCCAATCATCATAATTTGGGTCAATTTGTTTTAAAATTTCTTCGGCAAAAATTTCATTAACGGCTTTATACATCTTCCAATCACGTTCATCATAATCACAATGGCTTGGCAAATAATGCAAAATCGGCCACAGAACCTTATTGCTAAAGCCAAAATAATATCGATTGATTTGATGTTTATTCAAAAACACTGGCACCGCCGAAAAATCTTGTTTGAGTTGATTTTTAACTTTCTCTGGATCATTCACCTCTAGGTCAATTTCACCGGGCCAGCCAATCCACAATTGTTCATATTTGTCTTTCAGAGAGTTTAAAGCCGTAACCAAACCACCTGGGCTAGCTTTATAACTTAGGCCATCTTCTGTATTACAAGCCGTAACTGGTAAACGATTAGCGACAATTATAAGCCTTTTATTCATCAAATCTCAGTTCTGGTTGGCTTTTTCATTGTAGCACTTGGCTGTCGGCGCAATTTTTAGCAAAAAGTTAGAAATAATTATTTAAACACAAACCATTTAATGCGTATAAAATTAATTTCAAGATAATTTATTTAAAATAAGTAAGTGTATAAAAGAAACAAGGTGTATTTTTAACTTTGGGTTACCTCATTCTTAGGGGCTTTGCCGCCAGCCCCTAAAACCCCGCTCTTGGGGTGCCGCCCCCAAACGGCGGATTTATAAGGTTTGTGGTAATTGAAACTGGCTTATTTTTTCCTTTCAACTTATTATGTTTAATCCTCTTTACAAAGCTAATCAACTCGGAGAGCCAATACCGTCTGATAGCCAATATGCAATTTCGGTTTGTATGCCGCTTTGGCAAGATGTAATTGATTATGAAGAAGGCAAACCTCGGGTTAAAGATGCTCTCAAAGCTGGTTATCCAAGGTTTTTTTTTAATTCTTTTACCAAAAAGCTCATTGCTCTAGCTGAAAACCACTTTGGCTCAAAATGTTTGCCTTTTCCTTCTTTAAAAACCGCTAAGCGAGCCCAAAGTTTTGTTTTAAATAATTCAAAAATTGCCGAGTTTAAAGGTTTATATTTTTTGCTTTTTGCTGAGCCGTGTTTAGAGCTGGCTTTGGCTTTCTGGCGGCATACAGGAGAAATTGTTTCGGGGCGATTGGCCGAAGATATTTTGAATAATACTTTGAAAGCGACTGAAAATGAACCTAAAAATAAAATTAAAAAACAAATTGCCGTTTTAACCGCCGAAAAACCCGAAAATGTTTTTTTGTTTCCGACTGGCATGGCCGCTATTTTTTGTGCCTTTAGGCTTTTAGAGAAGGCCGAAACTATACAAATTGGTTTTCCATATGTTGATACTTTTAAAATTCAGCAAAAATTTGGTTGCCAAAAAGCTCATTTAATCGCTGATGTGAACGATTTTGAAAAACTTGAAAATATTTTAAAGAACAAACAAATTGCAGGCATTTTCACTGAATTCCCGACTAATCCGCTTTTGCAAAGTGTTGATTTGAATAAATTAGCGCAAATTGCTCATGAATACAAGGTTCCAATTATTGTTGATGATACAATTGGCAATTTTGCAAATATACAAGTTTTGCCGCAGGCCGATATTTTGGTGAGTAGTTTAACTAAAATTTTCTCGGGTTACGGTGATGTAATGGGCGGTTCTTTAGTTTTAAATTCGCAAAGTTGTTTTTATAAACAGTTTTTATCTCGTCTAGAGCTTGAATATGAAGATTTATTTTATATTCAAGATGCGCAAATTCTGGCAGAACGCTCAATAGACTTTGAAGAAAGGGTTAAGCAAATTAATATAAATGCCGAACAAATTTGTGATTATTTGAGTAAACATCCCAAAATCAAGCAAGTGTTTTATCCGAAATATCAAAATATGCAAAATTATAAAGCTCAACTCAAAACTGGCGGTGGTTTTAGCGGTTTATTTTCGCTTTTATTTAAAAACCCTGAGCTTGCGGTGGCTTTTTATGATAAATTGCAAATTAATAAAGGTCCAAGTTTAGGCACAAATTATAGCTTGGCTTGTCCTTATACACTTTTGGCACATTATTATGAATTAGACTTTGCGGCTAATTGTGGTGTTTCACCTGATTTGGTGCGTGTTTCAGTCGGCCTGGAAAATATTGATGATTTAATTAACCGTTTTGAAGAGGCTTTAAATTAATTGCGAAACTGGATTAAACCCTTATCAAATAACTAAATTTACCAATTTGCCAGGAACCACAATAATTTTTTTAATTTCCTTGTCGATTAAACGGTTTTGTACCTTGTTTTGCGCCAAAGCTAATTTTTCTAATTCTTCTTTGGAGGCGGTTTTTGGGCAATTAACGGCTTCTACTTTTTTACCATTGATTTGAATCACCAACTCAAATTCATCAGTTTTAATTGCGGTTGGGTCATTAACTGGCCAAGATTGCAAATGCACAAAACCTTCACCACCAAGTTCATGCCAAAGCTCGGCCGTAATATGTGGCGCAAAAGGAGCTAATAATTGCAATTGGCTTTTAATCGCAAAACTCACGGTTTCAATTTCGGCATTTTCTTTTAGCTCTCTGGTGGCTGTTCCAAAACTAGTAAATTTATATAAAGCGTTGGTTAGCTCAATCATGCGGGCAATTGCCGTATTAAAAGAATAACGATCTTCTTGTAAATCATCCGTTACGGCTTTAATTGTGCGGTGAGTCAAAGAAACTAATTCTTTATTCTCGGCATTTAAATTTTGCCAATTTGTGCTGTCTAAATTTGTTTTTAAATTAATTTGTTTGGCATAATGATAAACCAGTCTGTAAAGGCGATTTAAAAAACGTAATTGTCCTTTTGCGCCTTCAATCGACCATTCAATTTCATCGGTGGGCGGGCCAGCAAAAAGCATAAATAAGCGCGCTGAATCAGCTCCATACTCACCCACAAAATCATCAATGCCCACGACATTGCCTTTTGATTTAGACATTTTGGCAATTTTGCCTTCTTTTTCGCTAAACATTGTAACCATACCTTGGCTCAGCAAGCGGGTAAATGGCTCCGCAAAATCGATTAAGCCTAAATCACGCAAAGCCTTAGTAAAAAACCGAGCATAAAGCAAATGCAAGATCGCATGCTCGATTCCGCCGACATATTGGTCAATTGGTAGCCATTTTTGCACGGCCTCTTTGCTAAACGGCAGATTTGTATTTTGGGCATCAACATAACGCAAAAAATACCAACTTGAGCAAATAAAGGTATCCATGGTGTCAGTTTCACGGCGCAATTTTTCACCTGTTTTTGAATCGGTTATATAAAGCCAATCTTCATTAGTTTTAAGGCTTAAATTATTTCCAGTCGGCAATTTAACGGGCAAGTCAGCATAATCAATCGGTACAATTTCGCCATTTTCTTTATATGCCAGCGGAATTGGTGTTCCCCAAAATCTTTGTCTACTAATAAGCCAATCTCTTAAGCGATATTGAGTTTTAAACCTTCCAAAGCCTTGTTCTTGTGCAAACTTGGTTAATTTTTCTTTGGCTGTCTCAGAGCTTAAACCCGAAAATTCTCCAGAGTTGATTAAAGTACCATATTCAGTTAAAGCTTTTTTTTCGGTCAATTCTTTTTGGCTTAAAATAACTTGCTTGATAGGCAAATTGTATCTTTGGGCAAATTCAAAATCTCTTTGGTCGTGCGCTGGAACACCCATAACAGCTCCAGTTCCATAATTAACCAAAACATAATCAGCCACCCAAACAGGAATCTGCTCATTATTAAATGGATTTTGAACATATGCACCCGTAAAAACACCAGCCTTCAGACGGGTTTCAGATTGACGTTCAATATCGGTTAAAGCACTAGCTTGCTTAATATATTCATCAACGGCAATTTTATTAGTTGCTTTTGTAATTTGCTGAACTAGCGGGTTTTCTGGAGCTAAAACCAAATAACTAACACCATAAATTGTATCAATCCGAGTTGTATAAATAGTTATTTTATTAATTTGTTCAGTTGTATTTTCGTTTAAACTGTCGCAAAGCTCAAAATCCACTTCAGAACCAATTGATTTACCGATCCAATTACTTTGCATGGTTTTAACTTGCTCTGGCCATTTGTCTAATTTATCTAGGTCAGCGAGCAATTCATCAGCATATTCTGTAATTTTTAAAAACCATTGCGCTAGATTTTTCTTTTCGACTAAAGTTTTGGAATGCCGCCAGCAATAACCATTTTCAACTTGTTCATTTGCCAAAACAGTATTGCACTCTGGGCACCAATTGACAGGAGCGGCCTTTTTATAAACTAAGCCTTTTTCATAAAGTTTTAAAAATAACCATTGTGTCCATTTATAATAATCCGCTCTGCAAGAGACAACTTCGGTATTCCAATCATAACTACTGCCCATTTTTTTTAGCTGAGCACGCATTCTTTCAATGTTTTTTTCTGTCCATTCGGCGGGGTGAATATTTCTTTCGAGAGCGGCATTTTCAGCTGGTAAGCCAAAGGCATCAAATCCCATAGGGTTTAAAACTTCATAACCACACATACGCTTATAGCGAGAAATCACATCCGAAATGGTATAAACTCGCATATGTCCCATATGTAAATCGCCGCTTGGATAAGGGAACATAACCAAAGAATAAAATTTAGGCTTTTGCGAATTGACCTGAGTTTGGTGAATTTTGGCTTCTTCCCAAATATTTTGCCATTTACTTTCTAAAGAATTAGGATTATAAGCTTCTTGCATAGAATGATTATTTGATAATGGATTGAAAAAGCATGACTTGAGTTTATTAATGAGAGTTACAAGCTAAAAATAAAAAATCATGAATGGTAATTTTCTCATACTTTAGGTAGTTTTTTGTAGCTCTGAAACCGATTTGATAAATTTTAATTATTGTATTTTGCAAAAAAATATTTATTTGAGTTTATTTTATTTTGAAACCACCCTAAAGCCAAGCAAAGCCTGTAATATAATTTAGTCAAACTTATAAACAATTGTCGATTCAGTTAAATTGGCCTGCTGGCTCTCATAAAGACTGCGAACTAATCGTTTTTGATAAAGATGGAACTATTATTGATTTTAAATCGATTTGGCTAAATATGGCCGCTGGTAGAGCTGTTTGGCTGGCAAATAAATTATCTTCTAATTCGTCCGAGCTTTTTACTTGGAGAGAACGTTTTTTAAGAGCGGCTGGCATTGAACCCCAAACTGGCGAAATTAGCTTGGCTGGGCCTATTGTTAATTTAAGTTTTGAAAATCAAAGTTATTGTTTAGCCACTTTATTACATTCACTTTTACCCAATAAATATCCGTGGGAACAAGCTTTAGATCTAGCAAATCAATCGATTGAAGAGGCTTTGCATCAAAATGATCCAGCCAGCTTGGCTACTGCAATTGAAGGAGCTTTTGAATTTATTAAAGAAGTGGCTCAGAGCGGTATTAAGCTTGCTTTAATTACCTCAGATTCAACTGATAATGCCGAAAGAACACTTGAACGTTTTGGCGTGCGCAATCTTTTTTGTTGTATTAAAGGTAGTGATATTCTACCAGCCAAGCCTTCACCAATTGCATTATTAAATGTTTGCAAACAAGCTGGCATAGACCCAAGTAGAACAATTGTAATTGGTGATGCACCTAATGATGTAAGAATGGGCAATGAAGCTAATATTCCCGTTTTGTGTTTAGAAGGCTTGGCTAGTGCCGAACAGCTTATGACAATTGGAGCAACCGCGGCCTTTAAAACTTGGAATGATTTAAGCTTTAAAAAAAATGAAATTCCAATTAGTGAAGTTTTGCTTTTGCGCACAGACGGAGCCAGTCGAGGTAATCCAGGGCCAGCCGCTATTGGTTTTATAATTTTAGATTCTCAAGGCAATCAAATTTATCAATTAGGCAAACCAATTGGAAAACAAACTAATAATTTTGCCGAATATATAGCTTTGCTTGAAGGCCTCAAAAAAGTTTTAAGTTTTGCGCCAAATGAGCTGATAATAGAGATGGACAGCGAATTAATTGTTAAACAAATAAAAGGTTTATATAAAGTAAAAGACGAAAAACTTAAAGAAATTTATACTGAAGTAAAAGCGCTTTTGGCTAATTTTAAGGGTAAATGGCAAATTCGACATATTTTCCGCAAAGAGAATTCTGGTCCAGATCAACTGTGTAATCATGCTCTAGACCAGAAAACCCAAGTTTATTAGAATTTTAATCTTCTACAATTGAGATTTTGCGTAAAGAAGTTGTAATTTTGCCAGAATTAGAAACGGCAAAAGGCATTTGGTTTTGTACTTCAGCCAAACGATTAGTTTCAGGTTTTGGGCTGGCTTGAATTGGTGATTCGGCAAGAGCCTCAATAGAATTTTTTTGAGCATTTATATTAGATGCCAATTGCGAAGCTAATTTATCTGCCGCTGATAATGGCTGAGCTGGCTGATTTATGGGAGGTATTTTGTTTGTTGGTATTTGAGTATTTTTATTTTTAAGGTTTTTGTCGGCCGACATTCTTTCTTTGAGATTAATTGGAAATTTATTTTCGCCCACTTTTTTATCTTGCAACCAAGAAGGTTTTTTAGAAACTGGCATTTCGCTTAATTTACTTTTTGAAGTATTTGCAAATTTGCTGGCTTCTTCTTTTTTTTGAACTTCGGGTTCTTCTTCGGCTTTGGAAGGTGAAACCTGAATTAATTGTGGAATTTCACTATTTTGCTTTTTATTGAAAAAACTCTGAAATTTACTTGGATTACGATTGGTTTGAATTTCATTGTCAGAAATTTTTAGTTTTTCCATTTCTTGTAGAATGGCTTCATTGCTTTGCGCTTCTTCTTCGAGATTGCTATAAACGTTTTTTAGTTTTTCGATTTCTTTGAGAATGGTTTTATTATTTGGGGGTTCTTCTTCAATCTGCAAGCTTTCTTGACGATTATTAAGCAAGGCGGCAAAACCATTTGCTTTGGCATTTTCATTATTATTTAGATTAAATTCTGACCGAACCGTCATAAAGTCAAGATTAGAAATAGTTGATCTTTTAGTTTCTAAAGCTGGAATTTCGCTAGTGATTTCGCTAATTAAATTTATACTCGTTAAAGTAGTTCCTAGCAAAAACTTACGGTCTAAAAATTGCACAATATATAAGTTTTGGCCGTTGTCTAAGGCGCAACTGTCGATAATCTCAAAATTAGACTTACCATCTTTAGTTAAGTTGTTTTGAGAAGTTGGTTTTTTTTTAGAGCTACTATTGAAAATACTAAAAAGCATAATGGCTACAACTAGGGTTAGGAAAATAGTGATCAAAACAAGAATAATGAAAGGTTGAGAACTAATGGCTGGTTCTAGGTTGTTATTAGCAGAAATTGGGGCTGGAGAATCAATCCAAATTTCCGAACTAGAACCCATTTTTTGCCTTAAATCAGTATTAGCCCAAATTAAGCTACTATGACCAAAACAAAAAAACAATATTAGTAAAACTGAAAATAAATATTTCATTTGGTTCAGCTAAACAGCTAATTACAGACTACTCCATACAGAACATTTACCCACCGAAAGAAAACCCTAACTAAAAGTCTGCTAATTTGTTAAAAAAACAGACTAATATAATTGTTTTATTACGATTGAGCATTTTCTAAAACTTCTTCTTGGCTTAAGCTTTCTTCATTTAGAGAGGCTCTATTGGCTTCTTGGTTTAAAGTTTGCATAGCCATTTGGTCTAAATAACCCAAAACATATGTCATGATCTTGAAATTAGCTTGGTTTTCGATATATTCACTATATTTTTCATAAAAACTATCAGGAAAACGCACCGAAAGCCTCATTGTTGGTGGCGAACAAATAAAAGTTTCCACATCAGAATCAACCCTAATATAACCTTCGGTGGCTTTTCCATTAAGTTTTTCAGCTGGAACTGGCAAATATAATCTAACTTCCAAAGCCCAAGTAAAAGTTGGCAAAATCAAATCAATGCCTTTGGCGGGCGAATTATCTTCGGTACTTGATTGCACTAAAAGGCTCATTGGCCCCAATAGGCGGGTTTCAATCGGTTTGAATTGAACTTGTTGTTGATTATTGGCGGTCATTTTTTGCTCCAGTCTTGGGGAAATGCCATATTTAGGCGTACTATAAAATTAGAATTCCCAAATTCTGGCTTTTTGCTTAGGCCAAACAACTGATTTCTAACCAATCAAGCTCTATTTTAAAGCAGAAATAAAACCTCTAAACAAAGGATGTGGCAAGTCTGGACGAGATTTATATTCTGGATGAAATTGAGTTCCAATAAAAAATGGGTGCTCTGAAACTGGAAGTTCAATGATTTCAACTAATTTTTGCTCAGGAAAACGCCCCGAAATTATTAAGCCAGCCTCGGTTAATTTATTTTCAAACAAATTATTAAATTCATAACGGTGTCTGTGTCTTTCATGAATTAGAGAGGCATTATAAAGTTTTTGCGCAATTGTATTTTCACCAAGTTCGCAAGGATAACTACCTAAGCGCATGGTGCCGCCTTTATCGGTAGAATCGGACTGACCTGGCAGAAAATCAATTACGGGATGCGGCGTATCATTGGCAAATTCAGTACTATGAGCGGCAGACAAATCAGCAACATTGCGGGCAAATTCAATTACGGCGCATTGCATACCCAAACACAAACCAAAGAAAGGAATTTTGTTTTCACGGGCATATTGAATTGCTCTAATTTTTCCTTCAATTCCTCGATCTCCAAAGCCACCAGGCACCAAAATACCATTTACATCACCAAGTAATTCTTTTATTTTATCGCTCTCTTCAAGGTCTTCAGAGAGAATCCATTTTATTTCTACCTCGCAACCTTCATGAGCGGCCGCATGACGCAAGGCTTCTGTTACACTAATATAGGCATCGCCCAATTTTGTATATTTACCAACAATCGCAACTTTAACTTTTCGGGCGGGTGTTTTAATTTTTTCAACAATGTTTTTCCAATTGCTTAAATCGGATGGCCGCTCTTCGAGGTGCAATTTTTGCAAAACCCTTTTAGTTAAACTCTGTTCTTCAAGATTTAAAGGCACTTCATAAATAGACTTCACATCACGGCATTCAATCACCGATTCAAAGCTAACATCCGTAAATAAAGAAAGTTTTTCCCGAATTTGCTTGCTTAGGCTTTTTTCCACACGACAAACCAAAATATCTGGATTAATACCTCGGCCACGCAAAACCTCGACTGAATGCTGAGTTGGCTTAGTTTTGAGTTCATTAATTGCCCTTAAATTTGGAATCAAGGTTACATGAATATAAGCCACACTCGAAGAACCTACATCTTTACGAATTTGGCGAATTGATTCTAAAAAAATCAAACTTTCAATATCGCCCACTGTGCCACCAACTTCGACAATTACAATTTCGGATTCAGTTTTATAAGCGGCTTCAAAAATTTTGGTTTTAATTTGATTAGAAACGTGTGGAACCATCTGTACAGTGCCGCCCAAATATTCGCCCTTGCGCTCTTTATTGATGACTGAAGAATAAATTTGCCCAGCGGTAACATTATTAATTTTAAATAAATTACGCCCAATAAAACGCTCATAATGACCCAAATCAAGATCTGTTTCGGCTCCGTCTTCGGTTACAAAAACTTCTCCGTGCTGATAAGGGCTCATTGTACCGGGGTCTACATTAAGATAAGGATCAAGTTTTTGAATTGTAACTCTGAAGCCACGCTCTTTAAGCAGTAAACCTAAAGAAGAAGCAATAATGCCTTTGCCCAAACTGCTGACTACGCCGCCAGTTATGAAAATATATTTTGGATTATTTATAGTCAATTATTTTTTATAAAAACTGCCTAAAGAGTAGCATTTAAAGCCATTATAGGCAAGATTATTTATTGCTTCTATAACGAATTCAAATTAAAAAGATCTAGTTTCTATTCAAACTCAGAAAACCCTCTCGCTTCGTCTAGGAAACAGTTTTTAATTTAATTTTAATAATAAAGTTTTATGCTAAAAGCAGTCCAAAATAATAAATTTATGAGTTTAGAAAAATTTGCTTATTTGATTTGCGGGCCACGTGATTTTATTTTAAACCTGCTGATTAATAGTTTCATTCCATGGTATTTAACCAAAGAAATTGCAGATGTTTCAATTTTTGGCAATCCGTCTTTGGCGAGTTTATTTGTGCCAATGGGCTTAATTTTGGTTGGTTGTACTTCGTTTTTTGGCTTTTTTAACGGCATTACAAGAGGCGAATTAAGCAAAGAAATTTTGATAAATAAATTTAAGCACGATAATGCTTGGCTTAAGCCCGCTTTAATTTGGTCTGGAATTTATGGCTTAATTGGTCTAATAAGCTTTTTGGCCATTATTTTGCTTATAAATTATTTTGCGCCCACCTTTCAAGTAGCTAAAAATCATATTATTGTTGCTCAAGGCTTGATTGCGGCTTTTTTAGCATATGGTGTACAAGTGAATGCTGTTTTTATGTCGCAAAACCTTTCAAATAAAAAGCCCAGAGAAAAACAAATTCCCTGAGCTGAAAATTAAAAAATAAAATAAATAAATATTTTTAAATTGTTTGCATATAACGGTCTATTTCCCATGAAGAAACATATGTGCGGTAATCATCCCATTCATATGTTTTAGCTTTTACAAATTCGTCAAAAATATGTTCACCCAAAGCTTCTTTTACTAAATCACTTTTTTTGACTTCTTCTAAAGCTTCATATAAACTACCAGGCAAGCTTGGAATCAAATGTTCAGCTCTCTGAGCGGCATCAAGATGATAAATATTTAATTGAGTTGGGGCTGGTGGTTGAATTTTTTCTTTAATGCCCTTGAGGCCAGCGGTTAGCATAACGGCAAAAGCCAAATAAGGATTACAACTTGGATCTGGTGAACGAAGTTCAATACGGGTAGAACGACCACGCTTAGCTGGAACCCGAATGAGAGCACTACGATTAGAAGGCGACCAAGCAATATAAACTGGGGCTTCATAACCTGGCACTAAACGTTTATAGCTGTTTACAAGCGGATTGGTGATTGCGGCAAACTCACGAATATGTTTTAAAGTTCCGCCAATATAATAAAGACAATCTTGACTAAGCTTATATTCAGCCTTTTCATCTAAAAAGATATTATTGCCTTTTTCATCGCTCAAAGACTGATTGCAATGCATTCCAGAGCCATTAATACCAAAAACTGGCTTAGGCATAAAAGTGGCGTGCAAACCATATTCAGAGGCAATTTTGCGGGTAATAATTTTAAAGTTAATTACATTATCGGCCGTAGTTAAAGCATCACCATATTCAAAGTCAATTTCGTGCTGGCCAGCGGCTACTTCGTGGTGAGAAGCTTCAATTTGAAAACCCATTTGTTCGAGCACTTCATTAATTTTGGTGCGTACTTCTTCGGCTAAATCGTCTGGGGCAAGGTCGTAATAACCAGCTTTATCGTGTGTAGTTAAGGTTGGATCGCCATTAGCATCTTTCTGAAACAAAAAGAATTCAAGCTCTGGGCCAACATTATAGGTATAACCAAGCTTAGAGGCTTTTTCGATTACTCTTTTTAGATTATTACGAGGACAGCCTTCAAAAGGGGTTCCATCTGGATTATAAATATTACAAATTAAACGAGCGGCGGTTTTTCCTGCTTGTGTCCAAGGCAAAATTTGAAAAGTGTTTTTGTCTGGATAAAAGAACATGTCTGAAGTTTCAATTGAACGAAAACCCGCAATTGAAGAACCATCTAACATGATTTCATTGTTTAAAGCTTTTTCGAGCATATTCACGTGAACCGTCATTTGTTTAGGCCGTCCGTGAATATCCACAAATTGAAGCTGAATAAATCTAACATCTCTAGAGCGAGCTAATTCCATGATTTCGCTGTCAGAAAGAGCTTTTTTTGTATTTGATTTAAGTCCTGTGCTCATATATTTTATTTTTGCTTTGGTTGTAAACTAACTAAGATTATAAACATTAAGAAAATATTTTCCTTGGTCTTAACATATTGAAAGAAGAATAAATCAATGTTTTTCAGTTTAAAGTTTATTTTTATTACTTAGCAATATTTAGTTTTTACACAAATGTTTAGAATACTCGGGCTTGACCCCGGAATTGCTTTGGTTGGATATTCTGTTTTGGAATATGACAAAGAAAAGCCTTTTATAAAACCAACTTTAATTCAGTGCGGTGTCATTTCTACTCCGTCTACAGACAAATTGGCCACTCGCTTAAAGTCAATTAGAGAAGATTTACTGGAAATTATAAATAGTTTTAAGCCACAAGCGGCCGCCGTAGAATTGATTTATTTTACTAAAAACATTAAAACAGCCATTACCGTAGCGCAAGCCAGAGGCGTAATTATGGAAAGCTTGGCCGCTTGCGGAATTGAACAAATTGCCGAATTTACGCCAACACATCTTAAGCAAGTTTTATTTGGCCATGGCAAAGCTAATAAAAAAGAAATGCAAATAGTTGTTTCTCAGGTTTTAGAATTGCCTTGTTTAATAAAACCAGATGATGCCGCCGATGCAACCGCCATTGCTTTAGCTTTTATGCGCAGTGGTTTGTAACATACTATATA
>CANLTT010000026.1 GCA_947494115.1 Candidatus Caenarcanales bacterium
GAATACATAGAGATTTTCTATAATCGGGAAAGAAAGCATTCAACCTTGAATTATCTGTCCCCTCTTCAATTCGAGGAGCTTTACAATATCTCTAAAAAGTTTGTCTCCTAAATCGGATCAACTTCACTTTGCTTAAAGGTAACTCTAATTTGAAAATAATAAAAACACAAGAGACCTAAATAAAACTTTTTTTAATATATACAAACTGAAGTCTAGCTTTAATTAATTACAAACCAGCAGACAAACTTTGGGCTAATTTTAAATAATCTTCTAGGGTTAAATTTTCGGGTCTTAGCTCTGGTGAAATATTTAAAGACCGCAATTGTTCTGGCTTAAACAAGCTTTGGAGCGCATTTTTGAGATTTTTACGGCGGGTACTAAAGGCGGTTTTGATAATTTTTTTAAAGTTTTGTCTTTCGATTGGGCTTAAGTTTTGCAATAAATTATTCTCTAGCGGCTTTATAAGCACAACTCCAGCAGTTACTTTAGGAATTGGGCAAAAGCATTTGGCTGGAACCGTAAATAAATATTCAATTTGGCTTTTGGATTGCACCAATAAACTTAAAGGATTATAAGCTTTTGATGATGGTTTTGCGCAAAGTCTTTCGGCAACTTCTTTCTGAAACATCAAAACCATTTTATCAATCCCTTTTATAGCCCAATCGGCTTCGTCCAGTTCACCAATAAAACGCAAAAGTATTTTAGTACCAACATTAAAAGGCAAATTGCCAACCACCATATAAGGCTTATTGGGCGAATTTAAATCAAAATGCAAAGCGTCGGCCTTTAAAATTTTCACTTTATCTTGGCAAGAAATATGCCCAATTGCTCGCTCATCAAGGTCAATGGCCATAATTTGTGCGCCAGACAAAGCCAATTGTTCTGTCAAAAACCCGATTCCAGGCCCAATTTCGAGAATATTATCTGAAGATTTTGCGTCAATTGCTTCTACAATTTTTTGTAAATATTCTTCCGAAACCAAAAAGTTTTGCCCAAGCGATTTTTTAGTATTAAAAGCTTTTGCTCTTTGTAATAAACTGTTCATTTTTATAAAAGAAGCCTAAATTGTAATTTATAGACTTTGGCCAGTTTAACACAAACAAAATTACTTTTTAAATTAATAAAATATCGCTAAAATAAACTCTTACTTAAAAATAAACAGATGCGTAATATATTAATTGTTTTTTCTTTAGTTTTTGTTTTTTCTATCTCTGCACAAGCCGATCAATACCAATGTTTTACTCCAGACATTGCCCAGCAAGCTAAAAATCTAATTGAAAAGAAAAAGTTTATAGTTGAATTTTGTTCTAATTGTTCGGCCACTGATAGTAATATCAAAAAAATAAATATACAAAAAGTGAGTATTAAACAAGAAAATTGTGGTTCTCAGATTTTTATAGAAGGCCAAATTGTGCGTGGCATTAAACCACCTGTCTTTGGCGGCGATTGCACCGAAAAGCTCGAAGTTAATAATCCAAGTCAAAAACTAAAATTACCTTTTAACGAAACTTTAGATTTAGCATATGAATATATTTGGGATGAAGAAAATAAACAATTTATTACTATTGCTGAAGCTCTAGGACTAGATATTAAAAATATTTGCATTAAGCATTTAATACTCAAAAAATAATTAGACTTTTTGCAAAATAAATTATAAAAATGTGAAACACCTTACGAAGAGAGGACTTTCTTGTAGGATTTCACCCAATGTACTCCCCCAGACGACGCATTTATAAGGTTTGTCGTGATCAAATTGGCTCCAAAAAAAACTTCATCTACAAAGTCTGGCTATATAACTTGGAAGATGAAGTAAATTGATTCTAATTAATAAAACTATTTAACCGCAGAAAGCGTATTTAAAGCTTTTAAAGCAGATTCATAGTTTGGCTCAGAAGTTACTTCTGATACGATTTCGATATATTGAATCTTTTTGTTTTTGTCAATAATGATTACCGAGCGTGTCAAAAGACGAAGTTCCTTAATTAATAAACCATAATTACGGCCAAAAGAAGCTTCACGGTGATCGCTTAAAGTTTCCATTTGAATATTTTCGGTTCCACAAAAGCGAGCTTGCGCAAATGGAAGATCCATACTTATGGTTACTAACTTAACTGATTGAGCTTGAAGAGCATTATAAAATTCTTTGCTTTGCTTGGCACAAACGGGTGTATCAAGTGAAGGAACAATATTAAGCAAAATAGTTTCTGCGCCCAATTGGCTAAGAGCAACTTCTTGCAAACTGCTATTTAAAAGTTTAAAATCAGGAGCATTGTCTCCAACCTTAACTTGATTACCTTCGAGATTTAAAGAATTTCCTTTGAATGTAACTTGCATTTTTTTACCTTTCGATTTGTTTACTATAAGCTAGTATACTTTTCATCCATACATTTGATAAAACTTTCTCAAATATAGGGAATTAACCAAATATATCTTTGCAAATTTATAAATATGTCTGATCCTAATCCACCTGAACAAAAAAGTGCTAATAATGTCAAAGGCCGAGCCGTTCCGCCTACTCGCAAAGGCAAGGGCAAAGGTCCTTTATTTGCCATTCTTTTGCTTTTATTAATGGGAGCTGGCGCATTTTTCTTTTTTAAAAATAGACAAAATGAAATTTCAGGTGGTGCTACTCCCAATTTGGAATTGCCTAAACTACCCGATTTATCTTCTCTAAATTTGCCTAAACCAGAGGTTAATGCCCAACCAACACCAGCCCCAGCCCCCGAAAACACTTTAAGCCAAAATCAACCTTTTAATTATCCACAAAATAATAATACGCCTGCAAATAATAATACGCCTCCCACTGTTCCAGCTCAAGAACCAATTAAACCTGCTGAGCCAGTGGTAGTTCAGCCGAAAGAACAAATCATAGTCAAAAACGAAGCAATAAGCCCGCCCAAACAGCCAGAGCAAATAAATGCTAGACAATCAGCTCAACCCACAACTCCAAAACCAGCCTTAAAACCTATTAGAGCCAATCCAAAAAAACAAATTTCGAGCCAAAGAGTAAAAAGTGGTTATAGCAATTTTCAGGCTCGCTCTTTTGCTGGGCGGCCAGAGGCTAAAAATACTTCTAAAATATTGCCCGCCCAAAAGTCTTTAATTAATTCTCAGGCGATTGCACCCAAACAAGGCTTAATTGCTGGTTCTTTAGCGAGTTTTATTGCCTATCCAGAAGAATCGCCCCACGGTCTAGCAGTTAAACCTAAGCAGATTATTACTTTTCGTACGCAGTTGTGGCAAAAGTCTATGGCTTTAAATTATGCGACAAGCCGTTTGGCTGGCTTAGGTTATAAAAAATTTCAAATTCCGATTGATGATTATGAGCGTGGCGGCAGTACGGTGATAGAGGCAATTAATCAAAATGGCGAACAAGCTTATTTTTCTTTTAAACCAACTTATAAAGGCGATACGAGTAATACAGCTTGGAAATTAGAGCTTTATTAAAAATTTAAAGTTCTTCAATAATACGCCCGTCTGGATAATTTACTAAAGACCGTTTTAAATTGCTGTCTAAACCTTGTTGCCCATTTGTATTCCAAAAAAGTTCGGTAATTTTTAAGTCTTTATTATTAGGTGGTTTTTTAAGCGGAGCCATAGATTCAAGAACAGAAATGACCATAGAATCAACACTTAGATTATTTGAATGTTCTAAAATTTTAATACTAGTAATATCACCATTTGCCGAAATTATATATTCAATCACCGAAGAATAAGGACTAGAGGTTTTATTCCAAATTATTTTATCTTTGTCGCCTTCACGTACTTTAGCGGTTAAATATTCTGAATAACTTTTGGTTTTATGTTTATGTTTTTGAATATATTCTTTGCGTGAGGGTAAAGGCTGTTTTCTTTCGCCAAAACCAATATTAGGATGAACTTTAAAATATTTAGTATCTTGTAATATTGGCCGTGAAGAAAATTGATTTAAACCATTAATCTGCTTTGGAAGCTCAAGATCGAATTGTATTTCTTTATTTGTATTTGGACTAGGAATTTGTTTTGTCTTATTTTTGTTTTTTTGTTTTTGTTCTTCAGATAATTGTTGTTCTATTTTTTTGGCTTTTTGCTTAATTGCCTCTTCAGTAGAAGATTTGGTAAGAATAAAAGGTGTTAAAAGTATAATCCAAAAAACCGCAAAATGTAATAAATAAGAAGCCAAAATACTACCCATAATGCGCCTTTGTGGCAATTTTGCATATAAACTAATAAAAGACAAAATATAATTTATAATAAATAAACCAATCAAAATAAAAACATTATACAAAGTAGCAAATCCTTCACTAAAAGCTTGATCTCCAATACGCCAATAAAAACCAAAAACACCCAATAAATCTTTAGAAATACTAAAATTATAATAAGAAAACCAAATATGAAACAAACTCAAAAAAGTAGCTACTTGGCAAAAAACAAATAACCAACCCAACCAACTTTGTCCTAAATATAATTGCCCAAAACCAGCCCACAGACAGTTTAAAGCAAAAGCTCTTTTTAGTTTTTTTATTTTACAAAATTTAATTATATTTTCGACTAAGCTATAAATAACCGGAAAAGAAATACTTTTTTGATTCCAAATAATTAAAGAAAAAACGAATAATATTAAACGGGCAAACCAATTGATAGTTTCTTGCATTAGAACAAAGGTGATTTTATCGGCATTGCCATAATAATTATTCAAAATAAAACCCAAGAAAAAACTAAAACTAATTACAAAAAATATAAATTGTATAAAAGCCGATTGTAATAATTGAGTACATAAAAAATAGTTTTTGCGAAAAACCCAAGCGCCAGCAATCGGAAGCAAAGGCCCAAAGCCCAAACCAAAAGACCAATAAGAAATTGCAATTAAAGAAGTTTCGGAAGAATGAGAATTTTTAATTTGCATTTTATTTAATTTTCTTTGGGCGGTAGCTTAAAATCAGAGGCTTTCACGCTGTCTAAAAATTTACAAAATTCCTCTTTTTCTTGAATTTCTTGCTCTGTGATTATAGGCTCATTTTCGTCTTCTAGGTTGATAATTGCGGGGATACAACTTTGATCTTGCACTACTTGTGTAACATAAATTAAACAATTTGCCCTTAAGGCTAAAGCAATACAATCACTGGGACGGGCATCTAAAATAATTTCTTCTTTAGAATTTGCTTGATTTAAAATTAAGTGTGCATAAAAAGTACCATCCAAAACCGAATGAATAACTACCCTTTGAATTGTATAATTTAAGGTCTCAATGGTATTAAGCATTAAATCATGCGTTAAAGGCCTTTCTAGTTTTTCACCCTGAAGTGCAACTGCAATAGATTGAGCTTCTAGACGGCCAATCCAAATCGGAAGAATTAAATCTATTTCGCCTTGACTATGTAAAATCACCAAAGGGCTGTCTGTTCTAGTATCAATGCCGAGGCCAGTAACTTTAAATTCAAGCATTATATTTTAAAAATTTCTTATTTAGATGATTTTAACAGTTTATTTTTACTGTCAATTGGCAAATTTTTGTTAGTCTTTTGATATGAAAATTTTTGCGCTTACATCTTTACTTATTGTTTCTTTGCTTTGTTCTATGAGCTTTGCAAGTGTTTCACCTAAACAAAATCTAATTTTAAATTTAATTAAAACCCGTTCCAGTGAGCTTAATGACAAATTAAAAGATTTAGAAGCCATGTATCAAGAGGGTTTGGTTACTCTACAAGATGGAGAGCCGTACCGTTTAGAAATTAATGAACTAGAACAATTTGAATTTATTATCAAAAATCCTAGCTCAAGCTCATATGAAGCGGTTTTAAAAGACAAATTAACCCAAAAGCTTAATGCCTTAAAGCAAGAACTAAACAATAAGCAAATTCTTTGGAATGAGGGTCTAATTGCGACCAAAGAAATTGAAAACATGGAAGAAAAAGCCGCTCTTTATAATTACATTCTTGAATATATTTCCGATCAATCACGTTTTCCAAAAATTGAAATTGCCAAACTTAATTTATCAGTGACGGCTATTTTAGGGCGTTTTTATCCGATTGAATCTAAGTTTGGTTTTCGCATTGACCCAATTAATCCAGCTCGCAGACAATTTCATGCTGGTATTGATTTTCCTGCTTATACTGGAACCCCCATTAAATCACCATTAGCTGGGCGAGTTTCTAAAGTTGTGAATAATCCTTTATCTGGTGGCGGCTTGCAGGTGCGCATTAAGCATGCCTCAGATCTTCAGACTGTTTATATGCATTTGTCTAAAATTACCGTTAAACAAGGCCAAGAGCTAAAAGCTGGCCACCTAATTGGTTATGTTGGTGCAACTGGAACACGTGTAACTGGCCCACATCTGCATTTTGAAATACATTCCAAAGGAATTCCAGTTGATCCAGCCAAGTTTTTTTTAGACCGCTCTCAAAAAGCCAAAAAATAAGCTTCAATAAAAAGGCTCAAGTTGCAAGGTTTTAGTCTACTTCTCCGAGCCTAGTGTTTAGTATATTTTGCGGCAAAGGATAGATAGTACCAGGATTTGAGGGTCTCTGAGAAAACTCTCTGCGGGGTCGCCATATCGACTACAATTATACTTGAACCATTCAGTTATACGGCGAGCGTCATTAAACAAAGGTTGTTTCTCTCCAAAAATTTCCTTCTTGATAGTGTCTTCCCACCATTGGTCTTCTCTCTTTGGAAAATTTCTGATATTTCCATTCCAGCCAGGCAAGCCACCAGTTTGACAATAACCTTCAAGAGGAATCAAAGGCGGAAGTTGCTTAATTCTGTCTTCAGTGCAATATTGCGCCTCTCTTCCATCACGAAGTCTTTCCCATCCTCTTTCAAGTATATTTCGCTCGGGAATTGGCTCGCAGACTTTGCTTGGTTGAGTACGATTAGTAGGATTCACAGAATTCATAAATGATTTTAATTAGTATGTATTAATTATTTTAAATTTCAATAGTAAAGATATTATTAAGCTAGGCCTAAAAATTTCAAAAATTAATATGTTTTTTTAAGAAGGCTAAAGGTAAACCCTGAATACAGCGAAACCAAGGGTTTAATCCAGTTTGCGAATTGCGATACTTCCAAGAATATAAGTTCTTCGATAACTTAAATGTTATGATGACTAGTGTTTATTTTGAGTTTGAAAAATGGTAGTAGATCTTTCGGAATTAGCTTTAAAAGCTGGCTTAGCAGATTATTCACCTGTGCGTGGTTGTATGGTAATTAAGCCATATGGTTATGCAATTTGGGAATTAATCCAGAAAGAACTAGATGCTCGAATTAAAGAATGTGGCCATGAGAACGCTTATTTTCCGCTTTTTATACCTGAAAGTTTTTTAAAAAAAGAAGCTGACCACATCGAAGGTTTTGCCCCTGAATGCGCAGTTGTAACCCATGCTGGCGGCCAAAAACTCGAAGAACCTCTGGTGATAAGACCGACTTCCGAAACAATTATTTACCATATGTTTTCTAAATGGATACATTCTTGGCGGGATTTGCCTTTTTCGGTGAACCAATGGGCTAATGTAGTTCGTTGGGAAATGCGCACACGTTTATTTTTGAGAACCACTGAATTTTTATGGCAAGAAGGCCACACTGCCCATGCTACACACGAAGAAGCCGATGGCGAAGCCTTAAGAATGCAAAAAGTTTATTATGATTTCATGACTAAAATTTTGGCTTTGGCTCCAATTGTTGGGCAAAAGAGCGATTCTGAACGGTTTGCAGGAGCCGAAAAAACTTATTCTCTTGAAGTGCTTTTGCGTGATGGAAAAATTTTGCAAGCGGGAACTTCTCATTGTTTGGGGCAAGGTTTTGCAAAGGCATTTGAAATTCAATTCCAAACTCCCAATAATGAACTTGAATTTGTGCATTTAACCTCTTGGGGTGTTTCTACCCGCTTGATTGGCGCTATTGTTTTGGGACATCTCGATGAAAAAGGACTAATTTTACCGCCAGCTGTTGCGCCGATTCAGGCCATAATTATTCCAATTTACAAAACCGAAGAAGAAAAAAATAAAGTTTTGGAGGAATGCCAAAAAATTGCCTCAGAGCTTAAACTGGCAGGAATACGTCATAAAATCGATAGTAATGATCAAACCTCACCGGGAGCCAAATTTAATGAATGGGAATTAAAAGGTGTGCCAATCAGAGTGCAAATTGGGCCACGCGATGTGCAAAACAATCAAGTAGAGCTGGTAAGACGAGACAAATGCGAAAAACTTAAAAATATTCCCCGTTTGGGCTTGCCTGAAAAAATACAGAGTTTATTGACTGAAATGCAAGATTATCTTTATGAGCGACAATTGGCTTGGAGAGAAGAAAATACTTATTCTGCAGATTCAATTGATGAGCTTGAGCAAATTTTAGAGACAAAAGGTGGTTTTATAAAAGCTCATTGGAACGGTAAAGCTGACACCGAAAACAAAATTAAAGAATTAACCAAAGCCACAATTAGAGTTAAAGCCTTTGACGAGCCAGAAGAAAAAGGTAAATGTTTAATTTCGGGTGAAGAATCTTTGCAAAGAGTTTATATTGGCCGTGCTTATTAAATGCGGTGTTTTTGTGATAATTTAATTTTATGATTCAAGCCAAATGTTATACTAAAATTAATAAATTAAAAATTCTTTAAGAACTGATTATAATAGTTTTTAGAAAGGAATATAAAAATGGCTGTTGATGGTATTAATGCAAGTGTAAAACCGCAAAGTCCAATTCAAGTAAGCGATAGAATAACTTATGAACTCCAAGAGCCAGCCACTCAAGTTGTTTCATTAATTCCTTCACAAGATAACGGACAACAAACTGATAAACTAAAAACTCTTTTAGCTTGGGCTACAGGCCTTGGGACGCTTGCTTTTATTGGTTTAGGGAGTTTATGGTACGCTGGCCGTCAAGTAAGTTACAAAGGAATTAAACATATTAATAATGAAACTTTAAATATATCCTTAGAAATTGGAAAATTCTTTAAATATTATACAAAAGTCGCAGAAGCTAAATTAAAAGAAGGTAAGCTGTCAGAAGGACAAAAGAGGGAATTAAAAAGAAATTTATATTTCCTTGATCCAGATGGTCGGTTTTTAGCTTTTCATCGGTGGGAAAAAAGTAGAGGTGGAACTGTTTGGTCTATTATCCAACACAATGAACCATCAGCAGAGGCATTAAAGATTGTGGGAATACAGAAAGGAGAATTACCAAGTGAAAAAGTGCAAAATAAAAACAATAATTCTTCTAGTACAAATAGAAGAGCTTCTACTGATCCAATTAATGTTTGGGTTGGTGCTGATACTGGCAAATTTGAACTTGCTCCAAATAATCCTTTAATTCATATTAGAACTGGCTGGGAAACTGTTTTGAATCGGTTTGGTTTAACTAACTCCAGCAAGCCAGCCACAACTTACAGTTCGCCAAAAGTACTTGTACCAGCCTAAAAGTCCGAGATAAAGGCCGTGCTTATTAAATTATTTTAAAGATATATTTTCTAAAGGCAAAGAATTGGCTTCTAAATTACTTAGGTTTATGCTTTTGCTGGCATTGTCAATATCAATTCCGACAAGCAAGCCGTATTCGTCAAAATCTAGCACAATTCCGTCTCTAATTTCTTGCGAATCTACGCTTTCTTTCTCTGTGAGGCTAATGTAAAGAGAATCTGTGTTTTTGTAATAATTTAATTTCATAATAAGATGATTATCCCTCTGATTTAAAGCCTCTATCAAAATGATAATGCAAAGAATTGTGAAAAACATAATAAAGTCTATAAATCTATCATTAATCAAAGCTACAATTAGAGTTAAAGCGTTTGACGAGCCACAAGAAAAAGGTAAATGCTTAAAAACTTTGCAAAGAGTTTATATTGGCCGAGCTTATTAAAATTAAAATAATTCTTAAACTGGATTAAATCCCCAGCTTGTGCTGCTCCCTTGACAGCCAATGGCGTTCGTTAAGATTGCATAATAAATTTTATTTTTATAGAACAAATTATGTTTTTTTACATCTTAAGTTCTAGGAAAGAAATTTAATTTTTATGCGCTTAACAACTTTAGCCGAAAGCAATATTCACTTTGAAGAGGCCGCCTTGGTGTGTGAGCGCATTTTATATCAGGTTAAACAAGTTATTGTCGGCCAAGAAAACCTGATTGAAAAACTAACTTTAAGCCTAATTATCGGCGGACATTGCTTAATTGAAGGTGCTCCAGGTTTGGCCAAAACGCTTTTAATGAAAACAATTTCAGCTACCATTAAAGCCGATTTTAAGCGCATTCAATTTACAAATGACCTTTTACCAGCCGATTTACTGGGTTTTCAAACTTATAATTCTTTTGAGCATTCTTTTAGTTTTAACCGTGGGCCAATTTTTGGAAATTTAATTTTGGTGGATGAAATAAATCGTGCGCCCGCTAAGGTTCAAAGTGCTCTTTTAGAGGCGATGCAAGAAAAACAAGTTACGATTAATGGCACAACTTATCCGCTCGAAGAGGTTTTTTTAGTTTTAGCGACCCAAAACCCATATGAACATGAAGGAACATATGCCTTGCCAGACGCTCAAATTGACCGTTTTACTTTTAAACTTTTAGCTAATTACCCTTCTGCAGAAGAAGAAACTTCAATTATTAATCGTTTTTGTCTTTCACCCAATTTGGTTAAAATAAAACCAGTTTGCACAATCGAAAACCTGCTTAGAATTCGTCGTTTGACCGAACAAGTGTTTATAGAACCTGAAATTGTACAACGTATTGTTCAAATCGCCCAAGCCACAAGACAACCAGAGCAATTTGGTTTATCTGAATTAAAAGACAAAATTGAATATGGTATAAGCCCCAGAGCCTCAATTGCTTTAGCACAAGCCATTAAAGGTTTAGCTGTTTTAAGAGGCCGCAATTATGCCAGAATACAAGATTTGCATGAAATAGTTTTGGATGTTTTTCGGCATCGTTTGGTTGTAAGCTATAAAGCCGCCATCGAAGGAATAAAGCCAGAAGACATTATCAATATTATTCTAAAAAAAGTTTCTTAAAATATATTTTTTGGCTTTATTAGACTTTAGCTTTATTATTGTTTTAAATATTTAATTTGGAGAGTGTTTGTTATTATGATAGTAATTATGGAACCCAAGGCTCTAGAAGCCGAAATTGATAAAGTTATTCAAAGAGCCGAAGAATTAGGTTTTCAGGCAATTATAAATAAAGGTGCAATACAAACAGTTGTGGCTTTAATTGGTGATGAAACCAAAATATCTGGCTCTGATTTATTTGAAGAATTGCCTGGTGTGCACCGTGTAGAAAGAATTCAAGTTCCTTTTCGTTTGGCAAGCCGCAGTACTCAATACGCTGATTCGGTAATCGAAATTGCACCCGGTGTGAAAATTGGCGGACAAGAAGATTTGCTTGTGATGGCTGGGCCTTGTTCAGTTGAAACAGAAGATGGCATTATACAAACCGCTCGTGCCGTTAAAGCCGCTGGTGCCAAAGTTTTAAGAGGCGGAGCTTTTAAACCTCGCACGGCTCCACGCACTTTTGAAGGCCTTGGTGAATTAGGTTTACGCTTTTTAAAACAAGCCAAGCAAGAAACTGGTTTGCCGATTGTAACCGAGATTATGGATTTGCGCGATTTAGATTCAATTTATGACACCACCGATATTTTTCAGGTTGGAGCGCGCAATATGCAAAACTTTTCGATGTTAAATGAACTTGGCAAAGTAAAAAAACCAATTTTGCTTAAGCGTGGAATGAGCGCAACAATTGATGAATGGCTTTTGGCGGCTGAACGCATTATGCACAATGGAAATAGCCAAATTATTCTCTGCGAGAGGGGAATTCGTTCTTTTGATGCAAAATATACACGCAATGTTCTTGATTTAGCGGCTATTTCAGTGGTTAAAAATTTAACGCATTTGCCAATTATTTCTGATCCTTCGCATGGAACTGGCAAAACCTTGTATGTGCGTTCTATGGCTTTAGCTTCGGTGGCGGCTGGTGCGCATGGCCTTATGATTGAAGTTCACCCAGATCCAGCTAATGCTCTTTCTGATGGCCCACAAAGTTTAAACCCCAAACAATTTAATGAATTAATGCCTGAAATCAAGCAATTGCATTCTTTTATGAAAGATCTGCACGCTCGTAAAGAAGCCACAAATGTCGCCTAAAACTTGCTTTTGATAAATGTTCAGATTTAAAAAGTTTTATTTATTTTTGTTTTTATTTATTAGTTTAATTAGCTTTTACTTTGCTCTTCGAAAGCTTGGTTATATTCCGTCTTTTAAATATTTGTTTGATAATTCAGAATCTTATGGTCAAAAAACAGCCATTTATCATAAGGTTCTTCCTTTAACAAATTGGCTGAATTATGAAAAAAGCCTGACAAACCTTTTAAAAAATGAATCAACAATTGACCAAAAGCAATTTTCGGTTTTAATTGAAAAGCATAATTACAGACTTACAATTTATTATAAAAAATTACCAATTAAATCTTATCCTGTGGTTTTTGGCTCTAATCCAATTAAAGATAAACTTAAGGAAGGTGATAGATGCACACCTGAAGGCCTTTTTCAAATTCAAGACAAGTACAACCACAATTCTTGGTCTAGATTTATTTGGTTAAATTATCCAACTAAGCAATCTTGGAATAAGCACTTAAAAGCCAAAAGTGAGGGACGAATAAGCTTATTAAGCCCTATTGGCGGACAAGTTGGTATACATGGCGTACCTAAAGATAAAGACAATTGGATTGAAGAAAAACAAAACTGGACTTGGGGCTGTATTTCACTTAAGACAAACGATATTAAAGAAATTTATCAGTTCTTGCGGGAAGGAAATACCGTTGAAATTATTCATTAAGTGTCAATTGTATCGCTCCTAGTGCAAACCCTCTGGGAAACAATATCTGATATTAATAACCACCAATAAAAGGGCTATAATAACCACCAAAACCGCCAGTTGAAACACCACCAGCACCACCTGGACAGCCACCATTACCAGCAGGGGCACTAAAATTATTGGCTGGCATTGCTCCACCACCAAAACCATAGCCAGCAGGAAAACCACCCCAGCCGCCATTACCCATCATAGAATTAAGGTTGTAGCCACCACCCCAGAGAGGATTAAAACCATTTGTAGGAGCACCATAACCCATGGCTGGATTAAAACCTTGAGGGGCAGGTTGATAACCCCAAGCAAAAGATGAAAGTGGAGACCAAAGACTGAACAAAAAAACCAAAATAATAAAATTTTTGAACATAACAATTTTGAGTTTACTTAAAAGTTTAATGCCCAAGGCAAAGGGAAAACAGCCAAATATAGTTTTTTAGGTTTAAAAGTTTTAGGGAAAATACGGGACTTTTTTAATTATGTTAAAAGCTAGAAGTCAAATTTGATGGTTTGAAAAGGTAAAGCAATTTAAAAAAAACTTTATTCTCGCTTTAGCCTTGAAAGATAAGCTTTGTCGAAATCTAAACAAAAAGACACTTGTCTGTAAAAAAAAATTATTAGAAACTATATAAATCTGTATTCGACATCTTGGTAAGAGTAAATGCATCCATACACAGTAATAGTCTGCGATCAAATTAGTCAAAAAGCCATTTTGTCTATTCCCTGCGCTGAATCTGAGACGGCGGTTTTGGTTCAAAAGAACTTACAATCTCTTTTTCCTCAGGCAATGGTTAGTTTGCAAGTTAGCAATCTCGGTAGCAAATCATCAGCTAACTATGCCATGGCCGAAAGGGTTAATATTGCTGAAAGCTCTATTGTAAGCCTAAGGCAAAACCCAAAAGTTAATTCTGAGCACGACTTTGCCGAACTTGAAGAAGATTTATTTAATGATGTTGCTTAAGGTTTTTTAAATGAACAATAAAAAAGTTTTGGTTTTTGGCGGAAATAAATTTGTAGGTTTGCACTTAATTGATGAACTTGTACAAAGATTTAAAGCCCAAAATATTTTTTCTTTAACCCGCTCTGGACAAATTTCTAAAGTTAATTCTTTGCTGGCCGACCGCCATGATGAGCAAAGCTTAAAACAAGCACTCGAAAAACATGAATTTGATTTGGTTTTTGATCTTTCGGCCTATCAGCTGGAAGATTTAGAGCCAAGTTTTAATTTGCTCAAAAACAGAGTTCAAACGTGGGTTTTAATGAGTTCAGCGGGCGTTTATGCTAAATCAAATATTTTTCCTTTGCAAATTAATTTTTCGACCATAAACGAAAAACCCCATATTGGTAAATTACAATGCGAACAGTTTTTGCGCTCTCAGTCTATTCAGAGCTTTTGTTTAAGGCCTTTTTATATTTATGGACCACATAATAGTTTTGACCGTGAAACATTTTTCTTTAGAGCTTTAGAAGCCGAACAAACCATTTTATTACCAAACGACGGCTCTGCTTTGCTTCAATTTGCATCTGCGGGCGAAATTGCTCGTTTAATGGTTGAACTTGCTTTATTGCCAGCTATTCAAACCCAAAAAGGCATTTTTAATATTGGCGACAAAAACCTTTATTCTCTCAATTCGCTCATACAAACCTGTGCCGAAATTATTGGGAAAAAAGCCAAAATTGAATATTTTTCCCCGTCTTTAACTTTGCCAGCCCGAGACATTTTTCCTTTGCGAGCTGAGCATTATTTTGGAGATTTAAGCGAATTGCATAATTTAGGTCTACAAACTCAAGTTGAGCTTTCAAAAGGCTTGGAACAAACTTATAAGTGGTTTAAAGAAAATCGCTATTTATATCCAAAGCACACAATTAGCCCAGCTGGAGCCGACTATCTCCAATCTAAAAATTAATCTTCAAGCAAATCTTCGGCTATAGCTAAAATCGCTCCTTCACGGCTTGGACCTTCGGCTTCTAAAAATGTCTGGTCTGGAAAACCGAAACTAACTTGATAAATAATTTGTTCATTCGGGCAATAGCGTCTAACTGTCCAAGAAGAAGCTTGTTGTGAAAGCCAAGATTCCAAAATCCAAGAATGTTGTGGCATATAAAAATTCAAAGCTTGCCCAATTTCTTCTTGATTATTTTCGTCTTTAACAATTAAAAGATTTTGCGACCATTCATTATTTTCAGCATTACAAGCGATTGAATGTTCATTTAAAAATTCTTTGCCGTTTTTGCAATTATTAATTTTTTTGGCAATTACCCAAGAGCGTTTTTCTTGTTGGTCTTTTTCTTGTTTGCGTCTTTTTTGTTCAATTTCACTGGCAAAAACCAAAAGTTCTTCTAATTCTTCGGGGTTTAAACTTATTTGCCTTGAAATCGGATTTTCTAAATATTGGCGACTTTCATCTCGAATATTAAATTGGCATTGTATTAAAACCTCAAGTGGCTTACTAACCTCTGAAACAATTTCGGCTGGCGTTTGTTTTTTTGCACCGAAACGGTTGTTACTTGAGTTTTATTATTTGCTTTATTTATAACTGGAGTTGGCAACTCAATCAAAGACGGAGTTTGGCTTTTACTCAATAAATTCAAATTGTTCATTTTTTCTAATAAATTCATAATGAAGTTCTCAAGGTCTTTCTAGAGTATTTCCCTTTTGGCCAAAATAAGCAACCTAAAAGTTTAGACCGTTTTGGTTTTTAATTTGTTCCATTTTGGGAAAACTATATAATTTTACGTAGCCAGTTTAGAGCTGATTGTGAGGCTAGCCAACGAATGTCTGATCTTGTGGCCTGTCCGAAATCAAACTTTTGTGCTTGTTTTAAGTTTTTGTAAGAAATTGCAATATAAACTAGGCCAATTGGTTTTTGTATGCTTCCACCGTCTGGGCCAGCAATGCCAGTTATAGCCAAACCAAGGTCTGTTTGAGCCAGCTTTTGGACACCTTCGGCCATCTGCAAGGCAACTTCTTCGCTGACCGCTCCAAATTGTTCTAAAATATTTGGTTCAACTTGAAGCATTTTGGTTTTGCTTTCATTAGAATAAGTAATTATATTTGTTTTGGTATAAGCCGAACTACCAGCCAATTCGGTTAATCTTTGGCTAAGCAGGCCTCCAGTACAAGATTCAGCTAAAGCTAAAGTTAAATTTTGTTTTTTTAATTTATTCGCCACCACCGATTCAAGGGTTTCGTCATCAAAACCATAAATAAATTCGCCCACTCTTTTAAAAATTTCGTCTTCAATTGTTTTTAGTTTTTCAAAACCAATTTCTTTAGTTTCGGCTTTGGTGGCCAAGCGCAAACGGCATTCGGCTCTGCCTGCAAGTGGCGCAATAGTTGGGTCTTGTAAATCTAATAAATCTTGTACACGCTCAGCTAAAGACGATTCACCAAGACCATAAATTTTCAATTCTTTATAAACTAAAACTTGCTTTGGCTCTAATTTTTCAATTAAAAAAGGCTTAGCAATTTCTTTCCACATTGCTTTCATTTCGCTTGGAACGCCAGGAAAAGTTAATATAAGTTTGGTGTCGGTGGTTTTACACTTTTTGCTTATATCCCAAATAATGCCGGGGGCGGTTCCTATGGGGTTAAACAATAAATCTGCTGAAGCTGGCCTATAAGCTTGTTTAGCATTAGAATCCGCCATTTCTCTATTGCGTTTCTTAAACATTTCTTTTATGTGTTCTAAAACTTTTTGGTCTAGTTTTAATTCTTCGGCAAATAATTCACTTAAGCTTTCATGGGTTAAGTCATCTGAAGTTGGGCCAAGGCCGCCAGTGGTAATAATTAAATCTGCTCTTTGGGTGGCAGTTTGGACGGCTAATTGAACACGCTCTTTATTGTCGCCCACAATGGTCTGAAAATGACAATCAATACCCAATGAAGCCAATTCTTGTCCTAAGAAAACCGCATTAGAATTTAAAATTTGGCCGAGTAAAAGCTCAGTTCCAATAAAAATAATTTCTGCTTTCATTTTGCAAATTATAAAAGGGAAAGCACTTTTCTTCCATAAATTTTGTGTTTTAAGTCTTTTATCTTCTAATTACGATCTGAAGTTGATCCGATTTAGGAGACAAACTTTTTAGAGATATTGTAAAGCTCCTCGAATTGAAGAGGGGACAGATAATTCAAGGTTGAATGCTTTCTTTCCCGATTATAGAAAATCTCTATGTAT
>CANLTT010000027.1 GCA_947494115.1 Candidatus Caenarcanales bacterium
AATACATAGAGATTTTCTATAATCGGGAAAGAAAGCATTCAACCTTGAATTATCTGTCCCCTCTTCAATTCGAGGAGCTTTACAATATCTCTAAAAAGTTTGTCTCCTAAATCGGATCAACTTCAAATCACAAACAAATTCTTAAATTTCTACTTCGAGTTGTTGGGCAAAGGCTGGTCCTAAGGCAATTTGCTGGCTGGGCGTTTTAATAATAAATGAACCCCAAGGTCCAAGCTTTGCCCAAACTTTTTGCAAACCAATTCCCCAGCGGTCTAAAAATAATTGCAACTCTGGCTCTGAGGAACCTAAAACCGTAATTAGGGTCTCTTTTTGAAGACTGTTTTTTAAAGAATTGAGTGAACAAATCATAAGTTAATTGAGAATCATTCTCAGTAAATAGAGTATAGGTTCTTATTCCAATTTATTCAAGAGAAATAAGTTAATTTGTTTTAATCAAAATTCTATTTCTATACCAATTGGGCAATGGTCAGAACCTAAAACCTCTGGCAAAACAAAAGCAGTTTTTAAATTGGGCTTAAGCTCGGCTGGAATAAAAAAATAATCAATTCTCCAACCTCTATTTCTTTCTCTGGCACGGGTTTTCATGTCCCACCAAGTATAAACATCTTTTTGATTTGGGTTGAAATACCTAAAAGTGTCTATATAGTTATATTCAATTAATTTATCTAGCCAAGCTCTTTCAATTGGCAAAAAGCCCGAAGTTTTTTCATTATTTTTAGGATCATGTAAATCAATTTCGGTGTGAGCTGTATTATAATCACCGCAAACTATAATTTTTTCGCCCGCTTTGCGCAGTTTTTCCATATATTCAAGACAAGCATTATAAAAATTAATTTTGTATTCGACTCGGTGAGAGCCTTGACCGCCATTTGGAAAATAAATATTTAAAAGCGTAAAATCATCAAACTTGGTAATAATTACACGGCCTTCGGCATCAAATTGCGGCAAATTAAAACCTTGCAAATATTCCTTGGCCTCTATTTTAGATAAAGTTGCCACACCACTATAACCTTTTTTTAGAGAACAACTGTGCCAATAGGCCTTATAATGCTCGTGTTGAAGAATATTTTGAGCCATAATGCTGTCATCTGCTTTGGTTTCTTGCAAGGCGATTAAATCGGGGTTTAAATCGTGTACAATTTCCCAAAAGTTTTTCTTCAAAACGGCTCTAATTCCGTTTACATTCCAGCAAATCAGTTTATATTTAGACATTTTAAATATTTATAAGCCCATAAAATCAGGGCCAGAACCTTGAGAAGTTGCTTTGACTCTTAGATTAACCTCTGGGCAAACGATTTCACAAGTGCGGCAATGAACACAGTTTTCAAGCGACATTCCATGCTTGCGAATACCACTTGCAATATCAATTCTGTGCACTTCAGCCGTACAATCAGAGACACAAGGCACTTCTTTTTTTAGAGAATCATATTTTTGAATACATTTTAAACAGGTTTCAGCATTGAATTCATCAATATGCAAATTGCCTTCATGATATTTGGTGTGGGCATAAAAAACGGCATCTTCCCGTGAATAAATGGTGTTGGCGACATAGTTTGAGAGGGGTTTAATTTTATGTTTAGGCTCAAAGCTCGGTATTATGTGCTCTCTGTCGTGTTTATATTTGACTTCGCCCATATCTAGAGCACCGCTCATACAAGCTACCATTTTCAGGCCATCTAAAGCCGCTTTGACATGATGTTTTAAAGCCACTTTTAAGAAACCAGCCAAAATGTTTTTCTGGTCAATTCCTTCGAGTACCAAAGGCAAATATTCGCCCAAAAGCTGAGGGTTTTCAATGAAAGCATGCCTAAAATAGCGGCCTTTATAAAGTTTTTTGCCAACATGAGTTTCCATTACTTTTGTCTGATATTTTTCCAGCTGAGGCAAACCAAAGGTATTTTGATTTTTATTTAAGTTTTCATGAATGACTTCAGCCGCTTGAATGCCACATTCCATAGATTTATCAATGCCAGCCAAAGTATTTATATCGAGTACGCCCAAGGCATCACCCAAAACCAAAGCACCGTCTACGGCAAATTTTTGCGGCAAACTATAATAACCACCTTCTGGAAGCAAAGCGGCACCATAATTTAAAAGTTTTCCGTCTTTAATGAGTTCTTGCACCCAAGGATGTTTTTTGAGATCTTGCAATCTTTGTTGCGGATTCAAATTAGGATTTGGTGTATCAAGTGATAAAACCAAGCCAATTGTAATTTGATGATCTTTCATTCCATAAATAAAACCACCGCCAAAGGTTGAATCAATGAGCGGAAAGCCTAATGTATGCCAAACTTTATTACTATAATCTTTGTCTTCGGGCAGTTGCCAAACTTCTTTTACACCCACAGACCAAATTTGAGGATTAGGACGCAACTTGAAACGCTCCATCAAATCACGAGACAAAAAGCCTTTATCACCAAAACAAGTTATATCGGCATAAATATTGGCATCGTGTGGGTGCAATGATTCACGCTCTTCGACTTTTACACCAACGACTTTGTCGCCTTCCAATAAAATTTCGTGGCCAGCAAAACCCGTAAAAAAGTCAATTTCAACTTGAGGAATTTCTTTAATTTTTTCTTTAAGCTGGCTTGCCATCCAATAAACCACTTTGCTTAAAGTCAAAATTAAATAACCTTCTTTTTTCATGCCCTCTGGAACAAGCATATCTGGAATATCATATTTTTCTTCATGTCCAAGCAGGCTTAAATGGCTTTCATCACAAATTCCTTCAAGCGGAAAACCATTTTCTTTATAATCCGGAAAAAGTTTTTTTATTACATGCGGGTCAGAGACGGCTCCACTCATCACGTGGCTACCAAATTCTTTGCCTTTTTCGAGAATGGCCATTTTAAAACCTTTGCCACTTACTTTAGCCAAATCAACTAATTTATGAGCCAAAGCCAAATTAGAAGGACTTCCGCCAACTAATAAAACATCATATTGAATTCTTTCTAAGTTAGACAAGTGCATATTCCTCGTTTTTGGTTTTCTTTAAAGCTTTTATCATTTCGGGCACAATCGAATAAACATCGCCCACAATGCCTTTATGCGCAAATTTAAAAATCGATGCGTCTGGGTCTTTATTGATGGCAATAATCAGAGCCGATTTATCCATACCAACTCTGTGTTGAATAGCTCCAGAAATACCGCAAGCTATAAAAATTTTGGGTCTTACGGTTTTGCCTGTTTGGCCAATTTGATGCGGATAAGTAATCCAATTTAAATCTACTACTTTTCTGGAAGCTCCTATGGCTGAATTTGGAAAACAATCGGCTAATTCTTTTAACAAATTAAAACCTTCAGCTGTTCCCAAACCAAAACCACCAGCGACAATTACTTCGGCTTCGGCTAAATTAACGGTTTGATTGACTTCACGCACAATTTCGATAATTTCAAGTGCAAGCTCGGTTTCGGTTAAATTAACGGGCACTTCAATAATTTCCCCTGAACGATTAGCATCATATTCTAAAGGAATCATTACACCTAGGCGGGCAGTTGCCATTTGGGGGTTTTTCCAAGGGCCTAAAATTCTGGCTTTTAAACTTTCGCCAAAGCTCGGACGAATGGCATAAAGACAACCAGGATAATAACCTAATTTGTCTGGATCCATTTTGTTTATATGCTCATATGACCCAATATCAAGTTCAGTGCAGTCTGCCGTTAAACCAGTTTTAAAATAAGCGGCAATACGTGGGGCTAAATCGCGGCCAGTGGTGCTTGAACCCATAAGCATAATATGTGGCGGCAATTCAAATTTATCAATCCAATCGACAATTACTTTTTTATAAGGCAAAGAACGATAATCTTTTAGTTGTGGATGGTCAGCAACATAAACTGCATCGGCTCCATAACCAATTAAACGGCTTGCTTGCTGCTTAATATTGTGTCCCAGCAAAAAGCAACTTAATTTGCCACCGCCCAATTTATCGGCCAAAATACGTCCAGCGCCTAGCAACTCAAAAGTTACATTTTGCACAAGACCCTCTGCTTGCTCCGCAACAATAATTACTTCTTTATTGCTCGGCGTAATAATTTCTTTTAATTGTGTTTCGCTCATCTTTTAATCGTGTTTCGCTAATTTATAAATTGCAAAATTCAAGCATTCCAAATTATTAAAAATTTGTTTGAGTGAATTATAGCTTCAAAACAGGGCTTTTATGAAGAGATTGTAAAATTTTTATTCCCTGCTGTTCTGATTTAATTTTGACTCGGTTTTCTTGTAATGCAAAGAAAAAGTGAATCGAATTGAAGCAAAAAATTTAAAACTTAAAAAATTCTTAAGCATAAGTAAGACCAAATATCCAAAATGTGAAACAATTTTGCTTTAATACTGAGTTTGAAATTTACAAGTGTCTTCTTCTAAAAATATTCGTCAAAATTGGCTTAATTATTTCAATTCTGAATTAGGCCATTTGGTGCTTCCTTCGGCTTCTTTAGTGCCTAATAATCCAACTTTACTTTTAACTAATGCGGGCATGGTTCCGTTTGTGCCTTATTTTTTGGGGCAACAAAAACCCCCAGCCAGTCGCATTGTAACTGTACAAAAGTGTGTGCGTGTTGGCGGCAAAGATTCAGATCTAGAAAATATTGGCAAAACCCCTCGCCATTTGACGTTTTTTGAAATGTTAGGTAATTTTTCTTTTGGTGATTATTTTAAAGAAGAAGCTATTTCTTGGGCTTGGAAACTGCTAACCCAAGTTTATGGTTTTAAACCCGAGGAATTAATTATAAGCATTTTTGGCGGAGATGAAAGACTAGGTGAAGATAAAGAAGCTTTTGATATTTGGCATAAAAAAATTGGTATTCCTTTAGAACGTATCTGGAAACTTGATCGCAAAGATAATTTTTGGGGGCCTCCCGGTGGAATTAGTGGACCTTGTGGACCTTGTAGTGAAATTTATTATGTGCCGTCTAATGGCTCTGAGCCGATTGAAATTTGGAATTTGGTTTTTATGCAATATGAGCAATTTGAAGATGGTAGTTTAAAACCTTTAGCCAAACCAAATATCGATACTGGAGCTGGATTAGAACGTTTGGCGAGCATTTTACAGCAGAAAGAAAATGTTTTTGAAACCGATTTATTACAACCTATTATTAAATCTGTACAAAGATTACCGATTGACAAAGACCATAATAAGCGCGAATTGGCGGTTAAAATTATTGCAGACCATTTGCGTTGCAGTTCAATGTTGCTAGCTGATGGCGTTAAGCCCAATAATTTAGGTCGTGGCTATGTGCTTAGAATGCTTGTGCGAAGAGCCGCTCGCTATGGAAAACTAATTGGCCTAAATGAACCTTTTTTGTATAATTTGATTCCTTTTGTGAGTGAGGTTTTTGCGGGAGCTTACCCAGAATTAGACCATAATTTAAACCAAATACAAACCGAAATTCAAGCCGAAGAAATTGCTTTTAATCAGACTATAGAAAGAGGTTTAAAAAAGTTTAATGAAATTGTGGCTGGTTCTAAAACAAAAAACATAAACGGAACAGCCGCTTTTGAGCTTTATGCCACATATGGTTTTCCTTTAGAACTTACAATTGATTTAGCCGAAGAACAAGGCCTAGAGGTTGATTTGATTGATTATGAAAAAGCTAAAGAAAAACATTCAAATATTTCGAATCAAAATAAATTTGCCATTGGCTTTAAAATGGCTTCTGGTGAAATGTTTAAGAATTTACCTGCTACTGAATTTGTCGGTTATATTTCTACTCAAGAGCTTTCTGAAAGATATATTAATAAACAAGAAAAAGACATCTCTGTGGTGCTTCATTGTGAGGTTCAAGAAGAAAAAGAAGGCCGAAAATTTGGCATTTTAATTTTGGATAAAACTCCTTTTTATGCTGAGTCTGGCGGTCAGATGGCTGATAAAGGCGAAATCCAGATTTACAATTCTGGTTCTATTGAAAAAGACCAAAGAATCACGGTTTTCAAGGTCGATGATGTGCAAAAAATTGAAGGTGTTTTTGTGCATAAAGGCGAAATTTTGGCTATGGCTCAGGTTGGCGACAAAGTTTATGCTATTCCAGACTTTGCACAGAGAGACAAAACCGCCAAACATCACACCGCTACTCATTTACTTCATGCCGCTTTAAGAGAATTTGTTTCTGATTTAATCCAGCAAAAAGGTTCATTGGTGAATTCTGAACGCTTGCGCTTTGACTTTGCTCATTCTAAGCCTTTAAGCGAACAGCAAATTAAAAATATTGAAATCCGCATTAATCAAATTATTCAACAAAATTATGAAGTAAAAACTGAAACCCTTTCTTTTAATGAAGCGCTAGAAAAAGGTGCTTTAGCTTTTTTTGAAGATAAATATGGTGATTTGGTGCGGGTTTTAACTATTAGTAAAAATTCGGCAAAACCCTTTAGTATTGAGCTTTGTGGCGGTACGCATGTTCAGAATACGGCCGAAATTGGTCAATTTAAAATTATTTCTGAATCGGCAATTTCTAGTGGTGTTCGTCGAATTGAGGCTTTAGCTGGACAAGCTTGTTTAAAATATTTGCAATTAGCCGATACAGAGCTAGAAGAAATTAAAGAAATTTTAAAAGCCCCTCGTGGTCAGCTAAGTGAAAGAATAAAAACTCTTCAAGATGAAAGCAAAAATAATCAAAAACAGCTTGCCGAACTTGAAAAACAAATTGCCGAGCTGAAGGCCGAAAAACTTTCAAGTCAAATTGAAGAATATAATGGCATAAAAACTTTAATTCTTGAAACTGATTTAAACTCTCTCAAAGAAGCTTTAGACTATTTAGGCCACAAAATTCAGGATAATTATATTTTATTTTTACTAAATGCTGGTGGCTCCAGACCAAGCTATGCGGCCAAAATAAGCCCAAATCTAAAAAACAAATTTTCGGCTAAAGATTTAGTAGCGCAATTTGCCTCTTTAATTGGTGGTAGTGGTGGCGGTCGGCCAGATTATGCTCAAGGTGGTGGCGGACAAATAGTTGGTGGAGAAATTGACAAAATAAAACAATGGTTAAAGCAAATTTAATGTGGGTTATCCGAGATTCGAACTCGGAACCAACTGATTAAGAGTCAGCTGCTCTACCGTTGAGCTAATAACCCCAATTGCCCTAAGTTTAGCTTTTGTTTGCTTAGTTTACAAGCCCAAAGATAAGATTTTTAGGTAGTTTTTATTTGTATAAATCTGTTTTATTTCATACTGGAATTTGCGAAAGAGGCTAAAATTAGTCTCAAAATAAACCTAAAAAAATATGAATAATAGTTCTTTTTTGCCAGCTGGCTCTAGAGACCTTTTGCCGACCGATTTAATTAAACAAGAAAAATTACGTAATGCTTTGCTTGAAATCTTTAAAGCTTGGGGCTATCAGCCAGTATTACCACCCACACTTGAAAGTCTCGAAGCCCTAGAGAAAGGCCGCCCGCAATTTTCAAAAGAATGTTTTAAAGTAATTGATGGAGACAGCCAATTGCTTGCTTTACGCCCAGATCTTACCTTGCCGATTGCACGCTTGGCCGCAACTCGTTTAAGCTCAGTTGAAAGACCATTGCGGCTTTGTTATACGGCTCAGGTTTTTCGGCAAAGCCTGCATTTTGGCGATGAAAGAAGAGAGATTTTTCAGGCGGGAATTGAATTGATTGGCTGTTCTAGTCATGATAAACCTTATTCTTTGTCGCAAACAAATAAAGCTAATCTTGAGTGTTTAAGCGTTTTGCTTGAGGCTTTAAATAAAATTAATTTACCTGATTATAAAATTGTGCTAAGTCATACCGACCTCTGGGAGTATGCTGGCGAGATTTTTCATCGAGTGGAAGAATATTTAGAAATTGATTTATCTTCTGAGTTTGATGTTTTGATGAGTAAAGGCGATTTTATTGAATATCAAAAAGCCGTTTATAAAGCCGAAGAAAGATGCCAAAAGGCTTTTAAAGGCGATAAAACCGATAGCGAGCTTAAGGCTTGTTTTCAGTCTAGTTCTAAAGAAACACCTTTAAATTATTTAAAAAAAGCTTGCTTTGAGCTAACTGGAAAACCCCAAAAGATTTTAGATTATTTAGATAAAGATTCAGATTTATACCAAGAAATGTCGGCTATTATTGCGCTTGAAGAAATCTTTGGTTCGGATAAATTTATTATAGATTTTACTTTGCGACCCGATTCACATTATTATACGGGCTTATATTTTGAAGTTGTAACCTCTGGTGAAGGCAAGGCCATTGGTAAAGGTGGGCGTTATAATAATTTAATTTCTTGTTTTGGTTCTTCTGAGCCAGCAATTGGTTTTTCATTGCAAGTTGAGCCACTTATGAAGTATATTCAAGATGATTCTATTGACGAATATATGAAAAACAAAAAACCAATTTCGGTTCCAGCTTCCAGTGAGTCTGTAGATTCTTTAGTGCAATCTATTAAGCAATCTATAAATTTACGTAAAAAAAATCCAATTGTAACTTTAAGCTAAACATGAGCAAAACCAAATACAGAATAGCGATTCCCAAAGGAGCCTTATTTGCTGGCTCAAAAGAATTACTTGCCAAAGCCAATATTACCTTTGAAGACCAAACCCGCAAATTAATTCTCGAAACTAGCAATTCCGAGATTGAGCTTTTATTGGTGCGCCCTAGTGATGTTCCAGTTTATATTGAAAACGGAGCGGCTGATTTGGGTATTGTTGGCAGTGATGTAATTGGTGAGCAAGAAGCCCAAGTTTTAACTTTAACCGCTTTTCCTTTTGGTCATTGCGAGTTGGCGGTGGCCGTGCCAGCTGTAAGTCCAATCAAAAAAATCTCGCAAATCCCTGATTATTGCAAAGTGGCCACGAAATTTCCTAAATTAGCTCGGCAGTTTTTCCGTAAACAAGGTGTTCCAGTCGAAATTATTGAACTTTATGGCTCAATCGAAATCGCCCCTCTCACTGGTCTTTCAGAAGCAATTGTAGATTTGGTTGCCTCTGGCCGAACTTTGCAAGAAAATGGCTTAATCAGAATCGAGACCATTTCCCAGCATTCAGCGCGCTTAATTGCAAATAGAGTTAGCTGGCAATTAGACCATGATTGGATTATTGAGCTTTTAACCTTGTTTTTGCAAAAATAATTTAATTGGTCAATTGGGACGCTGACTTTTCTATTTCTTTGATGTTGCGCTTAAATTAGATCAATACTAGGAAACCAATTGGAAGATGCTTTTGATCCTACTCCATTGAATAAGAACCCATGCGCAAACCATTGGCCAAAAAGAGAATTAGCATTGTCTGGAACCATGTATGGGAAAGCTAAGTTGAGAGCATTATCATGAAATCCTTTTGATCCAACTAAACCACTCATTTTCTTTTGCAAATCCAAGGAAAGAGATTTATAAAAAGATGATTCAAAAAATGTATCTCTTAGTTCACCTGGTAAATAATAGTTAGCCTTAGAATTATTTTTAATGTACTTCTGGGCTTGTTGTGTAGATATTAGTGGTGCGACTATGATTTCATAATTTGTACCAGAGTTAGATAGAGAATAAAGAGCACTGCTTAAGGAGCTTCCAGACCCTGCAACATCATCTAAAACAACTACTAATTTCTTTCCACCAGTAGATAGTGAATCTGCATTTGTAATTATTTGAGATGGAGAGATTTCATTTGCAGTTATATAGGCCATCGTAGTAAAGCCATAACTTTTATTTTTCACTGGAATATGAAAAACAATATCTTTAGTCTCAAATCCTTTCTCTAGAGCCATTTTTTTTAATTTATTATAGTGTATTTGAGATATGCGAGAAAGTTTTCTTGGACTGTAAACATTTATATCTCTAACCATCATTTCTAAATACATTTGCACATACTGATTGCTTATATCTTCTATATTACTTGAGGAGATATTATGGCTATTTTTCAATCTGTCTTTGATTATGTTCTTAATTCCATTACTTATTTCTTCCAGTCCATCTAAATTAATAGATTTGGGTTCTAAAAGATAAGCAATAAAAGAAGAAATATTCTTCACTGTTGGAGCGAGCATCATACTTGCGTCTGGATTATAGATAATCTGTATTCGTTTTTCTAGAATAGGTGAAATGTCTCTTAATTCACTTAATACAGATTCATTTAAAACTCTTGAGGATAATTCATCTAAATTTACAGAATTTCCATTGCTTGATTTTGCCTTTTCTAGAAGGGATAGAGTATTGCGTTTTATATCAAGTATTGAACCTTGTCGGAAAGGATTAATACCGTTGATCCAACCTTCAGGATATACAAGCTGAATGTTTGGATTTTTTACTATTGAATTACAAAAAGATATATCTGTTTTAAGTTTATGAATAACAAACTGATCAACTAGTAATATATATGGTTGATTTGAGAAATAAGGCATATATTCGTCTATTGAAGAGAATTTTAAATTGCCTAAACTACCTTTTTCTTGTAAGTAAAGAAGTGTATCTCCAAGACTGCATGAATCCAATTTTAATATTATTGGTTTAGATTGCCCAGACTTTATGGCTATTATCTCTAATTCTTTTACAAGAGAATTTAGGCTTCTCATATTTCCAAACTGACTCGCTTTCCTCATTAAACTTAGAGCCAACAAATGATCTTCTTCAGGGATTGCTTTTAATATTTTTTCTTGTATTTGGCCTGAAGAAATTGGAATTAACTTTGCTTTTATCACTTCATTCAAATTTTCAGCCGTTATATCAGATCTAATTTCTCCTAGATTACCTTTTTGAATACTACTAATATCCGTTAAGCCTGTAATTTCTGAAGCATTAGATATTTTGTTGGATGACTCATTAGTTATTATATTTTCATTAGTTCTAGAGATTTGATTTATCTGAGGTGTGTTTGTCTGCTCATCCATGATAAGTTCAGCTGTCGAACGAGGTTGAAGAATTGATGAATTATCATTAATTCTTGCTTCGGCAGTATCGACTGGCACTTGAGTTTCAGTTATTATATTTTGTGTATTAACTTCTCTCTTTGGATTTGTACTTAAAGATCTTTGACTAGCTGTGCTTGTTGCTGTTTCAACACTTCTACCACTTGTCCGTGCCGCAGAAATTACACCTTTTCTTCTTAAAACTGAAGCTGAAAATTTGAGTTGCTGTAAAGATTGTCCTGTTCCGGGCACACTACTGACGGTATCAATTAAGCCACTTCCAGCATCCAGTAAAGCATTTGCAACCTCTATTTTATCTTCTGAAATATTTGCTTTGATTCCATTACTCAAAAATTTCCATATTGCCATTCCTAGTCCACCGATGGCCATTACAGCTCCTACTGGTGGAAAAGTAATAGCTACTCCCGCACCGACAAGCGTTAATCCAATTGCAATTGCCGAAGATGGATTTTCCTTTAATTCTTTAACGACTTTGCTTGGGTTAGTAAAGAATGTTCCAACTCCTCGTACTAATCCCGTAAACCAGTTTTGAATACCATTAGAAAAATAAGTACCTTTATCTGAATTGCCAAAAGATCTAGTTCCGTCAAGAACATCATTTATTCTTTCTAAATCTGCTTGATTGAATTTATTCTTTATCAGTTCTTTTAAGCTTTTTCCTTCAGATTTTGATTTGATTATTTCGAGAAAATTTTCTAATTTATTTTGTTGTTTGAGTTCAGATAATAAGGTTACTAATTCGTTGCCATTCATAGGAATCCAAGAATTAATACAAAGAAGAAACTGATTTACTTTATTTTCAATTTCTAAATCTGTTTTAGCTTCTACGATTCCATCCATATTTACGGCTTGATTAGGCGAAAGAATTATCTTTTTGTTTGGATTCTTAGAATCTGAATCTTTTAGAGTATTCCCCTTCTCATCTTCTAAAGAAATAGACTTATCACCCGCTATGTCATCAATTTTTCCGAGAGATTTGAGAATTTGATAATTGTCTCCTTTTATCAATTCCCCTTTTGAGGTAGTTGGTAAGGCAAAAATTCGACTAGCATATTCAGCTAATATTGTTTTGTCTGGATAAAATTGATCTAATTTTCCATCATTGTCGTAATCAGTTTCCATAAACAGTTCTTCAACTTTTTCTCCTTTATCTCTTTTTTGTTGAGTTAATTGATTTAAAGCGGCTAAATCTTCTGGATTTTCTCTCAAAAACTTTATCAAAGCGTCAGGTACAAAATTAACCATAAGCACAGCTCCTCAATCATTAGTCTATTTATTTAAATAAAAATAATGCATTTTCTTGAATAGCAAGTTAAGGAATTTTAACAATGAATTATGGCTGAGATTTACGCCTGAGACAATAAGATTGATTTGCAATTCAAATCTCTTTCTTTGGTTTCGCTATCTGAACGAGAATATACGAAATATTTTGATTTTTCTATTAATATGCTCAACGATGATTCTTTCGTTTGCATGCTCTCTGTTTAACTTTTTTCTTCATATTGAATCTAAACTCATTTTATTCTTTCACTTCGTTGATTAAATCATAGATCTCAGAGCTTTCAACCTTGTTTTTGCAAAAATAATTTAATTGCCCAAAAACCGCAAATCGTTTAAAGGCCAAACGGGATAATTTCCTAAAAACTTAAAATAAGAACATAAACTTTGTAATTCTTTTAATAGCTCTTGATCAGCTTTGCTTGAATTTATTAAATCAATATAAAAACTATATTCGCATAAACGGCTCTTGGTTGGCCGAGATTCAATTTTAGAAAGATTAATGCCACGCTCTGCAATTGGCCCTAAAACTCTTACCAAGCCGCCAGGCAAATCTTGTGGAATACGAAAAGCTAAAGAAATCAAATTTTGATTATTGTTTTTTGGTGGCAAATTTTCCCAACCAGCCAGCCAAAAACGTGTGAAGTTTTCTGTAAAATCATTAATTTTTTCCGCAATAATAGGAATTTTATAAAGCTCGGCCGCTTCTTTTGAGCAAATTGCGGCTTTATTTTCTTTTTCATTTAGCAAACTTAAGGCCGCTGATGAATTACTTGACATTTCTTTTTTATTGGCATTGGCATAATATTTGTTTAAATAGTTGTCGCATTGCGCAAAAGCCTGAAAATGTGCTCTGATTTCGTTAATATTCAAATCGAAGCCAATTAAACAATGTTCAATCATCAAAACCCATTCGAGGCGAACTTGCAGACTTTGAGGTGCAAAAAGCAAATTATCTAAAGTTTCGGGAACACTGCCGCCAAGCGAATTTTCAACTGGCAATAAACCAAAATTGATTTCTTTTTGTTCCAGTGCTTTATAAATTTCAGAAATAGTTTTATAAGGAATTAATGGGCTTAAAGCAAAAACTTCGGCAATTTTTTTAGCACAAATATGTGAATAAGAGCCTTCAGGGCCAAGGTAACCTAGCATAAAATTAATGAGAAAGTTGTAAATTACGCAGTTTTTCGTTTTGTTCTGGGCTTAAAACCGATTTTACTTTTATCCAGCTTTTTACCTTAATGTCAGAGAGAGCCGATTGAATAGAATTAATTTTGGTTTTTAAAGCTTCAATTTCTTCTTCTGATGAGTTTTCATTGTTTTGCAGAGTTTTTAATTTTTCGGTGTTTAGTTTAAGTTCGGCTTGCAAAACTTGTATTTGACTTTTCTGCTCATTTTTAATATTTTCAATTTGCTGTTTTTGAGGCAAAGATAAATTCAAGGTTTCTAATGTTCTAAAACGATCTTCATCAGCGGCATAGACAAAACTGCTCAAACAAATTAAAAACAAAATTATTTTTTTCATACAAACTTTCCCTTTTTTTAATTATGCAATGAGCTTTCATTAAAGTCATCAATTAAACCCACAAAGATTAATTTTATAAAATGTCAAAAGGATTGTTATGGCATCGTTTTGGTATTGTTTCCATTCTTAACAATTTTTAATTTTTTCGAGTTCTTAAAATTTCAAAGTGTTACGATCTTTATATAAGTAGTTAAAAACAGGATTATTTTATGGAAACCTCAACTAAAACCGATCAAAGTAAGTTTTTTGGAAAAGATTACGCTGATTATACTAGTGCTATGACTGCATATGATAAATACAAAGCTAAAGGCTATACAGATAAAGAAATCGCCTTAATGATGTCCGATGAGACCAGAAAAAAATACAATGGCACCACCGATCATTCAGAACGCTTAGAAGACGCTGTTAAAGAAGGAAGTGGTGTTGGTTCAGCTATTGGTGGTGCTCTTGGGGCAACAGCCGCCGCTATAGCCGCAATTGGAACATCATTGTTTATTCCGGGTTTAGGATTGGTAGTAGCAGGACCTTTTGCGGCCGCCTTGGCTGGAGCTGGAGCTGGCGGAATCACAGGTGGTTTAGTAGGCGGTCTTGTAGGAATGGGCATAGCTGAAAATCAAGCTAAAGAATATGAACAAAAAATCAAAGAAGGCAAAATTATTGTTGGAGCCAAACCTAAAAATCAAGAAGACCACACTTATTTCCAAAACAATTTGTAAACCAAGATAGCCTTGAATTTGTAAATATGTTATCGAAATATTGAGGTTGGCTTTAATTAGCCGCCTCTTTTTTTTAGTTTAGATAAAAGACAGACCAGTGAATTGGAAATTTTCACAATTAATCAAAACTCTCTGGCGCAGATTAGTTATAGATTTGAAATGTAAATTAAAAAAAATTAACAAGATTGTTATTGCGAATCATTCTCAGTTGTTGCAAAATTTAGACATTGGGCTTATTGAGAATTATTCGCATTTGAAATGAAAATTGCATCTTCTTCTAGTTTACAAACAAATAATTTTACTTCTTCTGGTTTGCCGTCAGCTCAACTTGGTGTTGCTTTGAATTCTAATGCTCTGCAAACTCAAGATAACAATCAGCCAACTTATTTAAATATTGCAAAAAACACAAGTTCAGTTATGAGCTTTTTATTAGCCAGTCTAGAAGTAGTTTTTGGGTTTTTACAAAATACCACAATTTCACGCATTTTTGCTTTAACCAGCTCGGCTGAAGCTGTTGGAGCCGCTAGCCTCAATTTGCCTCATTCTGATAAAATTATGGCCTTTGTGCAATTTGCCATTGGAAGCTTAATTGCCTCTGAAATTGTTTTGCCTAAAAAAGACCAAAGTAATCCAAATAGCTTTCTTAATAAAATTGCTAAGTCTTCAAAAGAGCGATTTAAGGGCTTTGCCAAAAAAGTTAATATTCCCGAAACAAAATTATTGAATGGTATGCGTTTTGCTTTGCCAGTTTTGGGTTTAACCATGGCTATTAGCAAAAAACTAATTTCTCATTATTCTACAAATCCATCAGATAAAGAAGCTTTTGACAGATCTAGCATTATTGATACTCTTTGTTTTCTCGAATCTATGCTTTTATTTGTGCCTAAAAAATTTGAACATTTACTCGAATTACCTTATAAAATCATCGCAAGCGCAAAACTATTATCCGATTCGATTCCAGCTTTATTAGGTTTAACTTCGGTAAGTGGCAACAAAAATTAAGAGATTGGGCATAAAATTTTTAAGTAGGTTAATGAAAGGGTTTATTAATGAGTTGGCAAAAAATTAAATTTGGAACAGACGGATGGAGAGCCATAATTGCAGAAGAATTTACTTTTGATAATGTTGTTTTGGTGGGTGCGGCCATCGCAAAATATTTAGATACTGTTTATCCGCTTGATAAGCCAGCTTTAATTAGCTATGACCCACGTTTTTTAGCGGATAAATTTGCCCAAAAAGCCGCAAATGTAATTAATAGTTTTGGCCGTAATGTTTTAATAGTCAATCGAGACACGCCAACGCCCGTAATCGCTCATTCTGCCAAGCTTTTAAATTCGGCGGGAGCTTTGCAGTTTACGGCTAGTCATAATCCTCCTGAATATTGTGGTTTAAAATATATTCCAGACTTTGCAGGCCCAGCGGATGAAGCCATAACTGCTCAAATCAAGGCTTTTGTTGATGAGCTAGGAGCGCAAAATTATACTTTTAAAGAAATTGCCAATAAAGCAACAATTCAAATCTTTGACCCAAAGCCAGCCTATATAAAAGATATAAAAAAAATTATAAACTTTTCGGCCATAAAAGAAGCTAATCTCAAAATAGGACTTGATTCTTTAAATGGGGCTGGTCGAGGTTATTTAAACGAGTTAATTGAATGCAAGGTTGTTTTGGGTCAAGAAAGAGATCCATTATTTAGAGGAATGCTCCCAGAGCCAACAACGCAAACTTTAAGCCAATTAATTGCCGAAATTAAAACCCAAAGTTTAGATATTGGTTTGTCAAATGATGGAGATGCTGACCGCTTCGCTATTTTAGACGCCAAAGGCAATTTGTATACACCAAATCAGATTTTATGTATTTTAGCTAAATATCTTTCTGAAAAACGTAATTTAAAAGGCGCAATTGTTCGCACAGTGGCCACCACACATTTACTTGACGCTTTGGCCGCTAAATTAAACCTTGAATTAATTGAAACAGCGGTTGGTTTTAAATATGTTGGTGAAATGATGCGCCAGAAAGAGGTTTTGATTGGCGGCGAAGAATCTGGCGGTTTAAGCATTTTGGGGCATATTCCCGAAAAAGACGGCATTTTGGCCTGTTTATTAGTTTGCGAAGCTATGGCTATTACCAAAAAAACTTTAGGCGAGCTTTGGAAAGAAACTTGGGAGTTTGGCGGTTATGAGCCTTTGGCCACTCGTTTAGATTTGCATTTGACGGCTGAGGCCAAAGAAAGCATTATAAACAACTTAAAAACCAATGCCCCGACAAAGTTTGTAGGCAAAAAGGTAAGCCAAGTAAGCTATAAAGACGGCATTAAATTAGTTCTAGAAAATGGTAGTTGGGTTTTAGTGCGTCCTAGCGGTACAGAGCCATTATTAAGAGTTTATCTAGAAGCCAGTTG
>CANLTT010000028.1 GCA_947494115.1 Candidatus Caenarcanales bacterium
CTTAAATTGCAAAGCCGACAATTGTTCTGAATTGATATTTTTATTTTTGTCTTCGTCTTTTGGCTTTAAACCTAGCTTATCAACAATTTGAGTATTCCATAAATTTTGGGTTTGTTCTAAATTAATACTTGATTCTGTGGCTTTTTTTTCGGCATTAGTTATTAAAAAATCTATTCGATCAGCAAAAGCATTTTCAGCGGCTACTCTCATCTGTTCTGGGCTTATGCGTGATTCTAGAACTTGCGGCAATTCAGATGTATCGGTCCCAGAAAATTGATTATTAACTTGAGTTATTTGATTGCAAACCAATTTGCTATTATCGTCAGTTTTCCCGCAGAAAGCTGAAAGCGGATTAATGTTAAGCATGACTTTTATAAAAAAATATTATATATATGATTAAAAAACTTTTTGATTATTTATTTTGCAGTTTATGAATAAAGTTTTATTTTAAAGCAAACTAAGCAAATTCTTCGGCATATAAACTGTCTTCAGGGTCTTCGGCAAAATCTTCTTCAAAATAAGGGTTGGTATTTGCTTTTTTAGAGTAAACCAAAGAAAGCGGCAATTCACAACCCGGTATTTGACTTGGCACACCTGGCGGGCACTTAAAAACAATTTTCTCTTCGCCATTGCTTTTTAAATAAGCTTCTCTGGGATTATTTTTGCATAAAAGCATTTGAGGTTTAACTTGAAGTTTTGTTTTGTAATTGTCTTTTTCAGGCGAGGTTTGAGCTAATTTGAGAGCCTTTTGCAAAGCTTTGAGCTGATGCCATTTTGCGCCTAAACCAATCAAAAATAAAACACAATTATTATGTTCAAGTTCAGTTTCTATTTGATGGTTTTTCCAGAGCCATTCACTCAAAGCCACTCCAAACCAGCCTTTAACTGCTAACAAAAGCCTTGTCGGGTCATCATTTTTTACCAATTGTATTTCTGGCATTTTAGAAAGTCTGTCTTTAAATTCTTGCGCTAACCACATTTGTTTTTTTAGCGGACTTAAGCTTTGCTTGAGGCTTTTAAGAGTTTGCACCAAACTTAAAATTAATAAAAAAGATGGACTCGTAGTTTGTAATAAGCTTAAGGCACTAGCTATTTTTTGCGGAGAAATTAATTCAGATTGTATATGTAATAAACCAGTTTGAGTTAAAGCTCCCAGCGATTTATGTGGCGAATGAACAATTATATCAGCACAAGCATTAATACCGCCTAAGCCTTCATACAATAAGCTTAAATGTGCTCCGTGTGATTCATCCACAATTGTAGGAACCTCAGCTTGCTGGCAAAGAGAAATAATTTCGCTTAAGTTTTGCGGTCTAATGCCTTCATATGTCGGAGAAGTAATAAAACAGCCTTTAATATTTTTATGTCTTTTTAATAAGTCAGCTATTTTTTCGGGATTAATATCTCTATAAACTCCCCATTCAGCGTCCCAGTCTGGTTCATACCAAATAGGGTCGGCACCACTTAAAAGCAAACCAGCAATTATACTTTTGTGCGCATTGACTGGCACTAAAACCTTACCGCCTTCGCCTAAAGCCAAACAAGCCGCCATCAAACAAGCGGAAGCTCCATTCACCGAAAAAAAGCTATGTTCAACCAAAAACAATTCAGCGGCCTCGGCTTGAGCTTGTTTAATAAAACCGCTTGGATTATGTAAATCGTCTAAGCCCGTAATTTCACTGAGATCATATTTAAATAATTGATTAAAAGACCGTGGCAAATAAACATTAGCTCCCGCATGAATAGGCAAATGAGTTCTTAAAGCTCGCCCAGCGGCAATTTTATAAAATTTGTGCAATTTATCTTCCTCTTCTCGCCCGTTTTAGCGAAAACCCCTTTATAAACTTATTTTATGAATAAACTTCTTCAGTTGAAATTACATTACCTTCCGCATCATAGCTATAAATTTTGCCATCTTCTTCAGGGCGGGTTTTGGTATGTGAACCATCACAAAAAGGCTGACATTCAGCTTCTTGCCAACCTTTAGCTAAACCGCAAGCACAAATCCATTTTTCGCCAACTTTAACTGGACCTTTTGCTTTTAAAATAACTTTACGAGCCATAATTTTGATATTTATTAACGAATTTATTTTAGTATAGTCTGAAAACCAAAAAATTTTTACAAAATGCTTTTTAATAAACTTTTTACTTTATTTTTGCTTTCGGCCATTTTGCTTTCGGCTTGCACTAAAACAGAGACCAATAATTTTTTTACTATTCAAGGTGCTTATTTTGGACAAGAAAATAGCGATGAAATTTTACTATCCAATGAAAAAGGCAATATTCAAAAAAGGCAAATTTTAGGCAGTGATGGTATTTTTGAGTTTCAGCTTACAGACACTGAAGCCAAGCAAAAACCATTTTATTTAATTTATACTTATAATCGTAAGCCAACTTCAAAACCCCAAGCACCATACATAAAAGCCCAAGTTGAACCAAGCAGAGATTTATATTTGCCCGCTATTTTAATTTTTAATCCAGAGTTTAAGCTTGCCAAGCAAACAAAAAACACTTTAAATTTTGTCTGGAATAAACCAGTTTTTTCAAAGGCTAATAATTCTAATATACAAATTTTGCTTTCTAGGCCAAAGTTTTTTAAGCCAGATAATAAAATAATTGTGGCCAAACTGCCTTATAAAAGCACAAGTGCAAATATAAACTATAAACAAATTAAAGGCCTAAAATGCCAAACTGAATGGTTGTTAAGCTTGCCTTATAACTATCAAGAAGGCCTAAAAGTGCATTATGTTTTTGCGCCAATTAAGGCCGATTTGTGTAAATAAAGTTCTCTACAGCAACCCCACTGCCTTATTAGAAGAGCGACTTCATTTTGTACTTATTTGTACCCCTTCTAAGGGGTCGCTCATAGAGCGGGGGTTTATTCCAAAGTAATTAAATCAATTTTTATATCCAGAGTTTGCCACAATTGGCTTGATTTGATGAGCTTTACCCATTAAAAACATTAAATTACCAATTTTTACGGGTTCAATCCAAGGCTCAAATTTTTGAATTTGCCATTTTTGCATATTGTTAGAATCTTTTTTTGCCTGATTACAAGCTCTACAACAGGCAAATAAATTATCTGCTTGCTGGCTTAAAGAAGGATTATGACTAACTGGAAAATAATGGTCATATGAGGCTTGATGCTCACGGAATAAATGGGTTTTAATTACTTCATTTTGCTGATTAATTCTTTTTAACCAACTTTCAGGGTCTTGTCTTAAAGCTTGCTTGGCCACGGCGGGATGAAGTAAATATTTGCCGCAATAAACACATCTCCAGCCGTCTTTAGCCCAAATTTGCTCCAGAACTTTAAGGTTTATTTTTTTGCGCCGACTAATTATTTTAGGAAAAACCTCAATTTGCGAGCTAGCCGTATTTTGTTCTTTTGTTGTGCATTCTATATCAATGGCAAATAACCAATTAGACAGCATTTCGAGATAATTTTCTCTTAGCCATTTTGGCCCATTTATTTGCCCGCTAATATAAAAATCACCGCTCCGCAAGCAAAAATCGCTCGAATTTCCTCTGTCTGCTTTAAAAGATTTAATATTTTGTTCACCGACTCTTTTGAGTTCTAATGAGCTTATTTCGGCGATTTTTTCATTTTGTTTGCTAATTAATTTTTCAGGTTGCGCTTGAGGCAAATTAGGGGTCTCGCTTTGTTTGGGCTTAAAGTCAGAGACACTAAAATTAGTTTTGGGTTTGTCTAAAATTGGCATTTGCTGGCTTGGCTTTTCTGGAGCGGTGTTTTTGCTAATTGCGGTTGAAGCCAAAATTAAATGTTTTTCAAGCGAGTTTTGAATTAGCTGATAAACCAAGTTTGGATGAGCATAACGCACTTCTTTTTTTGTCGGATGAACATTTACATCAACCAAATTAGGCGGCAATTGAAAATCCAAAATTAAACGCGGATATTTGCCAGCCGGTAAAAACCCCTGATAAACTGCTTTAATGGCCTTGCGCATAACTTGACATTGAATTGGTCTTTTATTTAATAAAGTTATAATCGCTCTCTTGTCCGATCTAGACTCGCTAATAGGTGCAATTAAACCTTTAAGTTGCATAAATGGTTCTTCTTCTCGGCTAGCTTGAAGATATTTAAAATTAATTTTTTCTTGCAAAACTTCTTTTACGGTTTGCTCCCAATCGCCAGAACCAGTGGTTTTGAAAATAGTTTTATCTTTAATTTGCAAACAAAAACTAATTTCAGAATGGGCAATTGCAATTTCTTTAACTGTGTCTTGAATCACCTGTAGCTCGGTTTCGGGTTTTTTAAGAAATTTTAAACGCGCTGGAATATTACCAAATAAATTATGCACCTCAAAACAAGTTCCGCCCGAAAACGCAGTTGGCACTTTTATTAATTGATGATTTTTGTCAAAACTGGCTTTAATAGCTTGGCTGGCCGATTTGTGTTTGGTTAAACAAATAATTTCAGAAACGGCCGAAATGCTTGCCAAGGCTTCACCCCGAAAACCTTTAGTAATTAAATTATTCAAATCGTCCATGTCTACAATTTTGCTGGTGGCATGGTCAGTAAAAGCCAATTCAATTTCATCAGGCAAAATACCAATTCCATCATCTGTAACCCGAAAAGAACGGCCATCTTGTGCCAAAACTTGCACCTGAATATTTCGAGCTTGCGCATCAATTGAATTCTCGATTAGCTCTTTAATTGCAGATGATGGCCTTTCCACAACTTCACCTGCCGAAATTTGATTGATTAAATGTGGAGAAAGCTTTTTTATATGCAAATTGCTCATAAATTTATTTTAAAGGTTTTTAATTTTTTTTAAGCATGTAAAACTTTAAGAGAAACCCCCCCTAAAAACCTAAATTTCCCTAAAATAAATAGGGCAAACTCTTATAACTTAACCTTGCTTTTAGGAATTAACTTATTACTACTATTAATAAGAAGAAACTCTTTTGGCAAAATTGCGTCTTAAGAATTCTCTAAATTGCCCAATTAGCCTAAATTTGTGGTAAAAACAAACTGTAAAAATAATGTATAAAATAGAGCACGCCAATATTGGTCAATTAACCACTCTTCGCATAGGCGGAAGTGCAGAACAGCTTTTTTATCCCAGCACGCCAGAAGAGCTAATTGGTTTAGTTGTTGAATTACAAGACCGAAGCATTCCATGGTCAATTTTAGGTGGTGGTTCTAATTTGCTAATTTCATCTAAAGGGGTTGCTGGAGCCGTTATTTCGACAGCCGCACTCAATTGGGTTACACGTGTTTCACCAGATGCGGTTTTGGTTGGAGCGGGAGCTAAAATGCCTAAACTTGCGGGTCAAATGGCGCAATGGGGCTTAAGCGGTACCGAATTTATGGAAGGTATACCTGGTACAATTGGTGGTGCCGTAATTATGAATGCTGGCGCACATAGTCAAACCACCTCAAATATTCTAGAAAAAGTAACTATTTTTGATACGCAAAAAGCACAAGTTTTAACTTTTACAGCTAGTCAATTTAATTTTGGTTATCGTAGCTCTAATATCGACCCACAGAGATATATTGTTTTAGAAGCAAAATTTAGGCTCAGTGATGGAATGCCAGATCAGGTTCAAGACAAAATGAAGCAATATCGTAGACAAAGAGCCGCTACTCAGCCTAAAGGTTTTTCTTCGGGTTGTATTTTTCGTAATCCTTCCTCGGCTACACCGGCTGGTAAATTAATAGATGAAATGGGTTTAAAGGGTCAAAAAGTGGGCGGAGTTGAAGTTTCTATTATTCATGCTAATTTTATTATGAATACAGCTGGAGCTTCATCTCAGCAAATTTGTAGTTTAATTGACAAAATACAATCCAAAGCTTGGAATACAAGAGGTATTTGGTTACAACCTGAGGTTTGGGGCATGGGTGAATTTGAAGAAGAAGAAAAAATAATTTGGCTTCATCCAGAGCTACGTAGCAAAAGTAATGCTCAAATTTTGGCAAGTTAAATGATACTTTGGGAGCCTTTAGTTGCGGTTTTAATTTGGGGTGCCGCTTATCCTTCGATTAAATTGGGTGTCTCTGAATTTCCGCCTTTTTTATTTATGGCTTTGGGGCTTGGTTTAGGCTCTTTATGTATTCAATTATTTTCTGGTAGATTTGCCTTTAATTTGAGTAAGTTTTCTAAAGGCAAGCTTTTGAACGCTGTTTTGGCGCAAGCCGCTTTTCAGGTTGTTTTTGTGTTTGGGCTTAAACTTACCAGCGCAAGCACTAGTGCAATTTTATTGGCCACTTCGCCTTTAATGGTTGCCTTTTGGCTTTATATCAAAGAAAAACAAAAAATAAAATGGCAAAGTTTGCTTTTGGGTTTTATTGGTGTTTGCCTAGTAATTAATACGCATAATGCTCAAAATTCACTGATTGGCAATTTATTAGCTTTTGCTTCGGCCATAAACTGGGCTTGGTATAGCTTAGCAATTAAAAGTCCAATTCAAGAAACCGATGAATACTCGGCAACCAGCCTTATTATGTTTATTCCAGCTTTGTTTTTTGGCTTAATTTCGGCTTTTACTGAGAGTTTTGATTTTTGGCAAAATATTAGCTTTAAAGGTTATGCGGGTTTGTTTTATCATGCTTTTATTAGTTTGCCAATTGGAATGCTACTCTGGAACAAAGGCCTAAGCAAGTTTGGAGCAAATAGAGTAATTGTTTATACTTATTTAGAGCCTTTTATTGCAAGCCTTTTGGCGATTTTTTTGATTGGTGAAACTTTAAATGTAAACCAAATTGTAGGCGGAATTTTAACTTTATTGGCTATTAGCTTTGCTTGAGGATGGAATGCTAAAGAAAATTTAAAACAGCCCCAAAATTTTGTATAATTAGCAGATTATGAAAATTAAAATCGCACGCAGTCCAGATTCAGACGATGCTTTTATGCTTTATGCTTTGGAGCAAGACAAAATTGATACTGGCATTTATGAGTTTGAAAGCCATTTTGCCGATATTGAGGCTTTAAACGAAAAAGCGCAAAAAACCCAAGAATTTGATATTTCGGCCATTTCTTTTCATAGTTATGCTTATTTAGATTTACATTATGAATTAATGAGCGTTGGTGGCAGTTTTGGTGATAATTATGGTCCTGTTTTGATTTGTGGCAGTAATGTTAATGCGCCAGAATTGCTATCCAAAATAAAAGCAGGCGAACAAACCGTTTTGGTTCCGGGTTTGCTTACAAGTGCCGCCTTAGCCTTAAAACTCTATGCTCCGAAAGTAAATATTAAAGCTTTGCCTTTTGACCAAATTCAAACTGCCCTAAAAAACGGTGATTGCGAAGCTGGCCTAATTATTCACGAGGGGCAAATAACCTATAAAAACAATGGTTTTACAAAACTTTTAAATTTGGGCGAATGGTGGTTTGAGCGCACGGGTGGTTTACCTTTGCCTTTGGGTTGTAATATTGTTAAGCGTAGTTTAGAAAAACCAATTAAACAAGATTTAAACTTTATACTAAAGAAAAGTGTTGAATATGCTTTTACGCACCGTGAAGAAGCTTTAGCATATGCCTTAAATTTTAGCCAAGGCTTAGACTTGAAAGATGTAGACCGCTTTGTGAGTATGTACGTTAATGAATTGTCTTTAGATTTTGGTGGGCGTGGACAAAAAGGAATAGAATTATTCTTTAAAGAAGCTTATCAATTAGGTTTTATTCCAAATTTGCCAAAGCTTTAACCAACCTTAAACTATCAAATTGAGCCTAAAAAATTATAAACTAGTAAAAATTTTATTATTATTGGCTCTCCTTGGTGGCTTTATATTTGGGCTTTACCCGAGAATTATTAATATTAAATTTTGGTGGGCTTTATTGCAACCGCAGATTTCCAGGGCGGCTGGCGGCGGACTTTTAGAATGCAAAGTTATTAAATGGTGCGGTTTTGCCAAAATTTGTGGGCATTTTTGTGAGAATAAAGAAAAAACTTTTATGGTCGAAAATTTTTCTATTGCGCCTATTAGTGGCACCGTACACGCAAAAGAATGGGCTTTAATACATTTAGCTAAAAGGCAAAATAAAGGTTTTCCTGAAATACCGCTACCTATCACAAAAGTCATTCTCGAGAAAGGCGATTTGTCTTTGGTGGCGGAAGGATTACCACCTTTGGATTATATAGAATTAAGGCGTAATAGTTTTATTGGCTCTGATTGGCTCATACAAGCTCATTCAGGTCAAACAATTAAAGTAGCTGGCCGAGTTGGTGATGTAATTAATCTGAAAGTTAAGCTTTTGAAATTTTCTTATCAAATAAAAAATCTTGCAAAAACCTCCCTTGACGGGCAAATAGAAATTCTTAGTTCGCATTTTGGTTATGCGCCAGTTAAACTAAAACTTATAAATTTGCATTTACAAAAAAACTTATATAAAAACTTTAAATTGCCAAATCTTGTTCTCAGTGCCGAAATTAAGCTGAATCCACAATTTAAGCAAATTATTTCTATTAATAAACTAAATTTAACCGAAGAAATCAGCGGTCAAAGCCAAAAACGACAGCCTTCTATTCATCTTCATTCAAAGCCTTTTTCTGATGAGCTTGAATTAGAGCCAATGCCAGCTGATTTTATTGATAATTATTTGCCAAACTATAAACTGAAAGGTGTTCTGCAAGGCACACTTAAGCCAAATTATCAAAATCCCAAACTTTCTAAAGCTAATTTATGGTTTTCTTCTTTATTTATAAGCCATGGCCAAGTTTCGGCTTTAGGACCTTTAAATGGGCAAATAGTGCTCGAAAAACAAAAAATCGCCAAGTTTAGCTTGCAAGCGGTTAAGCCAATTAATTTAATTAGTTTGCAAAACGTTTTAAAACCTCATCAAATCAGCTTAAACAAAGGTTTTTTAACTGGTAATTTAATTTATGACGGCGTTTTAAAAGGCAATTTTAAAGTTTATGCTTTGCAAGGTTTATTTGAAAAGTTTTCTTTTGAGGCTGGTTCGGGTGAATTTAAAATAAATAATAATAATTTAACTGGCTTGTTTCAGGCTTTTATTGAGGGTAAACAAAATTTAATTAAAAGCAAAATTAATTTAAAACTGCAAAATACCAATTTAAATAAACCATTAATCGGTGGAATAATTGAATTGAAGGCTGATTTGCTGAATTTGCCTAGTTCTCCAGACCTCAAAGAAGGCCAAATACAAGCTTTAAGTGCTTTAATTAAAATCAATAATAATCAAATTAGTGCTCTCACTGGGCAAACTACAATTAAAAAATTAGTTGTATTGGCAAATAAGCAAATTATCAAAATCACGCAAGGCAATTTAAAGCTCGCAGAGAACAAAACCGTTTTAATCCAAAATCTAAAAGCCGAACTTACCGCCTCAGACTGGGCTTCAATTAATGGTTTTATAAAATTTAAAGATTATACTTTTAAAAAAATAATAAACAATGATTTATCGATTCAGGCTTTTGGTTCAGCTGTAAGCTTATTTCCGCTTATACCAGAACTTAGTAAAATCAATAAACCCGCAGGAAAACTATCTTTGGAAGCGCATTTACAAAATAATAAATTTACGCAACTAAAAATGCTGGTTGTGGATCTTGGTGGCGAGTTTAGAAAACATAAATTCTCAAATGGAAATGGCCTCATTAAGCTTTTAGAGAGCAATAAACTTAGTTTTGAAAACTTTAAATTTGATTATGGTAATAGCTCGAAGCTGGCTTTGAACGGTTTTGTAATATTAAATTCTGCCAATGAAGAAATATTAAGTTTACTTTCTTCTTTTGATGGTAGTTTAGAAGGCATTATTTATCTTAAAGACTTGCTTTCGGGCAATTTGCAAGCAAAACATAAAATTTCTTTTTCAGAACAAACACATTTTCCTTTTACTCTTAAGCTAAAGCCAGCTCTGGGAAAGAATATTGTTTTTGATTTTGATTCTCATTTTAACTCTCTTGGCTCTATAGGTTCGCCTTGGCTCGCTTTGTCTGATGATTTGCCTGGTTACTTGATTGCAAGCGGCAATTTAAATTTACAAAACCAATATTTTAATTTACAAAGGCTAGAAACTTCACTTACTGGCCTTAATATAAGCGGCAAAGCTGAAGGTTTTTTAAATAATTTTTCTTTTAAAGCTTATACAGACCCTTTAATTAATCTAGATAAAATTTTTAAACAAATTAAAGGTATTTCACTCAAAGGCTCTATTAATGGCTGGATTGAAGGAAAAGAAATTAATGTTTTTCAGCCTAAAAGTCTTTGGAAAAATTTGCGTTTATCTGTCAAAACCGATGAAGGTGAAAGTGTAACGATTGGTTCTTTAGAATTAACTTCGCTAGAAAATTATTTTGAATCCAAGGATAATAAAGGTTTAGCCACAATTATTGCCGAAAAAGGCCAATTCAAAAATTTGGTTTTCTCCGAAATTAATAGCTCTCTTATTCTTGAAAACAATCAGCTTAAAATGCCGGGGCTAAGTTTATCAGCGGCTGGCGGCACAATTACAATTAATGGCAATTTAAATTTAAGCACTAATAATGGCTCTTTTAATGGCAAGGCACAAAAAATAAATGTCGGGCAATTGGCTCGTGGTTTGGCTGGTTTGCGTGGCTTTAGCGGCATTGGCGACTTAACTTTTGCAACTGATGGGCATATTTTAAGTTTGGTCAAATCAGAAAAGCCCGTTTCAGCTAGTGGTAGCTTTAATTTGCATAATGGAAACGCTGCCCAAGTTATAACATTACAAAAGAAACTTAATTTGGCTAATTTGGTTTTTGGCGGACCTTTGGCTTTAAATATGAATGGCCTTTTGGGTGTATTGGCTCCTGAAAGTAATGGCTATTATACAAGTCTCTCTGGGAGCTGGAAGTTAAACGATAATAATATTACTTTTCCTGAAATACGTTATAGAGGTAAAAATAAGCTCAACTTAAATATGGCTGGTTTTTTAAATCGTAATAATAGCCAACTAAAGATGAATATAATCGGAAGCATTCCTCGCACACCCGTTAGAGTTGATTCTGCTGGCCACCCTTCAGAGCTATTAAATATTGTTTCGCAATTTAATTTCACCAATGTGCTTGGCCGTTTTCCTCTTTTAGACCGTGTTTTTGATGCGAGACCTCGTGTTTTTCGTTTTACCATGAAGGGCAATTTAAATAATCAAACCGAATTAAATGCTTCGGCTAGCAATAGTTTTTCTTTTTTGGATAGCAAATTACACAAGAACCTTCCAGTGCCAGCCTTGCCTCCGCCTACATTGCGCTGATTTTGCCAAATTAAATACTAGGAAAATCCCTTATAGATAAAAACCCTAAAAGAGTACAATAGAATTATTCGGCTGTTTAACAAAATTACCAACGTGAATTGTACTAATATTCAAAAAATACCACTTGAGCAACCTCTAAAAGAGCTATTTAAACTATTTGAGGATTGTGCTTTTGAATATTTTAAGCAAACTATACCAACTATAAGTAAAACCATTTTTGATTCGGATTATTACCTAGAAATTAGCGATGAACAACATTTTTTAAAATTAAGTTGTGAAAACACCAATAATTCAGCTGAGCAAGCTTTTATGGCAATTATAGAACTAGATTATACCGCCAAAGATTTAAAACCTCTAAAAGGCAAAATTATAAATAAAAGAACTTTTTTGGGTTTAATCGAAAAATTATATTTAATCGAAAACAAATGGTATTACCTTAATCCGCAAGAATTTGCCCAAAGCCTAAACCCAAAAGAATTAGAATTAAATGCCGAAATTATTAAAAGCAAAATTTTGGCGGGTATTTTTCAGGGTTAAATTAAAAAAAACTTAGATTTTGTTCATTAAGCAAATTGGTGAAACTTACATATTTGCAAATATAAATTTTTCTATATATTATTTTCTTATAAAAAGGGTGTTTATTATGCCTTTCTCTTTATATTCATTATTGTTTACAACTGCCATGGGTCCGACCTTGGGTTATTTAGCCAGCGCCCAACTTGTTGATAGGACTTTAGAGTTAGTTGAAAACAGAACGGGTTATAAAATTGCTCCAAAATATAATGAAATTGCTTCATGGAAAAGAGCCAAAGAATGGTTATATCAGCCGCTTTATATTTTGAATCTGAAAGCAAGAATAGCCGCTCGCCAACTATTTCGGAATAATACAGATGATGGAACGACTCAAGAAATAGCCCTTTTAGAACAACAAATAGCCACAACTCAGATCAATGTAAAAGATGTAAATACCATAAGAAAAAATGCTCACAATGTTGGCTTTAAAAGTATTGGAACAGGAGCTTTGGCTTCTTTGCCTTTTGCCGCTCTCTGGGCTGTAACAAGCATTATTGCTCCGCAGGCCGCTGTTTTACAAGCAACTTTAGCAGGCGCAAGTTTTGCGGCTCCTCTTTTGGCAAGCTTTGGGACAGCCTTAAAAGGACATACTGGAAATTTGCTTGCTAAAGCCCTTTATGGCGTAAAAAGAGCAACTGATACTCCTGGTGGCAATTCAGCCGATCTTAGCCCTGTTCACGGTGAATTGGATAAAATTTATACTGCTAGTGGTGCACAAAGACCTTTAAATCAACTCTTTCAAGAAGAGTCAATTGAAGAAATTCAGGGCAAATTTGGTGGTGAATTAGAAGACTCCCTGAAAGCTAGAGCAAAAGAAGCTGTTGAAAGTTTCGCTGGAACCCAAGAAGTAAATGGTCCATTAGGTTTTGTCGAAAAATTAGTTGTTTCTGCCGTAGAAAATACATTAAACATTAATGCCTAAAAAACCCTTGGCTCTTCTCTTGCGGGTTGTTTCAATTGGGTTTTACTATACTAAAGTTTTAACTTATTTAAGCTTCCTAAAATTGAAGCATTTAAATTTTCTTGTAAGTTTTGCTTTAAACCATCAATTAAACTAAGCATTAAATTATATTTTTCTTGATTATTTTGTTCTAAAAAAATTTCTTTGGCTCTTTCAAAGTCTTTTAAGGCCGCATTTAAATTGCCCAAATTAGACTGACACAAACCACGATTATTATAAACTTGATTGTGTTTTGGCTCTAGAGCAAGCGTTTGATCGTAATCAGTAATAGCTTCTTCAAATTGACCTAATATAAAATAAGCATTCCCTCGATTATTATAAGCATTAGCATAATTTGGTTGAAATTTAATTGATTCTGTAAAATCCTCAATTGCCCCTTGAAAATCATCAAATTCAAGCTTTAAATTCCCACGATTATAATAAGCCTCTTTGAGGTCTGGTTTTAATTCGAGTGCTTTATTATATGAATGCAAAGCCGCAAATTTATCATTCAATTGGTTTTTGGCAAAGGCGTAACTTGCATAAACTTCGGGACTTTCATCAAAATGGTTTATCAAATATTCAAAATCTAAAACGGCTTCTGTAAAGTTTTGTATTTGTATTTTGCAAACGCCACGATTATATAAAGCGATTTTATTGGTCGGGTCAAATTCAAAAGCTCGTGCATAATAAATTAAAGCTTGCCTGAAATCGCCCGCCTGAAAGTATGAATTAGCTTGCTGAAAACTTTCTTCAGATTGTACTTTAAAATAATTTTCAATTTCATTCACAAAAACAAATCCTTTCTAGCTGTTTCATTCCCGAAAAAGTAAATAATTAATATTTTGTTTTATAGGTTTCTTGTCGCATTATGCACCCGATCGAGCTTTGCCTAAATAACCTAAAGCTAAATTGGAGGTATATTCAAAGTTTAATTCTGAAATAATTTTTCTTTGAGTTATTAATTCCCAAATTGCTTTTTGTCCAAAAGGAGCGTGTATACCAATTTGTTCTTGACTTTGCAAATTGTGTTTATTTAACCAAGCATTTATTTCGACGGGTTTAATATTAAATTCGTGCACGTGCACATTTTTGGGGTCGTTTTTTATTAGCCGAGGCACCAACTGCAAATATAAAAGCCAGCACCAAAAAGTTCTATTCAAGGTGTGATAAATAAATAAACCATTTGGCTTAAGATATTTAAAAGCTTGCTCAATTATCTTTTCTGGGCAAAAGACGTGCTCTAAAACATCTAAGGCTAATACAAGGTCATATTTTTGGTTTAAATTTAATTCTTGCAAAATATCGGCTTGTTTGATTTGAATATTATTTTGCAAGTTTTTTTGCTGGGCTTTTTCTTGCAAAATTCTTAAAGCTTCTTCTGAAAGGTCTATTGCCGTAACACAAGCACCCATTTCGGCTAAAGGCAAGCTTATAAAACCAGCACCGCAACCTAAATCTAAAACGGTTTTACCTTTTAAATTTGGCATACTTTTGTGAATATAATTTAATCTAATTTTACTTTCGGCTCTTAAAAATACAATCATATGGTCATTGGCTTCCCACCAATTGAGCGAATTATAGAATTGATTATTGACAATTTGTGAATTCATAAATAAAGTTTCGCAATAACTTCGGGTTTTTTTGTTTAAAATTTGAATGAGAAAAATATTTAATATAATTTTTACTTAAGTTTTACTAGCAATCTATCAAATAGAAGGTTAGGATAAACACATTAATTTACAAACTGGAGGTTAAACTATGGCTACAAGAGGGCCAAAACAAGCATATGGTGTCGCTTCAATCACTAAATTACTCGGAGGAATTGATTTTCCGCTTTCGAGAGAAAAGATTTTGAAGGAATACGGCAATTCAACCATTAATTGGACAAAAACCAAAGACTTTGTTCTAAAAGATATTTTGAAAAATGTCAAAGCAGAACAATTCTTAAGTGCGGCTGATTTAGCTTCAGCGGTGGCTAAAGAAATTAAGAAAAATTAAAGTTTGGCTTTTTTCTGCATAAAATCGATAATTGGTTTTAAAGTCTCTGGCAAGCAGGTTTCGGTCGCCATAATTGTGTGTTCCTTTAAACCTTGCTTGATCGTGAGTTTATAACAAAAACGGTCAGCCTGAGACTCTTTATTTTTTAATTCGCTGGGCAAAACAAAAAAACCGCTTTCATCTAAACAGGTTCTTAAAGTGTCGGCTTCATTTTGGCTTAATTTGTCTAAGTCAATTTGTGAATTTAGCTTTATGCCCGCAAAGCCACCCGATCTTTCAAAAGCAATTTGCATTATCTAATTACTCCAACTTGTCTCCAAGCTTTTATAATGGCGTTTGTTTCTTTGCTACGAACCCCATAAATTTGCTTAGCGATAATAATGGTAGATTGAGCGGCTTGTTCAAAATTGGCATCCCAGCGCAAAGAATCTCTTAGGGTTAAATACCAAATACGACCAATTCTCTCCCAAGCATAACCACCAATTGCGCTTGCCGCCAAATAAAAAGCATAATTAGGAATTCCAGAATTTATATGCACGCCACCATTATCTTCAGGGCCATTATAATATTCGTCCATATGCGCTGGCTGGGGATCTTTGCCCAAACGTGGATCATCGTAAGCTGTACCAGGTTGTTTTAAAGAGCGCAAGCCAAGGCCTTTAATTTTGGGCTTGAATAAACCCGATCCCATAATCCAGTCGGCCTGAGAAGAATTTTGTTTTAAAATCCATTGCTTAATCAAACTGCCAAAAACATCAGACATAGACTCATTCAAAGCACCTGACTGACCATAATAAGCTAAATTGGCTTCTCTCTGTGTAATTCCGTGCGTCAGTTCATGAGCAATAATATCAATCGACTTGGTAAAACGTTCAAAAATAATACCATCACCATCGCCATAAACCATTTGATAACCGTTCCAGAAGGCATTATCATAATTTTTGCCATAATGAACAGTAGAACTTAAGCGCATTCCACGGTCATCTATTGAGTTGCGGCCATAAATTTGCCAATAAAAATCATATGTCGCACCAGAGCCATCATATGCTTCGTTTACGGCAATATCTCTTGTTTTGCTACTGCCTTCTGAACGAGCCAAAACACCGGGCAAATAAGTATTAGCTCTTGCATCGAAAACCACCCGCCATTTTTGCCCAATCGGAACAAAAGCCGTAGAAGAACTATTTTGCCGCATTCCTCTAAACTGTTCAGTTGTAATTAAAGTTTGCAAAGCATTTTCTCGGGTTTTTCCCGTATTACGATAAACAATTTCGCTAAGCAAATGTGGTGGAATAATACTGCAAAAACAATTTTGGTGTTGGCAATTCATGATATTTAGCTCCTTGGTATCAATCATAACGTTTTTACGGTAGTCAGCCATAAACTAAAGGGTGGATTTTTTGATTGTTGAGAAAACTGTATGGAAAATATAATAAGCAAAAAATGGAATGACTTTTGTTTTATATTGATGTGTGAATTCCTAGGGTATATTCAAACAGGTGGTTCAGATGGAAAACTCAATATTGAACTTCTAATTGAAACAAATAGCTAAGCGCAAACGCATTAAATTAACTAGAAGAAAAAACTGAAGCTAGAACAAACTGACAGCAAAATGCTAACATTCGGCTAATAATTAATTGGGAAAGCTCTTTCTTTTTTTCCCTTTTGGGTGGGTATGTTTTCATCAAGTGATCATGTTTTTTCGGGAGCCAATGGATGTCTAAATTTTTCAGGTTAATTCTGCTTTGCTTGCTTTTGGCCAACCAATGCCTTGCCGCCCAGGGATTTTGCATGAGTTTGAAGAATATGATAAAAAGAGCATAGAAAGCCCGATTTAAAGAATTTCTATGCACAATAATTTTATAAAATTTATTAAAGAAATAGTTGATCCTCGCCGAAAAAAAGT
>CANLTT010000029.1 GCA_947494115.1 Candidatus Caenarcanales bacterium
TCTTCAGAACTGGGCAATGACCATATCTCAATTAGCCATATTTTTTGAAGGGAGGTTGACAATTAAGCTCTCAAGCTGATACAATGAACTAAGTCATTAATTGACACAGTTCTTTAAATATACTCGGGGATTTTCTAAATTTTCAAAAATCGAAACGCTCCCATTTCCAGTTCTTACTTTACTATTTATTCCGAACTAAGCATTGTGCCAACGCCGGCTTGTGTAAAAGTTTCAAGCAAAATAACATGCTCAAATGTTCCGTCTAAAATATGCACAGAGCCAACACCTCTCTCTAAAGAATCGATTGCACTTAAAGTTTTAGGAATCATTCCACCCGCTATAATGCCAGCGTCTATTAATTTTTTCATTTCTGGAATATTCATTTTATTAATTAAAGTGCTTTTATCGTTTTTGTCATTGAGAATGCCGGGCGTGTCTGTGAGAAGAATTAATTTTTTGGCTTTTAAACTTATGGCTATTTCGGCGGCCATTAAATCGGCATTTATATTATAAGCTTCGCCATCTTCGCCCCAAGCAATTGAGCTAATAATTGGAATATAATTTTCCTTAGTTAATAATTCTAAAATCTCAGGCGAAATACTTTCAATCTCTCCGGTAAAACCCCAGTCAAAGTTTTCGGTATTTAGCTTTTTTGCTTTTAATAAGCCAGCGTCTCTGCCCGTTAAACCAATTGCTTTTGTTCCTGCCGCATTTAATAAACCAACCAATTCTTTTTGTATTTTACCAGCCAAAACCATTTCAACAATTTCCATGGTTTGTTTGTCTGTTACTCGCATTCCGTCTTTAAATTGAGCTGGAATATTAAGTTTGCCCAACATTTGATTAATTTCAGGACCACCGCCATGCACCAAAACAGGACGAACACCAACATAATGCAAAAGGGCAATGTCTTCTATTACTTTTTGTTTTAGCCGAGCATTTGTCATACTCGCACCACCATATTTAATTACAAAGGTTTCGCCTCTGAATTTACGTATATAAGGCAGTGCTTCACTGATAACAGAGACTCTTTCTTGATCGCTTAACATCAAAATTTAATTAAGCCGCTTTATCTGTTTTGCTAACCTGAGGCATAGAAACCTTGGCAATAATTTGTTTTGCGTCAGATTTCAGAATAGAACCGTCTGGTAAAGGTAAATCAGAATAGCAAGCAATAATATTTTCTGGCGTTAAACTGCTTAAATTAAAAACAATTGAAGCTGGAATATTTTTGGCAACGCAAAGTAAATCAACTTTTTTCTTATTCAGGAAAAGAATGCCCCCGGCTTGAACGGCTGGTGAAGAACCTTCGTATTGAATTGGAATGGTTGCTCTAACTTTTTGCTCTGGGTCAATGGCCTGAAACTGTATATTTAAAACTTGTTTGCTGATTGGGTGCATTTCAATTGACTTAATTAAAAGTGAATAATGCGATTTGGTTTCCTCGACTTGGGCTTCAACCACTTGAATATGATTAGCTAAACGCAATTCTTTAAAGGCTGTAAGTGGTATTTGCAAAGAAAAGGCTGTAAGCTTTCCTTCTGAGTTCTTGAGGTTTTTACCATAAACAGTTACAGGAATATTGCCGCCAGCTCTGATTTGACGAGGATTTTGCTTAGAATCTCTTTTGCTTAATGTTAAAGTCATAAATTTATAGGAAGAAATAGTCTCGTTATTCTAACCTAAGTTTGTTTTCTATGGCAAGCAAAATTAAGACTAAATTTATTATATGAATTTCAGAAACATAAAAATTTACCGGAGAAGGGACTCGAACCCCCACAGGCTTGCACCTAACTGATTTTGAGTCAGCCGCGTCTACCATTCCGCCACACCGGCATAAATTAGACTTTATTGTAACATAAAATTTTAATGCGCAAAATAATCTAGCCAAGTTTTTTTAAGGCGTAAATAAGTATTTTTGATAGCAAGGAAAAATGTTCAATTTGTGCCCTGAAGGTGTATTATTCGGATAAAATTAAAACAAACTTTATTAAAAAAATATGTCTTTAAACGCTGAAAAAATACTTGCTAAAGCCGTTAATGGTTCTCGTATAACTGTAGAAGAAACTTTGATTTTATTTGAAGAAGCTCCTTTGCTTGAATTAGGCTCTGCCGCAGACCAAATACGCCAAAAACTGCACCCAAACGACAAACCCGTAACCTTTGTAGTTGATCGAAATATAAATTATACTAATATTTGTACTGCTGGTTGCCGCTTTTGCGCTTTTGCTTTTCAGCCTCAAGATAAAAGAACCTATATTTTAGATTATGAAACAATTGCCCAAAAAACCCAAGAATTAGTCGATTTAGGCGGCACACAGCTTCTTTTGCAAGGTGGGCATAATCCAGACTTTGGACTCAAATATTATCAAGAGCTTTTTCAAAAAATACGCCATGACTTCCCGACTGTAACTTTGCATGCACTTTCGCCCTCAGAAATTGAACATATTTGCCAAGTGGATAATTTATCAGTTGAAACCGTAATTAATAAACTGATAGAATCTGGCTGGCAAAGCTTACCCGGTGGCGGAGCCGAGATTTTGGTTAAAAGAGTTCGTGATATTTTAAGCCCCCTCAAAACCAGTTCAGAAGCTTGGCTTGAAATAATGCGTGTCGCTCACAAAGCGGGAATTGAAGGTTCGGCCACTATGATGTTTGGCCATGTAGAAACCTTTGCCGAAAGAATTGAACATTTAGACAAACTGCGTACTTTACAAGATGAAACAAATGGTTTTAGGGCTTTTATTGCTTGGACTTTTCAGGCTGGCGGCACTCCTTTGGCTAAAGACCCCCGCGTAAAAGAAACTGATGCCTTTGATTATTTGCGTACTCAGGCAATTGCAAGGCTGTTTTTGGACAATTTTAAAAATATACAGGCTTCATGGGTTACGCAAGGTTTTGGTATTGGGCAAACCGCTTTACATTTTGGAGCTAATGACTTTGGTGGCACCATGCTAGAAGAAAATGTGGTTTCGGCCGCTGGAACAGTTCATAGCAAGTCAAATACAGACGAGTTAGTTTATCATATAAATAAAGCTGGTTTTAAAGCCGCTCAGAGAGACACTTTTTATAATATTCTCAAAGAGTTTAATGCTTCTGTCTTAGCCTCATGAGCGACAATACTGAAAACACCAAATTGCCAGAAGGCGTAAAAACTCTTTTAGGAATTTTGGCTTTAGCTTTTTTGTTTGAACTTTTTAAAGCGGGTTCTTTCGCTCCTAGCCCAGCTAAATTAATTCAAATCGGTGGAACGAATTCCCGTTTAGTTTTGGCTGAGCCAGTTTATTTTTTGCGCATTTTTACCGCTCTTTTTTTGCACGGAAACATCATACATTTGCTTTCTAATTCGATTGCAATTTTAATTGGTGGTCCTTTTGTGGAGCGTTTAGTGGGGAAATATTGGTTTTGGGTGATTTTTTTATATTCGGCCGCTTTTGGCTCGGTGGCTTCTTTATTTTTAAGCAAACCTTATATTGTTTCAGTGGGAGCTTCTGGAGGCATTATGGGCATTTTTTCAGCGGCCTTAGTTTTAACCAATCTAAAAGTTAAACCAGAATACCGTCAAAATTTAAATATTATTTTTTTACAATCGACAATTCCTTCATTAATACCTTTAAGCCGAGGAATAGACTATGCCGCTCACACGGGAGGAGCGATTGGTGGTGCTATTTTGGGTTTATTTCTGCTAGCATTTTGGCCAAGCAATCAAATTAGACCCTCCGAAAATATTTTGGTTCATTTATTGCTTGTGGTTTTTCTAATGGCCACAGTTTTGGCTTTTTACTTAACCGTTTTTAGGTTTTAAATAAAAGCTATTCGCCCATTTTAGGCACTTTTATAAAGCGGCCTTCAGTCTGGGGAGCTAACTTTAAAAAATCTTCTCTAAATTGGTTTAAAACTTCTGATTCAGCAATTATGTCTGGGCGCATTGGTGTCGATTCAGTAATTTCAAAAGTCTGTGTCAAAGGCTCCACCGCCGAAGTATCAACTTGGTTTAGCCTTTGAACATAGTTTAAAATTTTATCCAATTCAGAAGTGTATTTGGTCAATTCAGCGTCAGATAAAGCTAAACGAGCCAGCTTGGCAACTTGCGTAATTTCTTCTTTTGAAATTGTCATAAATTAAGCTTGTTTTTCTTCAGGAATTGCTTTGAGAGAATGAACTCGTCCATTATAATGTCCACAATTTCCACAAATGCGGTGAGGCAAGGTTTGAGCACCACAATTGGGGCAAGGAGTACTCTTAAGTATTGTGAGCGGTGCTTTACCAGCTTTACCTTGTCTTGATTTTTGCTTAGATTTTCTTTTTTTCGGAACGGCCATGATTTTTTATAAATTTCGAGAGGGTTATTTTAGCAAGCACGAGAGTAAACTGTAAAGTCTAGGCCAAAGTTTTGTGGACATAAAAAACCCGCCGCCGCCACCATTGCGCCATTATCTGTGCAATATTTTATATTTGGGGCAAAAAGTTCTAAATCAAGGGCTTTTTCTTTAATTAAACTGCGCAAGCGTCCATTTGCCGCCACACCGCCAGCAATCACAATTTTAGAACAATTAAACTTTTGGGCGGCCTTAATTAATTTATTAGATAATTCGTCGCAAACGGTTTCCTGAAAGCTTGCCGCTAAGTCTGCTTTAGAATAATTTTCGGGTAAACCCTGAATTAAACGTAAAACCGCTGTTTTTAAACCGCTAAAACTAAATTCAAATTCGCCAACTTTGGGCTTTGGTAAAGAAAAAGCTTTTGGGTTGCCAGTCTGGGCAAGTTTTTCTATGGCTGGACCACCCGGATAATTTAAACCTAACATACGTGCAACTTTATCAAAAGCTTCGCCAGCCGAGTCATCTAAAGTTTCGCCAAGCAATTGCATATTTTGATAACTTTGAATAAATAAAATTTGAGTATGACCACCAGAAGCTAATAAACAAATAAAAGGTGCTGAGGTTTTTTGATTGTTTAAATAATTGGCACAAATATGAGCTTGCAAATGGTTTACGGCTACTAATTCAAGATTTAAAGCCCAGCTCAAGGTTTTGGCGGCCATTACACCCACTAATAAACTGCTTACAAGGCCAGGGCCATTTACAACAGCAAGGCGGTCAATTTGAGACCAAGTCAAGTTTGCTTTTTGCAGAGTTTGCCAAATTAATTCATCAATAAAAACGGCATGCTCACGAGCGGCAATTTCGGGCACAATACCACCAAATGGCTGATGAATAGCAATTTGAGAATATGTAATTTCACTTAGAATTTCAGAGCCATCTTTTACAATGGCAATACTTGTTTCATCACAACTGGTTTCAATTCCTAGAACAATCATTTTATTTTGCGCTTTGTTTTGAATTTAAATAAAAAAAGGGCAAACCCGCAATGGATCAGCCCTTAAAAATAAGCTAATAATAAACTTATTTGATTTCGATTTTACCGCCAACTTCGGCAATTTTCTTCTGAATTTCTTCAGCGGCCGCTTTATCAATGCCTTCTTTGATTGCTTTAGGAGCGGCATCAACTAATTCTTTAGCTTCTTTTAAGCCAAGGCCAGTAATGTCTTTAACAACTTTAACTACTTGCAATTTATTAGCACCAACTTCGCTTAAAACAGCATCAAAAGAGGTTTTTTCGGCGGCGGCTGGAGCGGCACCTGGAGCGGCGGCCATCATCATAGGAGCGGCGGCACTAACACCAAATTTTTCTTCGATTTGTTTTTTGAGATCTGCGGCTTCTAATAAGGTTAAAGCAGAAAGAGATTCTAAAATTTCAGCAACTTTACTCATTTTAAATTTGTATTCCTTTTAATTTGTCAGTAATTTATTTTTGATTTTTTTCGGCAATTTGAACAGCAAGTTCACCGATACCACCAATGATTTGATTGATAGTTTGAACCATTTGACTTGGAGTTGAGGTAAGAGCACCCGCAATTTGACCGAGCAAGACTTCTTTGGAGGGAAGATTTCCGATTTCTTCAATCGATTTTCCGTCTAAAGGAGATTTATCGCCAGCAATCACACCACCTCTAATTGGAAGTTTCTTAACTTTTTTTTGAAACTCCAAAAAGGTTTTGATTGGCTTTGAAACATCACCTTCGCCCAAAACTAAAAGACTAGGCCCAGACAAAAAGCCGGAGATTGGCTCTAATTCACCACCAGAAAAAGCTCGCTCAGCTAAAGTATTTTTAACTACTATACATTTTCCTTCGCCTCTCAAAGCTCTACGTAAATCAGTAATTTCAGCTACTGTTAATTTAGAATGGTCGGCAACAAAGGCAATGCTAGCTTTTGCGGAATTTTCCTTTAATTGGGAAATGGTTTCTTCTTTATCAGATTTAGTAACCAGTTTAAGCTCCTTTCATAGCTATTTGCACAGAGCTTGACAAAACGTTTTAAAGACCTAAACTAGAAATTAAGTTTAAAAAAACACTAGTTGTCTTTGGTCAAGCTGTTTTAAGTTTGCCTGTCTTTACTCGAAAAAGTCAAGTTTAAAATAGGCATTTAACCAAAAAGTTTCAATAAGCCCCGTTTTAATTATTAAGTTTTTGCTTTATACACCGATTAATTGAATAGGCGGAAAATAAAAATGTTCAAAGAAGATATTCTTTTAGCCGAATCAGAGTATTCCTTAGAGGTTTATAATGTTATTTTGAAATATACTTCTCTGGCTCAGAGTGAGTTTGACCAAGACCAAGAGGCTTATATTGAATATTTAAAAGAAATTAAAAAAATGTTAGAAGAAATTAATAAATCAATTCCAGAATGGATGGAAAATGCTTTATGTGTGAATTTTCAGATTTTAAATAATTATTATAAGTTTTTGTGTACGTGCGCTTTAGAAGACCACAACAAAGAAGCTTTAGCCGAATTAAAATATCATTTACTTGAATTAATTGCCGCATGGAAAGGCAAAAAATAAAAAATCTTTTTAAAATTCTCAAAAAAAAACTACTATGCGATAAATTGAAATAAAGGTTATTTATATAAATTATGTCAAAAAAGTTTTTCTGGGGCAAAAAATATTTACTTGCAAGCGGCCGTGAGGTTGATATGAGCAGTGAAGAAGAAAAAGCTGATATTATTTCGGTATTGGCAATTTTAAATCATTTTGATCCAATTCACGAAATTACTAAACCGCTTTCTGTTCGCCTAGAATGGCCACAAGAGCAAAGCGATCCAATTGTTTCTTTTGAATGTCGTGGTGGTGCTCCGCAAAATAATAGACCAGTTTCTGAATCAGAAATGCCTGTAGAAGGTTTAAATGGCGACAAAGAAAAATTACAAATTAGTGAAATTCTTGAATTAATTGAGGCCATGAAAAATTTCCATTCCAAAATTCGACAAGAACTTAAAGCTAAAATCTAGAACTGTCCAAAATTAAAAATATTTTATTCTTTGCTATTATAAATTTGCCCAAAGGTTGTAAAATACCTAAACACGTTATCACCTCAAGGAGTGTATTTTGATAGAAGTTAATAGAGACGAACAAGAGCCAATTGACAGCTTAATTAGACGCTTCAGAAGACAAGTTACCAAACAAAAAATTCTGCAAGAAGTCAAACAAAGAGGCTTTTTTGTCTCAGAATCTGTTCAAAGAAGAATGAAAAAACGCCGCAATGAACGTAAGAAAAAGCGTCGCAGTGGGAAAATTTAATTAAGTACAAACCTTAAATAATAAAATAACAAAAATGACCACTACTTCTTTTGAGTATAGTATTGCGGATATTTCTTTGGCTTCTTTAGGGGCGCAGAGAGTAAAATGGGCGGCTCAAGAAATGCCAGTTCTAAAACAAATCCGAGAACGTTTTGAGCGAGAAAAACCTTTCAAAGGAAAGAAATTAGTGGCTTGCTCTCATATAACCACCGAAACGGCCAATTTGGCTATAACTTTAAAAGCGGGTGGTTGTGAAACCCTTTTAATTGCCAGTAATCCGCTTTCGACCCAAGATGATGTGGCCGCTTGGTTGGTTAAAGAAGCTGGAATTTCTACTTTTGCAATCAAAGGTGAAAGCATAGAAACCTATCGCAAGCACGTTGAAGAAGCTTTGAATTTTAATCCAGATTTGATTATTGATGATGGCTCAGATGTGGTGGCCACTTTATTGCAAAAACACCCCCAAAAAGCCAAAAAACTAATTGGAACAACCGAAGAAACCACAACTGGCATTCACCGCCTTAAATCGATGGAAAAAGATGGTGTTTTAACTTTTCCAGCCATTGCCGTAAACGATTCTCAAACTAAATATTTATTCGATAACCGCTATGGAACAGGCCAATCAACTTTAGATGGTATTTTAAGAGCCACCAATATTTTATTAGCTGGAAAAAATGTAGTTGTAGTTGGTTTTGGTTGGTGTGGCCGTGGCATTGCCTCTAGAGCACGTGGCCATGGAGCACAAGTAATTATTGCCGAAGTCAATCCGATTAAAGCTCTTGAGGCCGTGATGGAAGGCTATAAAGTAATGCCTATTCTGGAGGCCGCTCAAGCTGGCGATATTTTTATAACTGTTACGGGAAATCGCTCTGTAATTGACATAGAGGCTTTAAAAGCCATGAAAGACGGAGCAATTGTTTGTAATTCGGGACATTTTGACTTAGAAATTGATTTGCAAGCTTTAAGCCAATCTGCCACCAAACGTGAAATTATGCGCCCTTTTGTGGAACGTTTTGAGCTGTCTGCAGGAAAAGGTATTTTTGTTTTGGGCGAAGGCCGTTTAATCAATTTAGCCGCCGCTGAAGGCCATCCTTCTTGTGTTATGGATTTAAGTTTTGCAAATCAGGCTTTGGCGATTGAATATTTAGTTCAGAATCAAGGCAAGCTTGAGAATAAGGTTTATACTTTGCCGCCTCAAATTGACCAAGAATTGGCTGAACTTAAACTAAAATCTTTGAATGTAAATATCGACCAATTAACGCCAGCCATGCTTGAATATATGAATTCGTGGCAATTGGGAACTTAATGTTTAATTTAAAACCAGATTATTTTATAAAAGGAAATATTTCTTTGCTTGACCCTGAGCTATTGGTAAAAGATGGCATTCAGGGTTTAATTTTAGATTTAGACAATACTATTATGCGCCCTAAAAGCGGTTTTTTTTGCCAAATAGCTGAACTATGGCTCTCTAAGGCAAAAGCCAAAAACCTTAAGTTAATTATCGTTACAAATAATAAAAATGAAAAATATTTAAATAGTTTAAGTCAAGTTTTGAATCAATTTGAATTGCCCATAATCATAAAAGCCCGCAAGCCAGACCCAGCCAAGTTATTGCAAGCTTTAAAACAACTCGATTTGCCAGCGGGTCAAGTTTGTATTATTGGCGACCGCTTGCTAACAGATGTTTTGGGTGGAAAAAATATTGGTGCCAAAACAGCCTTTGTTCAGCCGCTTTTAGGCCAAGAGGAAAATTTATTATTTCGTTTTTTGCGTAAGCTGGAATATTTATTTTTGCATCCTTCCTTTTGGTGAGCAAATGCAAAAGAAAAAATATCGTTTTCTCGATCCGATTCATGGAAACATTGAATTGAACACGGCCAATCCAGATGAAGAATTAATTTTAAATTTAATTGAAACTAAAGAATTTCAGAGACTGCGCCGAATCAGGCAATTGGGTTTTTCTTATTTAACTTTTTATGGAGCCGAAGGAACTCGCTTTGTGCATTCAATCGGTTGTTTTCAGATTGCCCGCAAAGTTTTAAACCATTTAGAAAATAAAAATGCCAACTTGGTTGAGCCTCATCGTTTGGCAATTTGGGTGGCCGCTCTCTTGCACGACATTGGGCATGGGCCTTTCAGTCATTCTAGTGAACCAGCCTTTGAGTTTGAGCATGAAGAGTGGACTATAAAAAATATTTTAGGCCAAACCGAAATTAAACAAGTTTTGGATAATTATCAAAAAGACCTTGCCACGCAAGTTAGCCAAATACTTTTGCAAAAAATCAAACCAACTTGGATTTCGCAAATTATTTCTGGGCAATTAGACTGCGATCGCTCCGATTATTTAATTAGAGATAGCCACCAAACTGGCACAACATATGGGGTTTTTCAGCTTGAGCGCATTATTCAATCTTTAGAATTAAATAAACATAAAGACGAAATTAAGCTTGTGGTGAATGAAAAAGGCATTCAGGCTGTGGAAGATTATTTATTTGCCCGTTATTCGATGTATTTGCAAGTTTATCATCATAAAAAAACCCTCTCAGCGGATGCACTTTTTACCAGCACAATTAGGCGTGCCCGTGATTTATTGAGGCTAAATAAACAAATTGAATTAAGCGAAAGCCTAGGCAAATGGCTTTTAAAAAGCAAAAACAAAACTTTGGATGATTTTTGGCAAGTTGATGATATTTGTATTTTTCATCATTTCAAGCTCTGGGCGAATAATTCAAGCGATAGTATTTTAACCGATTTGTCCAATCGCCTGTTGAATCGTAAATTATTTAAAGCCCAAAAGGTTTCTCAGATGTCGGTGGCTCAAATTGAGAATATCAAAAAAAACTTAGGCCACGAAAAAGCCGATTATTACTGCGTAGTAAAAGAATGTTGTGAATTTCCTTACAATGACCGCAAAAAGCCGATTTTAATTAAGCAAAATAATAAAATTCAAGAATTATCTAAGGTCTCTAATATTGCGGCCGCCCTGATGAATAAAGACAAAGAACTAGATATTGAATGGCTTTTTTCGCCTTAATTACAATAATTTGTGCAAGATAAAGTTTCATTGCAATCACATCTAAAAATCTTTTTCCAACCCTCTCTAAACTCCTCTAAGGTCCATTGGTCTTTTTCTGCTCCTGTTTTGATACAACGCCAGCCCTCACCTTGAGCGGAGCAATCTGTATTATTTACAGTATCATCATCTTTTGTATCATTAATATCACCGTCATTTGCTGGGCATTCAGGAAAAGGAGAACCCGCAGGAGTGAAATTATTTAAATCTAAACGACAACCTTTTAAAGGCGGTTCACACCTAAATATACGATCACCCGTTCGGCATCTATCTTCACGGCCAGCATCACAAGGTGAATTGTCAACTTTTTGACCTGGTAATTTGCTAGCATCTGGGCAAACAGCCAAGGCCATGTCTTCTACTGCGGTTGTGTCTAAAAATCTCTGAAAATCCCAAGAAGGTTGATTACCGTTTCCACAAGAACAACGGAATAATTTAACCATTTTTATATCTTCATCATTTTCGGTCCCGTCTAAATAAGGAAAACTAGCGGGGCAATCATCCGATGAAGAACAAGTTCTACCTTCAAAATTATCACAAAGATTGTTTACGCAGTTTCCATTTGTGTCTGGCGTTTCTTTCCAAGGTGTTAAACAGCCATCACCCGTATTTTCACATTCAGAACCATCAATATATTGTTTGTCTTCTGGAAAGGTGCATTCTGGCAAATCGGCTGTGGGTTCAGTCGTGGCCTTGGCAAAACCATTAACATCCCAAGAACAGCTTCGCTTAGGTGGCGTTGGAGAACAATCGCATTGAAACCTTTTGCGCCAACCATTTTTCATCTGCTGTAAGGTAAAAGGCTCTGGTTGTGGTTTATAACATAAATGCCCTTCTTCGGGCACAGTACAGGCCACATTATTATATTTATCGGGATTATTGTCCTCTGGAATGCAAGCTGGCATATTTGGCGCTTTTAACTTTAACTTCATGGTTGTGAAAGTGTTTAAATCCCAGCGGCATTCGGTGCTTCCACTTGTATTGCTTGTTTCTTCACATTTAAAAACCTTTTTGCCAAAAATATGGTCTTCTACGGTTTTGCATAAAGCCCCTTCGGTTTCACATTTATTATTATCAACTTTGCTTCCTGGTAAGCTATCAGCTGGCGGACAATTGGCAATAATTTCATCTGTAAAAACATAACGCTGAAAATCCCAGACAAAAGCGTCTTCAGCATTTTTAGGATTAGTGCAAGCACAACGAAAAACCTTTACAGCGGGGTCATCCAAATCATCTGCGGTTAAATTTTTAAATAATTCAGCTGGCTGCGGCTCATTCCAAGGCGCAGAACATAAATCACCATCTTTACTACAAGCCGCTCCATCAATATAATTACCGTGCAAATTAGCCAAATCGCATTCTTTTAGGCCACTGTTCTTTTCTAATTCAGCTGGCACCAAATTGTTTACATCCCACTGACAATTCTTGCTACAACGCCCATCAAGGCATTCATTGCAACCAACTTCAGCCGAAGGAGCGCATTCGCTATTAAAAGCACAAGGTTTATTACAAAAATCAGAAGAACAAATATTATCTATGCAATTTGGGCAACTAGTGCTACCTTTACAACCATCATCATCAGTACAAAAATGCCCACATTCATCGGTATCATCGATACAAATGCCTTGCTCTGAACATAAAGTACAACCATCAGTCGCGCCAGCACAATGAACAGACAGCAAACACTTAGAACCACATTTGCTTTCTCCGTGGTCGCAAAGCTCACTCATAGCATCAGCTACATAACGGCCTTGTTTTTTGCCAAACTGATTATAGTGTGCAAGCCCATTTGGAAACAATAAATTGCTTGAAGGGTCTTTAATGAAATAACCACCACCAGGCTGTGCAAGCTTAATTAAATCTGGATTCCATTGTAAATATTCTTCTTCTGGGAATTTGGATTTCCATTTGCAAGCTTTTGGTTCTTCACGAATACAATCTTCGGGGTTGTTTAAGCATTTTGCGAGGCTATCTGGTGTAATTTCACCACTATTAATTAAGGCTTCTACGGGTTCAGTGCTTACTGTTTCGATCGTAGGTGGGTGATTACAACTAAATTCACAAGTTTGCGGGTAAGTTTTGCTAGAAGAAATTGTGTCGCTGGCCATGCTGTCGTCATCAAAAGACTTTTCAACCATATTTTTGACATCGGCTCTAGCTTGTATCGAAAAGTCACCACCTTTTATAATGTCGAGACTTTGCAAAAAAGGCAAACCACCCTCTAAAAGCGGATCTATACGACCAGTTACTTTAACAACAACGCAAAAATCATATACACCAGGCTGTCCACAATTGACCGCTTGGTCTGAACAACAAACACCTTCACCGTATTTTGAAGCCAAAAACACCCATTTTAGAGACATAAAGGGCTGAAGAATTTTATCTGTTACGGCACAAGTATTTGTTTTAGCCAGTTCGTTTAAGCTAAAATGCGATTGATCGTGCGAAGTATAACATTGATTTTGTCGAATATCATTTACCCATGAGGCATCTGGGATTTTTTCTTTCCATAAATTATATAAAAGCACTTGTGAAGCTTCGGTATATTCAAGGGTAGTAGAGCCAAGCACGGCAGATTTTGTTCCAAGCGGAATAGTCGCAGAGCCAGCATTAACAAGCGATTCAAGCCCTGCAAAAGAAAAATCGATTTTGTTTAAGTTTTGAGATAAATTTAAACTGTCGCCATTTTTTACGCCCAAAGCTCCTAAACTGCCAGAGGTGGTTTTAGATAAACGATTATCTCTAAGTTTAACTAATTGCCTTGCATATGTAATAGCCGCTTGTGTAGCCGCATGTTGTATTCGTGCAAGAGACATTGTTCTAATGCCAAAGCCAATTCCGATCAAAACAAGGCTTCCCGAAAGCAGAAAAAGAAAAATAAATAAAAAATAATTCCAAACCGCACCCTTGTATTTACGCTTGTAGTTTAGATTATTCTTTATTTTGTTCACCATTTTGTTCACCTTTATAAAAAAATATTTTCAAAAAACGAAAGCTTTATTTTAAAAATTAATGAAGCCCAAATAAGTCTAACGAATTTAAAAAGAAATTTGAAATCAATTTTTAAGAAAATTTATAATTTATCTTTGCCATAATAAAAACAATAAACACCAAACAAAAAAGCTCAAATTTGTGTTAAATTTCAGTCTGTGATAAATTTATCTTAAGTATTCTCGGATCGATAGCTCAGCGGTAGAGCACGGGACTCATAATCCCTTGGTCGTAGGTTCGATCCCTACTCGATCCAATAATAGCGATTTTTATCTTAGCATTTATTCAGTCAATTCCTCTTAATGCCCATGACAACTCAACAAAAACCCAAATTTATTGCCAAAAGATTAGAACAAATTCCCCCTTATTTATTTGCAGAAATCGATAAAAAGCGTTTGGCCGCTATCGAAAAAGGTGTGGATATTATTAATTTAGGCATTGGCGACCCAGATCAGCCTACACCTAAGCATATTGTTGAAGCAATGCACAAGGCAATTGACGATCCAGCTACGCACAATTATCCGCCATATGCAGGCACACCAGAGTTTAGAAAAGCCGCCGTAGAATGGTTTAGCAAGCGTTTTAATTTACCAGCTTTTAATGCAAACACCGAATGCGTGGGTACAATTGGCATGAAAGAAGCTATTCATAATATATTTTTGGCCACCGTGGATGCTGGCGATTATGCTCTGATTCCAAGCCCTGGTTACCCTGTTTATAAAACCTCAACTTTACTTTGCGGCGGTACACCTTATTCAATGCCTCTGAAGGAAGAAAATGGTTTTTTAATTGATTTGGATTCTATTCCTGAAGAAGTGGCTCAAAAGGCTAAACTTTTAATTTTAAATTATCCTAATAACCCAACTGGAGCTTTTGCAACCAAAGAGTTCTTTGAAAAAGTAATTGCCTTCGGTAAAAAATACAATATTTTGATTTGCCACGATAATGCTTATTCTGAAAATGGCTTTGACCCCAATAATAAGCCTTTAAGTATTTTTGAAATAGACGGTGCTAAAGATATTGCCATCGAAATGTTCTCTTTGAGCAAAGGTTATAATATGACTGGCTGGCGTATTGGCTTTGCGGTAGGAAACCCAGATGGTATTAAAGGTTTATCTAATGTTAAAACTAATATCGATTCTGGTGTTTTTAAAGCAATTCAAAGAGCGGCTGTAGTAGCTTTAAGCGGTGATCAATCTCATTTAGACTTTTTACGTAATTTATATCAAGAAAGAGCAAGAGTGGCCGAAGCTGGCTTAAAATCTCTCGGTTGGGAAATTAAAAACCCAAGCAAAGGCACTTTATATGTTTGGGCTAAAATTCCAGCACGCTATAAATCTTCCCTTGATTTTGCCTCTGAAATGCTCGATAAAGCGGGTATTGTCGTGCCACCTGGTATTGGTTATGGCGAATATGGCGAAGGCTATTTCCGAATCGCTTTAAGTGTAGACAAATCACGCATTGAACTTGCCATACAAAGAATGAAAGAACATGGTTTGACTTATAATTAAAAAAACCAAAAAGAATACGGCTCGACTTACAATACAAAAAAATATTGTTCAATCCGTATTCAAGGCTTTTTTGATAAAAGTTCTAAAAAACTAAATTAAACCAGCGCCCTTTGATTTATGCTACTTTCGGCTAATTCGGTAAGCAAAATATCGGCTTGTTTTTCTTCATTTAGAATTTCTTCCAAGATTTTAGCTTGCCTTTCATAACCAAGCATTTGGGCATATCTGCGAGCGGTGCCATAACCGGCAATTTCATAATGTTCTACTCTTTGAGCGGTGGCAATCAAAGCGGCATCTAAAACTTGTGGATTAGCTTTAGTTTTTAAAAGATGCTCACCTTCCTTCATAATTCCTTCCATGGCTTTGCATTTTTCTTTGCCCGGTTTAACTTCGAGGTCTTTAAAGACTGTTTCAAGCTTATTTAACTGATGTTCAGTTTCTTTTAAATGTTTTTCAAAAGCTTTCTTCAATTGCGGCGACTGAGCGGCCTTAATCATTTTAGGAAGTGCTTCTGTAATTTGTTCTTCGGCACTGTATAAGTCTTGCAATTGTTGTTCATAAAGATCATCCATTGTATTTAATTCCATATTTAGCTCCTAATCTCAGATGTGATTCTAGTTTTCATGCTAACACTTTTCAAATTAAGCATTTTTTACATAAAATGACTTTAGCCTTTTGATGAGCAATTTGATAAGTTAGTTAGTGGTAAGCTTTAGATTAGGTAATAGTTTTGGCAAGCCATAATTTGTTAAGAAAAAATCCAGAATACGCTACAAAATTGCATTCGCTATTGCTAAAAAAATAATTTAAGTTTAGTATTTTTGAATTGTTTGTAAATACCTTATTCTGCTATGAGTGTTCGTGTTTATACTGCTATCAATTTAAGCCCTCAGATGATCCCGCGGTTTCTATGCGATAACAGGCGACTTATTCACGAATTACCAACAGTTGAAGGTTTTGAAGGTGCAATGCAAGTACTTCTCCCCAGTAGTAGAGGCATAGCAGCAGTTACTTCGTTTCTCTTTTCTTCGCAAGAAGCGGCAAGAAACTACGCTTTTAACCCATTGGGGTTACATGTTTTTTTCATGCAAAAATATAAAAAACAAACGGCTTTACACGCATACGTACCCAACCCTAATAGATTAGAGCCACCTTCTATAGCAAACCCAGACTAAAAGAATCTATGTATAATTTTAAAAAAGTGTTCAAAATAACCTGACGGATCTAAATTAATAAGTTGCTTAAAAGCCTGATCAATAGCTTCTACCGTAGAATCTA
>CANLTT010000030.1 GCA_947494115.1 Candidatus Caenarcanales bacterium
AGGCTTTTAAGCAGCTTATTAATTTAGATCCGTCAGGTTATTTTGAACACTTTTTTAAAATTATACATAGATCCTTTTAGTCTGGGTTTGCTATAGTATTTGTTCCATGAAAAAAGTTTGAACTAAAATGAAGCAATAATTCTTTTACATTCTTTAGAGGCAAGTTTAATGCCGCAATAGCATTTGCCAAATAGTTTTCTCTTGATGAGTAGTCTTTCTGTAAAGGTTTTTGAAATGATAATTCTTTTTCAATTTCTTGGCTTTTTAATGAGTAGTTAATCGACTGAATACCTAGGAACAATCCACCTTCATGTGGTGTTAATTGAGATTGTCTTGAAAGAATTCTTCCATAAGAAAAAGAATAAAGTCAAGACGGAAAACAAAAGGACTTCCAAAGTTTTAAACCCCTAATTTTCCAAAAGTTTTTCAATGCGCTTTTCAACTGACGGGTGAGTGCTCATAAGTTCGGCTAAAAATTGCCCCGAAAAAGGATTAACAATATAAAGCGAACTAAAGGCTGGCTGTAAAACATCTGGCTCTTGATGATGGGCAAAATTATGCAATTTGGTTAAAGCATTTACCAAGCCTTGCGGATTGCCCGTTAATTCAGCGGCAGTGGCATCAGCTTTATATTCGCGAGAACGAGAAATAGCAAATTGTATAATCAAAGCGGCCATTGGAGCCACAAAAACCGAAACTAATAGACCTAAATAGCCAAAAGGTGATTGCTCTTCACGGTTGCGGCTTCCGCCCAGAAAATAAGCAAATTGGGTTAAAGTCGAAATTGCCCCTGCCAAAACAGCCGCCACGGTCGAAATAAAAACATCACGATTTTTAATATGCCCCAATTCATGAGCTAAAACGCCTTCCAATTCGCTTTGGTTTAAAGTTTGCAAAAGGCCTTGTGTAACCGCCACGGCTGAATGATTTGGATCGCGGCCAGTTGCAAAAGCATTAGGAGACGATTCTGGCGTAATATAAAGTTTGGGCAAAGGCAAATTAGCTTTTTGGCAGAGCTTTCGAAGCATGGCATATAATTCGGGGGCTTGGCTTTCGCTTATTGGTTCGGCTCTATTCATCGACAAGGCAATTTTGTCGCTATTCCAAAACGAAATGCCTTGCATAATTAAAGAAGCAAATAAAGCCATATATAAGCCATTTCGCCCTCCGAGAGAATAACCAACCAATAAAAACAAGCCCGTCAAAAGGCTAAGCAAAATAAATAATTTAAGATTTTGTAGCATAATGTTTTAATTTTAAAAGTTTACAGTCAATTTGAATTCAATCTTTTAGCCAAATAAAGGTCAATAAAAATAAATTTAAGCTAGTTTAAATTAGCAAGATAAAAATAGTTTTGTAAACTTAAAAATAAAGGAGTTTTTAATTATGCAAACAAAAAAAATTATTATGACTTGCTTGGTGCTGACTTTGGTTTCTGGTAGCAGTCTATTGCAAGCCGCTGAAACTACACCGCAAGAACAAGCTCAAGAAATTTTAAGAAGCAATGATTTAGACAAAGATGGCAAATTATCAATGAATGAAGTTGATTTGAGTTTTAAATTAAGACGTTTTAAAAAAGTTGATTTAAATGCTGATCGTTTTTTGGATGAGGCTGAATTAACACAATCTTATCAGAATTCTGCTCTTGCAAAACGCCAACAACCACCTCAAAGCGATAATCCTTTAACTGATTTGTTCAAAAAAGCAACTAATCTAAAAGATTCAGATCAAAGATATACCGTGGAGCAAGGCGATTCTTTGTATTCTATTTCTAAAAAATATAATGTACAAATTGAAGATCTTAAAAAAATTAATCAAATCCAAGATGAAACACTTGTTCCTATCGGTAAAGTGCTTATAATTCCTCAAAATTCACCATAAATATTTTTAATTTTTTTAAGCCTAATTTCGGCCTTAACTTCTTTTGAAAAATACTTCTTAGAATTTTGGCCAAGTATTTTTTGTTTTCTTTTTGTTGAATCTAAAAGTTTTTATTGAAAAAAATTTTTTAATAATTAAAAAAAACCAAATTGTGCTTTACCTTTAAACTATTTGGTATTAGAATAAAAGAAGGTAATCTCTAACATATTAAATTCGTATAATAGAGAAAATATTAACAATCAGCTTTTGGCCAGATTGGGGTGGTAGAATGTTCCTTTGGGTTTGGATCTAGTTCTGTATATAATGAACCCACGTTAAAGGAGAATAAAATGAAGGCCACTGAATTAAAAGAAGATAATTTAAATGCGGCATATAGTGCTCTCCAAGATTTACCTGCCGAAATTTCTGAACTTGGAATAATAACTTTAGAAAGCTCATTGGAAGAAGAAGCATATGAAGAGCAGTTATTAGCCAAGGCCGAAGAAATTACGATTGCAGATTCAACCAAAGCCTATTTAAAGAATCTGAATAAAATTCCACTTCTGGCTCCACAAGAAGAAATTGAGCTTGCTCGTCGTATAAAAGAAGGCGAAGCCAAAGCTAAAAAATTACTTGTTCAGCATAATTTGCGTTTGGTTGTGAGCATTGCTAAAAGATATATAAACCGAGGTTTGCCTTTTCTTGACCTTATACAAGAAGGTAATTTAGGTTTAATTAGAGCCGCCGAAAAGTTTGACCATACAAGAGGTTTTAGATTTTCGACATATGCTACTTGGTGGATTAAGCAAGGCATAACACGGGCATTATCCGATAAATCTCGCTTGGTGCGCTTGCCAGTACATATGGTTGAGCAAATGAATCAGCTAAAGAAAATAACCGAAATGGCAAATTCTGCATTAGGACGTGAACTTAATGAAAAAGAATTGGCATCTTTGATGGAATTGCCCACAGAGCAAGTTAAAAGAATTATGCATTATAGGCAAGCTCCTGTTTCTTTGGATTTGAATATAAATGACGAAGACGGAGAAGGCAGTTTGCAAGATTTGATTCAAGATGAAAAAGCCATTTCACCCGAAAAAAGTGCTTTCAATGAGAACCTTTGCAAAACAGTTACTCAATCTTTAGAGCAATTTTTAAATCAAGAAGAAAAAGAAATTGTCGAATTGCATTATGGACTCAAAGACGGACACAAATATACCTTGCGTGAAGTTGCCGACCAAATGAAGGTTTCACATGAACAAGCTCGTAGAGTGCAAGCAACTGCCCTTAAAAAGCTTCGCCATCCAAATGCAATTTATGTGCTTAAACCTCTTTTTGACTCAGTGAGTGATTTTTAATTGAGCGTATTAAAGAAATTTACGTTTTTTTTCGTTTTAATTTTTGTCGGTTTGGCCGTTTATAGCGAAAGTCTTTTTGATTCTCGCTCTTCGGCTCAGCTGATGGAAGAAACTTTAAAAAGCCTAAGCGATCTCAAAAATCACAATAAAAAACGTTTGGGGCAGTTTTTGGTTTTATATCATAAGCGATTAGAAGCCAGTCTAGAACCAGATGACATAATTTGGTATTTAGAAAAAACCCAAAACTGCCTTAATCAACCAGAGCTTTGCGCTAGCCAAAATTCAAGTCAAGAGACGAAGCAAGATCATTTAAGCAATTTTTATACTTTGCTCACAGATGATGATTTGACGCAAATAAAAAATTCTTTAAATCAAATCGAAAACTTAAGCTGGTCTCGGGCAAAAACTTTAAATTTAATTTTTAATTCGCTCAAGCTTGGCATTCAAGAAAGCGATGGCCCAAATGATGATTCTTTAACGGGTGGAAATTTTATTGAGCAAATTTTTCAGGGGGCTGGTGTTTTTTCGCCCAAAACCGAATTGCCGCCTAACCGTGTAGATTGGGCTTGGTGTGCGGCTTATATTACTTCAATAATTCATCAAGCGGGTTTAGGTTTTTCTTTTATCTCTTTGCAGGAGCAAATTAATGCTTGTAAAGAAGCTGATAAACTCGAACATTGCCATCCAGTGCAGGTTGAATTTTTATTAAACTGGGCTTACCGCAAAACAAAAGTGCAAGCTTTCTCTTCTGAAGCCAAAATGCAAGCAGGTGATATTTTGATTTTACTTAGCCCTAAAACTAAACGCGCCAGCCATATTGGTTTTTATTTGGCTAAATCGCCTGAATGCGACAAAAACTTTAATAATAATTGCTGGATTTATTCTTTGGAAGGCAATGCTGGACCTTTTATAAATGATAAACTCGAAGACAAATGGCCAGAAGTTTTAGAATTGGTAGAGAAAAAAAATATTACACCTGAAGAATATGAGCGGCTTTTAGACCGTTTAACTATTGTAAAAAGACCCGCCCAAAACTGGGATTATACTTTTAGTTTGTATTAATAAATATATTTTCTTAAACACCTCAAAGCTTCTTGATGTGAAGGGCTTTTTCATACAGTTCTAACCATTTTTGGCTAATTATTTTCAGTGAGTAGTTTTGAATGATTCTTTGCCTTCCATTCTCAATTCTTTTTTGCTTTAATTCTGGTGGTTCTGCAAGAGCATTAATAATTCCTTGGGCTAACTCATCAGATGAGCAGGGTTTCACTAAAAATCCACATTCTCCAATTACTTCTTTTACTCCGCCAGAGTCAGTTGCTACAACTACTCGTTCACAAGACATAGCTTCTGCTACTACTAAACCAAAACCTTCATATACCGAGGATAAAACAAAAATATCAGCCGCACTCATTAAAGCCGAAATATCAGTTCTCAAGCCCAAAAAGAAAATATCTTGATTTAAAGCTAAATTAATTGCTAAATCTTTAATCTCACTTTCAAGCTCACCGCTACCAACAATCGCTAATTTAATATTTTCTCGGTTTAATTTTGCAAAAGCTTTTAATAAATTCGGATAATCTTTTTGGGCATTAAAGCGTCCTACGGACAATAATAAAATTGTATTTGTACTTATATTTAGTTCTTGTCGTATTAAATCACGCTTTGCTTGACTAAAGCTAAAATAATTTGTATCAATGCCATTGTATTGTACTATCATTTTGCGTTTGGGGGCGGCTCCTTGGTCTTCAAAGGCTTGTACTGCTTTAAAACTTACATTCGTGAAAATATCAGCCAAATTATCTGTTAAGCGATAAGCTAATATTCGAGCAAGTCCCCCTTCGTGAGTGCTATGAGCTGTACAAATAAGTAATGGTATTTTACAAGTTAATCGAAGCAAACGTGCAAATAAATTAGCATGCACCATATGGCTATGAACCAAATCTGGTTGAAAATCCCGAATTAAAGCTTTTGTTTGATTATAAGCCTTAATAAATCCAAGTATATTTTTTTGCATATTTAAGCTGATAATCTTTATGCTTGGCTCAATTGGACGTTTGACAACTTTTTCGGTTAGGCTAATTAATAATATTTGATGTCCTAATCTAGTAAATTCATCAGCCAAATTACAAACCTGAGTTTCCGCTCCGCCCATGCCTAAGCCCGTAATAATAAAGATGATTTTCACTTTTTATAAAGTATAGTTTTAATAATTAAAGCTATTATATTACCTCTCAGAGAGAATTTATTTTTGAGAATTAAATAAATAGATTTTATTAAATTATTACTATTTATATAGTCAAAAAAACCATTAATTTCGTTTTTATTTTTGCTAGATAATTGATCGAAAAAACAAGTCTGAAAATCTTTAATAAAGTTAATAGATCGATTATCTAAAATATAATTTTGGTCTTTTTTGCTAAAAACTATTTGTCTGAAAGACTTGGCTGAATGACCTAAAACATTGTTTTCGTGCTGTCGATATAATAATAATTTTTCTGGAATATAAATAATATCGCCAAAACAACTTGCAATAAATGAAACAACTTGATCATGCATAAACCAATAGCCATTATAAGCTAAAGCCATTTCTTTTAAACTACGATTGATGAGCATAGAACAACCTTGAAAACCGCCATTAAAAAACAATAAAGTCGAAAGAGAAGTATTAATTTTTTTATTTGAATAAGTAGATTTATTTTTGCTTTTAAGTTCTGAATTAACAACCAAAGCATTTGAATAAACTAAGCTAGGACGGGCTGAATCGAAGAATTGATCTGCAAGCAAAACCATTTTAGATATTTTATCTGCTAGCCATATATCGTCTTGATCACTAAAGAAAATATAATCAGATTCGGAGTATTTCATTAATTCTTTAAAGTTAAGAGCTACTCCTAATCCTTCATATTGATCTTTTATAATTTTTAAGCGAGAGTCGTTTGATAAAGCTTTTAAAATGTTTAAAGTATTGTCTGTAGAAGCATCATCACGGATAATCAAATTAATTTTGCCATGATAGTTTTGCTTTAAAATAGAATCAATTTGTTCTAATAAATACTTCTCACCATTATAGGTTGCTAATAAAACATCCACTTGCTTCGCTGGTTGAGAAGAAGAACTCATTTATAAAAAATTAAAAATCAACTAAAAAAAAGACAAAGTTAAACTTTTGCAAAACACAAGGCCAGACCAATATTATCAAATCAGGCCGATTTTGTTATAGTAAAAAAAAGAGGTAAATTTATGCGAAAAACTGCGATTGCTTGTGTTTTAATTTTAACTTTTGCGCTTAGTGCTGTTTGGGCCGCCAGTGAGAATAATCCTTTTTTAAAGGGAGGAGTAACTTCTTTAAGTGGGGGAGTTGAAGATGATAATTCAAAAGCGGTAATGATTGTTTTGGATGTTTCTGGTAGTATGGCTGAGCCGTCTCAGGAATCTGGAACCAAAATTTTAATGGCTAAGCAAGTTCTAGAGCGTGTTCTCTCTAAAATCGATCCGTCAATTCCAGTTGGTTTGCGTGTTTATGGAAGCTCTAAGCCTTCTTTTGACCCAGTTTTAGCTTGCCAAGACAGCGTTTTGCTTGTTCCCGCTGGCACTGGTAATAGAGGCCAAATGATCACTAAGTTACGTGAATTAAAACCAAGCGGTGCAACTCCAATTAGTTATGCCATGCGCCGAGCCGTTGATGATTTAAAATATATGGAGGTGAAAACACGCAATATCGTTTTAATTAGCGACGGAATGGAAACTTGTGGTAGCGATCCTTGCGAATTGGCCAGAAGCTTTAAAAGAGCTGGCATAGATTTACAATTTAATGTAGTTGGTTTTAATGTTGATTCTGACTATGCCGCTAAGGTTCAACTGCAATGTATTGCCAAAGCCACAAACGGAAAATATTATTCAGCCGAAACCTCCGCCGAATTATCTGAAGGTATGCTAGATGGAATTAATTATCATGCGCCTTCTATTAATACGGTAACTGGTCAAATTAAGGAAGTTGGCGGAAAAAGCAAAACTGTTAAAACGCCTTCTGAGCCTAAATAAAAATACTGACATTTTAGTTTAAATAAATAACAACACTATGGACAGTTTTTAAAATAACAAAACAAACAGGCTTTTCATGAGCAATAATGGACTGAATCGCAACAAGCCGTCAATCCGTCGTTTGGGGGCGGCACCCCATGAGCGGGGTTTTAGGGGTCGGCGACGAGACCCCTAAGAACAGGCCACTTCAAATATAATAAATTTGCAAAATTAGAACATTTTTTAAAATTGTCCATAGTGTTGTAAATAACAAAACCAATAGGCTTAATTTGCTAAAACGCTATAATCAAAATGTTAAATACTTTTCAATTTCTATGAGCACGGATGCAATCAATTCTCCTACTATAAGAGTTTCTGCGATTATTATTAATGAAAACAGCGAAATTCTTTTAGTGAAGCACCGCAAAAAAGAAAAAGAATATTGGGTTTTACCAGGTGGACATTTAGATTATGGCGAAACAATTGCCCAATGTGCCGAGCGTGAGCTTAAAGAAGAAACAACTTTAGATTGTAAGTTTGAACGCATTGTTTTTATTTCAGAATCTTTGGCTCCCAGCGGGCAAAGACATATAATTAATATTTTTGTTTTGCTGAAAGTTCAGGGCGGACAAATTCAAATTGGGGCTGGCGAAGATGTTTTATGCGACATTGCCTATAAACCACTAAAAGAATTAAAAGACTTGGTAGTTTATCCAAATATCAATACCGAAATTATTAAAAACCAAAAAGAAAATTGGCCTAATAGTTTTATTGAACTTTTGCAAACACCTTGGACTTAAAAACTAATACAATAAAAATCATGATTAAAATACTTCAGACTTTTTTTCTTTTATTATTTATAATCAACCCAACCATAGCCCAAACAAGCCGAATAATTGATGGTGATACTTTAGAAGCAAAGATCATAAACAAATATCGTTTAGCTGGAATTGATGCACCAGAACAGAATCAACCATTTGGAGAACAAGCCAGCCAAAAATTAAAAGAACTTTTAGAAAACAATGAATTAGCTGGTATATGGTGTTTGCCCAAAGCCGATAAATATGGTCGTGATATTTGTATTTTAAGTTTAAATACTTTAGATGGTTCAAAAATAGACCCAGCTGAAGAATTAATTAAAGCCGGTTTAGCCGAAGTCGAATATACTCAGTTTTTGCCGCCAAGCACAGAGCTTATTTATCGAACAGCCGAAGAAAAGGCCAAGCAAGCTAAATTAGGTATTTGGAAGCAACAAAACTACATTAAGCCCGCACAGTGGAGAAAAAATTCTAAGAATTAAAACAAATATTTAAGAATTTTTATTAAATAAACCTAAGATTTTATTTTTTATATAATTGTCAAATAATTCTGATAATTTGGCTAAACCTATCACGCCAGCCAAACCGACTAATACCTGAACCCAACCTTTGCCAAAAATGGGCTTGTGCAGGTTTTCTAAAGATTTTTTAAGCCAAGAAATACCATATGTTCCGCCAAGGCCAGCAATAGAACTAAATTTAACCAAATCTAAAGAAGCCGCTCCTAAGCCCTGAGAAGACAAACTAGAGCCAGAATTCCAGAGAATACCTAAAGAAGAAACTATATTGCCCCAAAGGGTTTGCTTGCCAAAGGCCTCAAGAATTGCGGTTGTCCACGGTGAAATATTTTGCAGAAAACCTAAAAGCCCTGCTGGCTTACTAATATTAGTTAAAATAATATCTCTTGTATCAGAAAGTGGTTGCGTAATTATGCCCGTAATCGTAACTGGAGCTGTTTTGCTGGCATATTGCATTACCAAAGGAGGGGAATTATTAATGGCTGAAGTAGTAAGACTCATGACTTTGTAACCTCATTGTGAGAGTATTTATTTCAAGACTTAAGAATTAGTTATAACTACTAGAAGAAACATGAAAACGCTTACGCTCATCTGGGCGAGCAAGAATTTACTAAAAAGGTTTCTAGTAGAAAATGAACTTAATTTCATACTAGCAAATTAAAAAGCTTATTAGTAAGTTTTTATAATAGTTTAAGTATTGGTATAAATATTTTCAGTGGCTCATACTAAGCTAGTTTTCATAATTTAAACTAGTTTGTGCTAAATTATTTTTTTATTATTGCGATTAACTATAGTTGTATTTTATGAAATTACTAAACCCTTTAAATTCTAAACAGTGTCTAAAAGGTCAAATTGAAATCCCGCCAGATAAATCTATTGCGCAACGCTCGGTTATTTTGGCGGCCTTAGCGGAAGGTATAACCCATATTCAAAATTTTCCGCAAGCTGGCGACCCACAAAGCACTTTAAAAGCGATAGAAAACCTAGGTATAAAAATAGAAGCAAATTCTCAAAACAAAGAATTAATGGTTCATGGCGGCCTTCAAAACCTAAAAGAGCCAACCGATATTTTATTTTTGGGTAATTCTGGAACGGGCTTTAGGCTTATATTAGGTATGTTGGCTGGTTTGCGGTCTTTTGGTTTTGCAAGTTTAACGGGCGATTCTTCTTTGCGAAGCCGACCAATGGGACGTGTAGTTGAACCTTTAAAAAGCTTGGGCGCAAAAATTTATGGTCGGGCAAATGCCACCAAAGCACCTTTAAGCGTAATTGGTAATCAACTTAAGGGCGGTTCTATTAGCCTTAAAGTTGCCAGTGCACAGCTAAAATCGGCTTTATTGTTGGCTTGTTTAAATGCCTCTGAGCCTCTTTTATTAGACGAGCCAGCTCCTTCCCGCAATCATACCGAAATTATGCTTAAAGCTTTTGGAGCAGATATAGAACAGGTCAATAATTTAAGCGTAAAGCTCAAGCCAAGCCAATTAAAAGCCACTACGATTAATATACCTGGTGATATTTCTGGGGCGGCTTTTTTGCTTGTGGCTGGCTGTTTGGTGCCAAATAGCGAAATTAAAATTATGAATATTGGCTTAAATCCAAGTCGTACTGGCATTTTAAAAGTGCTTACTTCAATGGGAGCGCATCTGCAAATAGAGCAAACCAGTTCTGCAGGTGAACCAATTGGAAACATTACGGTTAAAACCAGCTCACTCAAAGGAATTGAAATTGGTGATTCTTTGATTCCAAATATAATTGATGAATTGCCTATTTTAGCTTTGGCGGCGGCTATGGCTAAAGGAAAAACCATTATCAAAAATGCCGAAGAATTAAGAGTAAAAGAATCTGACCGTTTAAAAGCCATGAGCCAAGTTTTAACTAATTTAGGTGTTCAGGTTGAAGAAACAATTGACGGTTTAATTATTGAAGGCCTCAATCACAAACCTTTTCAGCCCAAATCCAATATCTTTTCGGCTAATCATGACCACCGCATTGCCATGACCATAAAAATAGCTAGTCTGCTTTGTACACAACCAATTAAACTTGAAGGCGCAGAATGGGCAAATATTTCTTTTCCTCAATTTTTTGAATTAATTGATAATTTAACCTTGTAAAATGGGTTTGGTTTGTAAATTAAGTTTTGGTATAAAATAAAAAGTCATCAATCGTCTAAAACCTTGCTTTAGTTTTAATGCTTCAGAACCAGACATTTAAGTTTATTTTTGTACAATTGAGAAAATATTGGCTAGAAACCCTTGCTGGAACAGTCTTATTAATTGCCACAAATGCTATTTGGTATTTTATCACCATCAAAATTAATGGCACGGTTGATTTATTGGTTAAAAACAAAATAGGCTTGTCTAATAGCTTTTGGTGGGCTTTAGGCATAATTGGTGTGGCGGCTTTACTTATGGCTTTTATTCGTACCAGCTCACGTATTGTTTTATTTGGCATTGGCCGTCAAGTTGAATCTGACCAAAGAACAGCTTTTTATAATCATCTTTTAAAACTAGATTTGCTTTATTTTAATACTCAAAAAATTGGCGATTTGATTTCACGCTCAACTAGTGATATTCAGGCAATTAGACAAATGATGGGCTTTGGCATTTTAAATATTATAAATATAGTTTGGGTTTATGCTTTTACCTTGCCTTTAATGCTTAAATTAAATGCGCAAATTACTTTTTGGATTTTAATTGGTTATTTGCCGATTTTGGCTTTTGTGCGCTATTTAAGCCTAAAGCTAAAAACCGATCAACAATTAGCGCAAGAAAAACTTGGTGCTCTTAGTTCTTTCATTGAAGAAGACATAAATGGTATTCAGGTAATTAAAGCTTATAGTCAAGAAGAACGCGAAATTGAACGTTTTAAAATTATTAATGATAGTTATTTAAATACGGCTACCAGCCTTGCCCAGTGGAGAGGTTTGATTTGGCCAATTATGGAATTTGCTGGACGCATTAGTTTTTTTGTTTTGGTTTTTTATATTAATCAGGGTAAAATTTCGGCTGGGCAAATTGCGGCTTTTTTATTATGTCTTGAACGTTTAGTTTTTCCGACCGCTATTATTGGTTGGTTAATTACAATTTTCCAAAGAGGCTCTGTAAGCGTACAAAGAATACAAGAAGTTTTTCAGGAAAACCCCCAAATCAAAGAAATACCCCAAGCAAAAGCTTTAAAAGTAGATAAAGGCGAAATAGAAATAAAAGATTTAAGTTTTAAGTATGAAGCTAAAAGCGACAACATTTTACAAAACCTAAGCCTAAAGCTTGAACCCAAGCAATTTATCGGCGTTGTAGGCTTAATTGGTTCTGGTAAAAGTACTTTATGTTCGGCTTTGTTACGCTTAATCGATATTCCAGAAAATTGTATTTTTATTGATGGACAAGATATAACCAAAATTTCAATCGGTTCTCTCAGAGAGCAAATTAGTTTAATTCCACAAGAAACCTTTTTGTTTAATAGTACAATTTCGGATAATATCGGTTTTGCGGGTAATTATACTCAGGCCGAAATTGAATCTGCCGCTAAATTAGCTCAAATTCATCCTGAGATTATAAATTTTAAAGAAGCTTATCAAACCATGGTTGGCGAAAAAGGAGTTAGCGTTTCTGGCGGGCAAGCCCAAAGAATTGCTTTAGCACGAGCTTTAATTACAAAACCTAAAGTTTTAATTCTGGACGATTCGATTGCGAGCGTAGATAATGAAATCGGCTTGCAAATTTTAAATGCTGTGCGCCAAGAATTTCAGGATTTAACTTTGGTTTTAATCACACATCGCATTTCTTCACTTAAAGACGCTGACCAAATTTTTGTAATTGATAAAGGTTCTTGCGTCGGCCATGGCAAACATTCCAATTTATTGCGGCATAATATTATTTATCAAAAACTTTGGAAAAAACAAAAATTGGCTAGCGAAATCTAAACAAATTGGCCTAAGACAAGCTCTGAGTTTTTGTTAAATAATACTACTCGCTAATTTCTCAAATAGTTTTTCTCTAATATAAGTAATATCGCCCGCACCTAAAATTAAAATCAAATCATTTGGCTTGGCTGTTTCAATCACAGGTTCAATTAAATTTTCGGCTTTGCCCAATATATGAGTTTTATTATTATGTTTTATTTGTTTAAATAAGTTTTCGGTATTAATGCCTTCAATCGTCTTGCCACGAGCGACATATAAATCCGCTAAAAATAATTGGTCAGCTTCTTCAAAACAAATACAAAATTCTTGCCATAAATCACGCAAGCGGGTCGGTAAATGCGGCTGAAAACAAACAATTAATTTACCAGAAGCCTCACCCCCAGCCACTTTCCTAAAAGCGAGGGGAGTTTTATTGTTTTGCTTTAAAAATTCTTTCCCAGCCTGAATAGCGGCTTTCACTTCGGTCGGGTGATGAGCATAATCATCAATTACAGTTATATTATTTTGGGTTGTGCCAATTATTTCAAAACGTCTATAAATACCGCTAAAATCTTTTAAGTAATCAATCGCTTGTTCAAAAAAAGTTTTAGTGTTTTTTATATTCAAATTATTTATTATACTTAAAGCACCCAAAGCGTTTAAATAATTATGTTCGCCCGAAATTTGTAATTTGTCTTTTAATAAAGTTGAATATTTATAAGTTTGTAAATTATTTATAGAAAAGTATTTTTGTATATTTTCATGGCAAATAAAGTTTTCACACTTGTCCGCAAATTCGCCAAACTTTTTAATTTGTTCTTCAAAAGAATTATTATAATTTTCCAAATGGTCTGGCTCAAGCGAGGTTACAAGCCCAATATAAGGTTTACTTTTTAAAAAGCTTTGATCACTTTCATCACCTTCAAATACAAAAATTTCCCGCTGTTCGCTCCAACCATAACTGCCCAAGCCTTTTAAAACCCCACCAAGCACCCAGCAAGGCTTTAATCCAGCTTTTTCTAAAATCCAAACTAACATAGCAGTTGTTGTAGTTTTGCCGTGTGTGCCAGCTATGACAATTTGTTTTTCAAAATTATTGGCTATTTTTTCCAGCAAGTCTGAGCGATGCCAAAATTGTACGCCTTTTTCTTTTAAATAAATTACTTCGGGATTATTGTCTGGAATAGCAGTACTGTAAACGCAAATATCAGGTAATTCACGCTCAGCAAGTTCTTCAGCAGAATGTGGTGTCCAAATATCAGCTCCTAAAGCCCTAAGTTCATCTTGGTTTTTATTTGGTGTGCTATCTGAGCCAGTAACTTTAATGCCAGCTTTTAAGCAAATGCCAGCCAATGGGTTCATACCAGCCCCGCCAATGCCGATAAAATGTATTTTGCTTGGTAAATTTAATTTGTTTTTCATTTTATTTTGCAAACTCCTTTAAAAATTGTTTTAGCTTTTCTAGCTCTGGTATATCTTTTTGCTTAAAGTTCAAATAATCTTTCTGAGCCGCACTTCCTGCATTATAAACAAAATCTTTTTCTTGGCTACAACAAAATAAAACTAATTGTAAAAGTAATTTTTTCTTACTCAAATGTTTTTTTATTTTATTATCTTTTTGAATACAAGTAAAAAAGTTTTCTACACATTCACTTAGAGGCTCTTTAATGAAAAGTTTTAAACATAAATCTTCAAGAGAGCCTGATTCCCCTTCACTTGGCAAAACACAAATTCCTGTTTTAGTTTCACAATTTTCAAATTGACTTAACTTACTTGGAGGAATTATATTAAGTATCTGTAATTTTTTCTTGGGGAGCCACTGTTCAAGCTGTTTTTGAAAAGTAGTTAAATGAACAATTGGCTTTTTATTTTCTGCATCTCTAATAAAAGCAAAAGTATCACCTTTTTCTAAGTTTTTTATTAGTACTTCTAGCTTTTTCTCAAATTCTCCTTCTCCACCCAATGACTCAAATTTAAAGTTTGTATAGTCAATTTCCATGCTTTTAAATAATGCTCTCACAAAATTAGCATCATCATTTGGATTACCTTCAATAGCTATAATTTTTTTCGCCATTTTTGCTTACCTTGGGTCTAAATTCATTTCCTCAACAGCCGTTTCCAAATTCTCATAGTTATATTTAGTTTCTATAATTTCATCATCATATTTTTCTAATCTAAATAATCTAATATCTTTTTCTTCTTTATCTTTAGCTACTTTGGTAAAAGCCCGCACTGTATCAATGGAGTGAGTAGTGGCAAATATTTGTATGTTTTTTTCTTCTGCTATTTCAAATAACCAATTCCAGAGCTTTTCTTGAGCTGTATAATGTAATCCATTTTCTATTTCATCTATTAATAAAATACCTTTTTCCAAAAGTTCATTACCATAAATGCTACAAGCTATATTAAATATTTTATTGATTCCATCGCCAAAGCCCTTCAAAGGAACTAAATTTTTTATATTATCTTTTTTTATTAAAATAGAGAATCTTGTTGTTAAAGCTTCAAAAGAAGAAATAGAAGGATCAATTTGCTTAAGTATATTAACAACTTTTTCTTTATTATTTTGTTTTGTAATATTATCGTATTCTTTTTCTAAAACTGCTTTAAAAGGAGAAATATAAACCCTTGAAAATAAAGCTTGGCTATTTGCTTGATCAGAGGGATATTTCACTATTAAAGGCTCTTTTTCATCATAAATAATTGAAGTTTCAAGGGCAGTAATAATCTCTTTCAAACTTCCATCTTCAATTACTGAATTAATCAAAGGCTTTGAAATCATTTTTACTTTTTTACCATCAAAAGCTGTAAACTCCAAAGAAATTTTATTATTAATATCTAAATTGTAAAAAAGGCTCTCATAATTAAATTCAGCAGGAAGGGAACGCTCTCCTAGCCTTCTTTCTGTATCAAGATAAACAAGCCCTCTCATAAAATTAGTTGAAAGATATTCAAAAGGGCTTTTAGGATGAGTACAAATAAACAAAGCCTCAAGCACGCTGGTTTTACAGCTATTATTTTTACCGACAAACAAATTAACTTTGCCAAAATCTTCTATAGTTAAATCTTTAATTCCTCTAAAGTTTTCAATAGTAATTTTTTTAAACATTATTTTACTCTTTCTGATTAAGACTTTATAATACTTGTTTTGTTTTGTTTAAGCAAATGCCAGCTAATGGGTTCATACCAGCTCCGCCAATCCCGATAAAATGTATTTTGCTTGGTAAATTAAGTTTGTTTTTCATTTTATTTAAGATACTCAACCTTTGAGCTTAGGATATGTACTTTTTGTTTAATAGCAATATTTTGGATTAGTTCTTGGCGATCTTCATTAAAGCACATAAATTCAGCTGTATAATCCCAAAGACCACAATAAACGAGAATTTGAAGCTCTGGGATAACAAAATGAAAGTATAAATAAGGTTTAATACACTCTTTTAATTTATCTGAAAACTCTAATTTACTTTCAAATGCTAAAAAACGCCTTCCATAGCGAGAATTAAAAACTAAACCATATATTTCATAATTATCAAAAAGATTTTCTATAAAATTTATCATTCTTTCTGTATATTCTTTGTCATGAATTTTATATAAAACACTATGATAATGATCGTATTCCTCATCATTCAACCAGTGATCAAAAGAAGAAACTGAGAAGAAAGACTTTATTTTCTTTTGAGGATTTGGAATTTTAACTCCTTGAGAATCTTCCATAAAAGGCTTAAGTTTATAAAGAACCCATTTAAAATAATTAGTAAAGGGAATGTTTAATAAACTGTGTCAATTCAAAAATAGTAAAATAAGTTGAATAAATGAGGAATTGACAATGAAAACAGAAACAAAAAAGAAATTTGATAACTTTGATATTCATAAATTTCACAAA
>CANLTT010000031.1 GCA_947494115.1 Candidatus Caenarcanales bacterium
TCTTTAATCAATTCAATTTCTTTTTCAGTCCTTTCAATTACTTTATCAATAATGGCTGTTTCTTTTTCGATATATTCAACTATTGTCTTTTGTTCTTCGAGTGGGGGAAGGGGCAAATTAACTGAAAGTAGCCTATTCTTTGTGAGTTTTGGTTGGGCAGCTCCAGAAATCCAAGGCAAATAGTCGATTCTTTCTAATGCATACGCAAGATACTCTAAATTATCTTCTTTAGGTTTTAAAATATGTGCATGATTATTAACCCAAAATTGCCCTTTTGCAATAATGACTAGCGGTAAATTTCTAAAAACTAAATTAGCACCATCTTCCGCAATAAGTATCAATTTATCGTCAAAAATGAAATTTTCAACCTTGTCGATAACACTAGAAGCTCCATAATAATCGTATTTCCGATTTGCCATTTTTCCCCTTTCTACTGAGCTTAATGGAATTCTTCTATTGTTTAAACATTCAAAAATTTGTCGAACCTTCTTCACCTCCCAATGCTCAGGAATATCACCGAGCCATTCAATACCGCTGGGTTTATAACCCCCAACCCCCTGAGAGGGGGCTTTGTCGTTTTGAGCGTCCCTGTCAGGGGAGCGGCGTAAGCCTAGGGGTTTCTTCCCCGTAACCGCCTGATTGATGATATTTTGCTTTTGTTCTTTGAGTAATTTTATAAGTTTTTGCTTGTTTTTTATGAAGCGGTTTATTTGCTTTGTTTTGTAGTCGAGGTATTGGGCTATTTGGTTTTGCTCTTCGATTGGGGGAGTGGCGATTGAAAGAGTCTTAAATTCATCAAAATAGAATCTCAGCTTCATGTCTAAGATTCCCCTAGATCTTATTTTGAATTGTTGAATATAAAGTTTTGTTCTGAATAAATAATGAAAATAATCGCTATTGAGTTCACATATAGGCATCAAAATATCATAAGCGGGGCTTGTTACTCCTTCATAGTGAGATACTCCAATTGCTCCCATCCAAGCCAGCAACTTGTTTGAAACAATATCCCCTTTTTTGACTATCCAATAATCATTAGTTGTTGAGGCTTTATTTCCTCTTTGCTCCATGTCTTTTCTTGGTTTTACACCAATACTTGAATAGACTGACAGTAATTCTTTCCCATGATCAATTCCTGACTTTTCAATTCTTAGTCGAAACAGTTGACCGACTTTCTTCACTTCCCAATGTTCAGGAATATCACCAAGCCATTCAATACCGCTAGGTTTTAGCCCCCGCCTTACGGCATCCCCTAAAGGGGCACTCAAATTAAGACTATTTACTCCCCCTTTAGGGGGCTGGGGGGCTTCTTTAGTGTTCATTAATTCTTCTCCTCTTCTATTGATTGAGAGGGCTTTTTGTCTAGTTTTTTAATACTTTCAGCGGTTGGCAAATCTTCAGGCATTGTTCCACCAAGCTCTTCTATGGTTTGTCTGACCTTTTTCCCTACTTCAAAATGAGTTTGATTTGCTTTTGTTTTGGTTTTTACTTCATCTCGTTTGAGCTTTTCTTCTGTTTGAGTAGCTCTGAATAAGTTAGCGGCTAGTTCTGTACTTCCCATGTGGTCAAGTATATTTTGGCTCTTCTTTAAGCCTTTTACAGAGTGAATTCCCTTTGCATCAAGTCCACCATATAAACCTTTGTAGCCGTGATTCTGAAATATTGCATAATCAATTGAAGTTTTAACCCCTGCATCTTTAGCTGCACTCGCTAATTTTTTGTTGTGATCTGCAAGCTGATTTCTGAGATAAAGTCTTTTTTCATCTTCAGTTTTTAGCCTTTGATATTCGCTTTGTTCAAGGATTTCCTGTTTTCTTGTTTGAACAGCAAAATAAGTTTGTCCCAACGCAACAATAGGCTTTGAAGGATCTGCATTTTGAATAATGAGGTAACAAGCATAACGAGATAAATTATAGTCTTCGACACCTCTTTCGCTTCCAGAGCCAAGACTAACCATTTTCACCACTTGACGAAAATGGTCTTCTGGTTGACAAGATGAGTTTTTGCAAGCTTCTATTGCTTTTTCTATGACATTCAGAAAGCCATCCCATCGTGCATATTCAATAGCTGGATATAACTCTCTTCCTGACCAATATTCATTTCCATTTTCATCAACTTTCTTTAAATCTTCAAAAATAGAAGGTGCTGATTGATTATCATCTTTTAGCAAGTCCTTGTCTGTCATTTGCTCACTCCTTCGCTAATAATTGCTTCTAACAATCCTTCAGACTCTTCTTCCAATGCTCTAATATCTTTTGTTATTTCTTCTAGTCTCCTAAGAATAATTGGCTTATAAAAGTGCCGTGTGAATGAAATCTCATAGCCTATTTGAGTTTTACTTTCATCAATCCATGCGTCAGAAGCATAAGGTAAAACTTCCCTTTCAAAGAAAGCTTTTATTCCACCTTCTTCAAGCAAAGGGACTTGTTCAGTGTCTCTAAGCTCTGAGTCTGGTTCATAATCGATTTCACCATTTTTCTTTTTGCTTTTAACAATTGGCTTTGCTTCAGGATCTCTCCAACTCACAGCATCAACAATTGCTTTCAAATCTGTTTTTTCTAGTTTTATATCTTTGCTTTTAAATACCTTGTCAAGTTTTTGCTTAAATACTTCATGGTCAATAAAAACTTCTTCCCCAATTATCTCAAAGGCGGTTTTCGCTGTCTCGTATACTCTTTTGTCTTTCTCCCAGCTTTTTTGATCAAACAGTTTTTTCTTCTGTGCATCAGTTAATTCGATTTCATGCTCAATCACATACTCATCAATTCCTTTGGAAACGCTCTTAAAGTCAGTAAAAAGCTTATTCCCAAATTGGGCTATTAGTTTTTTTCTTAGCTCTGGTTCTTCTTTTCCATATTTCAAAGCCTCAACATTTTTAAATGTAAATTGAGATTTAAGCCTCAAAGGTCTTTCAACCGTAATTTTCCAATAACCAAAAGCTTCATTTGGAAATATTTTTGACTTCTCAGTTTCCTTGAAATTAACCAAGAGATCACAAATATGGTCAATTTGCTCTTCGTTAATAATGCAATTTTTCTTCCCTAAATTCTTCCTGAGAGGCTCAAACCATCCGCTAGCATCAATTAGTTGGACTTTACCTTTTCTTTCAGGCTTTTTCTTATTTGTAAGAACCCAAATATAAGTTGCAATACCCGTGTTATAGAAAATGTTTTCTGGCAAAGCAATAATGGCTTCTAACCAGTCATTCTCAACAATCCATCTTCTGATATTGCTTTCACCTTGTCCAGCATCCCCCGTAAACAAAGAGGAGCCGTTATGGACATGTGCGATTCGGCTTCCAATCTTTGTTTTGTGTTTCATTTTGCTGAGTTTATTAACTAAAAACATCAGCTGTCCATCGCTAGAACGAGTAAGCATTTTATATTCTGAATCTCCTCCATGCTCAATGATGAATCGGGAATCCTTAAAGTCCTTTTTACCTCCCATTCTTTCAAGATCTGTTTTCCAGCTTTTCCCGTATGGTGGATTCGAGAGCATAAAGTCAAACTCTTTTGAGATGAAGCCATCACTTGAAAGGGTTGAACCAAACTTTATGTTTTCAGCTTCAGAACCTTCACCTTTGAGTATTAAATCAGCTTTGCTAATTGCATATGTTTCAGGGTTTATTTCTTGTCCAAATAAATGGATTGAGACCTCTTTATCTGAATCTTTAGCAATGCTTAGAAGAGTTTCCTCTGCAACTGTTAGCATTCCTCCAGTCCCACAAGCTCCGTCATAAAGTAAATAGGTTCCAGATTCAATTTCATTTTTAATTGGCATGAAAATAGACTTAGCCATCAAATTCACAACATCTCTTGGAGTGAAATGTTCTCCTGCTTCTTCATTGTTTTCTTCATTGAACTTTCTGATCAGTTCCTCAAAGATTGTTCCCATTGCATGATTGTCTAAGCCTTGTATTCCATTGACTTCTTTAGGGCTCAAATTAATAGAGGGATCTACAAATTTTTCAATGAGAGAACCTAAGATTTCCGCTTCCAAAAGAGTATCTAATTGATTTCTGAATTTGAATTTTTCTAAAATTTCTTGAACATTTTTTGAAAACCCATCCAGATAAGTTTCAAAATCCGTTTTTAGTTGTTGTTGCTTTCCTCTTGCCGTCAAATCACGGAGCTTAAATGGTGAAGTATTGTAAAAAGCCTCCTTGGATACCTGACACAAAGCTGCTTCTTGGTTAGTAATTCCAGCTTCATCAAGTTGTTTTTTCATTCTCAACACTTCTTCTTTTGTTGGTTCTAGAACGGCATCAAGCCTTCTTATGACTGTCATTGGAAGAATAACATCTCTGTATTTGCCTCTTACATAGATGTCTCTAAGTACATCATCAGCAATTCCCCATATAAAATTTGCAATCCAGTCTATTTGAGCATTCATAAGTTCATTATTGTTTCTGAAAATATTTTAATAGTGAAATTTTATCCTTTTTCTAATTACAGTACAAATTTCTAACTACGGTACAAAAGTGGCAAAAGACAGAAAAGGTGAGAGATTAAAGAGTTGTTAATATAAAAAAACTCTCATGAAGAAAATAATAGCAAAAGAAAAACTAACCGAATCGTTAAGACGTTTTGAACTAGATCCTCGTAGAATAAATAGCTTTGTGCAAATCTTAATAGCTGTTATCATTCTTAAAAAGACTTGCAAACAACCATAAATTGCAGAGATTTTCACGGCCTTTAAATCTTATAAATTACGTACCAAAAAACCGAAAATAAAAATGCCAAGACCCAGAATCGAACTGGGGACACGAGGATTTTCAGTCCTCTGCTCTACCGACTGAGCTATCTTGGCTTAAACAGGTTAAAAGAATAGCAGTTTGTGAGCAATTTTTCTATAGCAAAATAAAGTTTTTATAAATTAGTTTTTCTTAAAAAAGATTTTATGGGCTTTGTATCGACTTCTTGAAAAAATTGTTCATTAACTTGTTTTATGTTTTTTGCCTCTATTAATGAGTTTGTAGCAATAATAGTTTTTATATTTTTTAAATCTTTAATATATAAAATTTGTTCTTTCGCGCCCAAAAAGACAATTAATTGTTGGCGAATAATGCCATTCAAACAGCCACTTTGCAAACTAGGAGTCAGCCAAATATTTTCTTGGTTTAAAAAAAACAAATTAGCATTGCTTGTTTCGGCAATTTCTTCTTTTTCATTCAAAATTATACTGTCATCAAAACCGTCTTTTTGAGCTTGCTGTTGGGCTAAATAATTGCTTAAATAATTAAAAGACTTAAAATTATTCAAAACAGAATTTGTTTGTCTAAACCATTGGCTACTAATATTTAATTTGAGTTTTATATTGGTTTGTTTATAAGGTTCTAAAAAATACTTTAAGCCAGCTTCTGAAGTAAGAATTAAGCGCAAAATTGCCTCTTGTTTTTGCAAGGAATTTTTTTTTACAAACTCCAAAATTTCGGCCTTGATTTTAGCTTTATTTGGCATTGCAAGCCCACAAACTTGAGAGCCATAAATCAAGCGTTCAAAATGTTCATCAAAAAAAGCAATTTCCTGATTGTCGTAAACTTTGAGCGTTTCAAAACAACCAAGCCCAAAGCGTAAAGTCTTAGATTCAATTGGAATCATGATAATAAATTAAATTATTTGCAAAATACAAAACTCCAAAATTATACCAAAAGCTTTTCTAAGGGAAAACATTTAAACCTAATGATAAACTTAATTAATTATGCTCAGTGAACAATAGTTGGTAACGTTTTTATGTTTAAAGTTTATTGTTTAATTTCGGTTTTGGCTTTTTCGGCTTCGGCTGGTTTTGCAGAAGATAATTGTGCGTGGAAAAACGGAGACAGTTGTTTTGGCGTAGAATACAAGCCACCTATGCAAAAAACTTCTGCGGCCTTGGTTTTTGATGATCAAAATAATATGCTCGAAATAATGCCAGATAATTTATTTAATGAAAACAACATCAATATATGTTCTTTCTTCGCCAAAAGTGTTTCTTTGTATAAAGGCGATGATATTTTTAAAGCTTCTTTGTGTGGCAATAGTCTGAATGTTTATGGCGGCCAAGGCAATGATGTGATTACTGGTGGACAAAATAATGATAGTCTTTGGGGCGATTTAGGTAATGATACTATATTGGGCGGGCCTGGAGATGATATAATCACCGATTCAGCGGGGGAAAATGCCTTGTATGGCGGCCTCGGAAATGATGTGATTACTCTTGATGGTAGTGGCGGCCCAAGTATTTTGTCTGGAGGAAAAGGTTCTGATTATTTAAACACTAATGATTCAGCGATAGCCAATTTTGTATTTGAAAAAGGCAAAGATGAAAACGGCTATAATGCCGAAGGCCTCACCACTGGCGATTATATTAAAGGTAATGTCTTTAGCACTTTGAACATGATAGGTTTTAATTTAAGCGAAGTTGAATTTGCCCGTGATAAAGAAGATTTAGTAATGCGCTGGCAAAAAACGCCTCCCAATAAAGAAATTGAATTTATAAATTTTGAAGATTTTTTTAATGGCCGTGCTTTAAAGTCTATTGATTTTGCAGATGGTTCTTTCACTGGAGAATATTTACTACAAAAATGTCAAGTTCTGGCTCCGTCTTCTAATCCAAACGTCCAATTAGGGCAAAACCAAGGTAGATGTATTGGTTAATTAAACTAAAACTTAAACAGGCAATAAAAAAGGCCAGAAGCCCAATTGAAGCCGCTGACCTTTAAATAGCAAAAGAATTACTTTAGGTTTAGTAATCCATTCCGCCCATTCCACCCATTCCAGCTGGCATAGCCGAAGCTTTGTCTTTTTCTGGAATTTCATAAACTACGGCATCAGTTTCAATGAGCATTCCAGCAATCGAGGAAGCAACTTGAACTGTGCTGATGGTTACTTTGGCTGGGTCTACAATTCCAGCTTCCATCAAATCTTCATATTTGTCGATAGCGGCATTGTAACCAATATTTGGATTAGTTTGTTCTTTGATTTTTTGAACAATAATAGATGGTTCTTGACCTGCATTTTCGGCAATTTGGCGAGCTGGGCCTTCAATTGCTTTCATTACAATTTGAACACCAATCAATTTATCGCCAGTAACCTGAGAAAGCAATTGTTCTAATTTGCCTTGGCAACGAATTAAAGCAACACCACCACCAGGAACAATACCTTCTTCGCAAGCGGCTTTAGTTGCATTAACTGCATCTTCCACTCTTAGCTTTTTGTCTTTTAATTCAGTTTCGGTTGCGGCTCCAATTTGGATAGTTGCAACACCACCAGACAATTTAGCTAAACGCTCTTGAAGCTTTTCTTTATCATAATCAGAGGTTGATTCTTCAATTTCTCTCTGAATTTGTTTTTTACGGCCTTCAATTTGAGATTTGCGGTTTTCTGGAATATCCATTACTAAAGTGGTTTCGTCTTTGGTAATGATTACACGGTCAATTGTGCCTAATTGTTCTGGGCTAATATTTTCAAGCTTGCTTCCTAAATCTTCAGAAACAACCTCTGCACCAGTCAAAATGGCAATATCTTGCAAAATAGATTTACGACGATCGCCAAAACCGGGTGCTTTAACAGCGCAAACATTTAATACTTGACGCAATTTATTTACAACCAAAGTAGCTAAAGCTTCACCTTCAACGTCTTCAGCAATAATTAAAAGTGGTTTACCCGAACGAGCAACCTTCTCAAGAATTGGAACTAAGTCAGAAATTAAATTGATTTTTTTCTCACAAAGTAAAACATATGCATCTTTGAGTTCAACGTCTTGACGCTCTGGATTGGTAACAAAATAAGGAGAAATAAAGCCCTTGTCAAATTGCATACCTTCCACAATTTTCAAAGAAGTTTCAAAACTCTTAGCTTCTTCTACGGTGATTACGCCATCACGGCCAACTTTATCCATAGCTTCAGCAATCATTTCGCCAATTGTTTCATCGTTTCCAGCGGCCACGGTTGCAACTTGTTTTACTCTTACACGGTCATTAATTTGTTTAGACTGCGCTCTGAGTTCGGAAATTACAATATTAGAAGCTTCTTCAATTCCGCGTTTTACTTCACGAGGATTAGCACCAGCGGCAATTACTTTACGGCTTTCATTGATAATGCTACGGGTTAAAACAGTAGCTGTGGTTGTTCCATCGCCTGCTTTATCATTTACTTTTGTGGCCGCTTCACGAATTAATTTAGCTCCAATATCTTTGACTGGATCTTCAAATTCAATTTCTTTAGCGACAGTTACTCCATCACGTACGCTTTGTGGAGCACCGAATTTTTTTTGTATTAAAACATTACGACCCTTTGGGCCCAATGTAACTGCAACTGCATCAGCAAGTTCATTAATTCCTTCGCTAATGGCTTTTCTAGCATCTTCTTTATAAAGAATTTTTTTACCTGACATTTGAACGATTTCCTCCGTAGTGTTATAAATGAAATTGTAAATTAACCGAGTTTGGCTAAGACATCACTAGCCCTGAGAATTAAATATTCTTCTCCGCTTACTTTTACTTCTGTTCCGCTGTATTTAGGATAAATAATTTTATCGCCTTCTTTAAGGTAATCGATAGCTTGAAGATTTCCTTTATCATCTCTTTTACCAGGACCTACAGCAACAACGATACCTTGTTGGGGTTTATCTTTTGCATTATCGGGTAGTAAAATCCCGCCTGCTGTTTTTTCTTCAGCTTCTTCTTTTTTAACAATAATACGATCTTCAATGGGGGTAAGCTGAGTTTGAGTTGCTATTGCCATTTAAATTATTTCTCCTTTTATAAAACTTTATACATTATTTAATTTTGGCGTATAAAAAGCCAACCTCATTATAACTCCTAATCTTTTGTTAAAAGCTTAAAAATTAATAAAGTTTTTACAGTCTAAATTTTTCTAAAAACAATTTTTAGTAGTAATAATCACAATCATCATCATAATAATTATTGCTTACTGGCCTGCTATAACGACGAGGCGGTGCTGAATAGTAATAATCATCGTCATCATAATAATAGTCATTACTGTAGTAAGAATTACGGTTGCGGCGATTTTGATAAGTATTACAAGCTCCCAGAGCAAGTGCTGAGCCACCCAAGGCAACGCCAGTTATGGCCAAACCCTTTGGAGTAACTCTTGCCATTACGGGCTGTATAAAAATAGAAGATAAGCAAGCAAATAAGGTTTAAACTAAAATTAATTTTTTGAACATCTATATATCCCTTAAAATATCTAAACTTCTAAATTTGATATTACCATAAAGTTTATTGTGTTTATTTTGGTAATTGCTTACGATACAAAATATCCAAGTATTTCTAGCTGACAGAGAGGTATAATTTAAACTACTATTTACAAATTCAACCAATGCAAGAAACTTTAATAAAAACTGATAAATTAATTCCTTTGTCTGGGCTTAGCAAAAGGCAAATTGCTAAAATAATCAAAGAAGATTTAGGCTGGGAAAGCTTTAGAACGGAGCAAATTCATAATTGGATTTATGTTAAATCTTCAAATAATATCTCTGAATGGACTGATTTAAGCCTTGATAAAAGACAGCTTTTGGCTGAAAAAGTTAAAATTCCTCTTTTGAAGACCGCCGTAAGGGAAATTAGCAAAAAAGATAAAACCGAAAAATATTTGTTTGAGCTTGAAGACGGCCAATTGATTGAAGCTGTTTTAATGAGCTTTGAAGACCGAGATAATTTAACAGCTTGTATTTCGAGTCAAGTGGGTTGTGCGATTGGTTGCCCTTTTTGTGCCACAGGCAAACTTGGTTTTAAGCGTAATTTAAGCAGTTCTGAAATTATCGATCAGGTCATGAATATTCAGCGTATAAAAAATTGTAAAATCGACAACTTGGTTTTTATGGGTCAGGGTGAGCCTTTACACAATTTTCAAAACTTGCTTACAGCCATAAGCACTTTGCGTGATTCAGTGGGCATTGGCGCAAGGCATATTACGGTTTCGACCAGCGGCTTAATTCCTCAAATCAAAGAATTAGGCAAAACTAAAATACCACTTAATTTGGCTGTTTCTTTACATAGTGCTAATCAGGCTGTCAGAGAGAAGCTAGTGCCAATTGCCAAGCAATATAATTTATTTCATTTAATGTTGGCTCTAAAAGAATATTTTGAAAACACTAATCGGCGAATTACTTTTGAATACACTTTACTCAAAGATATTAATGATTCTGAAGAAGCGGCCAGAGCTTTGGGTGATTTAGTTCGGGATTTACCGTTTCCGTGTTTAATCAATTTGATTCCTTATAACAGCACTGGTGGCGAATTTAGAAGGCCAGACCGTGAAGTTGTGCAAAGATTTAAAACCATAGTCGAGCGTTCTGGAAGAAAAGTAACCGTAAGAGTAACTTTAGGAAGCGATATATCGGCCGCCTGTGGACAGCTTGCTAATAAATTTAATGCACAATAATCTGAAATGAATTGTCAATTGGTCTGTGAATGCTGGCTTTAAACCCGTCATTTGCAAGCTGTTTTAATAATTGTCTAGCGGTCATTTCATTGGGGGCAATTGTAAAAACGCTAGGCCCAGAGCCAGAAACTAAACTAGTAAAACCTCTAGAATCAATGGCACTTTTGGCAGTCTCGACCCAATAACTTAAATGAATGACAGCTTCTTCGAGTGAATTAAAAAGATATTTTGACACATCGCCCTTTGTAAGCAGAATTTCCATAAATTTTTCTATTTTAATTTCGGGCTGGCTTTTTTTATTTAGCTCATCAAAAGAGGCATAAACTTGCTTAGAGCTTAATTCAAGGTCTGAAGGAGGAAACACAAGCACAAAAGTATAATCTAAAGATAAATTCAAACGGGTTAATAAATCGCCACGGCCAGTTCCCAACATGGTTCCGCCTAAAAAACAAAAAGGCACATCCGAACCTAATTCTAAACAAAGCCTCAATAAATCTTCCTGCTCAAGTGGTTCACCAAATAAATAATTTAAAGCATAAAGTGTGCCAGCTGAATTGGTACTTCCTCCAGCCAAACCGCCACTGACGGGTATTTTTTTTGCAATATTAATATTAATTTTTTTGTGCGTGATTTGGGTTTTGTCAAAAAATAAACGGGCGGCTCTATAAGCCAAATTTCGGCCATCGAGTGGAACCAAATGGCTTTGTGGAGCAGGAGAAACGCTAAGTTTGATTTCGGAGTGTTTTTCGGTAATTGACGAAAGCTCAAAACTCAATTGGTCGAATAAGTCAATCGTTTGATAAACTGTCTCTAAACGGTGAAAGTCATCTGGCAGTTTTTCTTCATAAGCTTGTAAATATAAATTTATTTTGGCTGGCGTAAAAACCGATAAGCGTTTTGTCATTATTCTTTAAAACAATTTACTGGCTTTATTTTACCTAATTCAAGTCTCGTAAATTGTTTTAGCTCAATCTAGGCAAAAGCAAAAAACAATATAATCTAAAACTTGAATTGAGTGTCTTTGTCAAGCAACCAGCCTCTGCAGAGGGTTTAATTCAGTTTGAAAATTGCTATATGTTTATGAAAACCTTACTTTTTATGGCATAAAGAATCTGTATGATTAAACTTCGTACAATATGTTGATTAAGTTTTTCTCTCTTTATTGTGAATCTCATAAAAGCTTTTAATTTTCAAAGTCGCTTACTTAGCCAATTGCTTTTAACTTATTTGGCTATTATTAGCTTTTCTTTGTTTGTAATTGGCGGATTTGCTTTTTTTGCACTTAAAACCAATTCTTTAAACGACTTAACTTATTATTTAAACCTTGAAGCTCATAATATAAGTTCATTTTTAGTTGAAAAAGATTTAATTTTTATTGAAAAACTTTCTCAGGATTTGTCTTCTCATGGCTTTTGGGTAACTGTTTTAGACGAAGAAGGCAAAGTTGTTTATAGCTCAATTGCCGAAGAAAACCTTAAAGCTGGTAGCAAAGTTTTACAATCCTCAGCACCCATACAGGAAGCTCTGAGAGGCAAAACCCAAGCTTACCGTTTTTATAGCAAAAGAACCGAAATCGCTTGGTATTTAGTAACTATTCCGCATTTAAACAAAGACGGCGAAATTATAGGCGTAATCAGAATTGGCTTACCTTTGGCCTCTTTAAATCAAGAATTAGGAAATAATTTTTATACTTTATTGGCTTTGGGTTTTCTTATTACGGGCATTACAATTGCCATGATTTGGGTTTTGGCTTATTGGATTGTGAACCCGATTAAAATGATGAGCTTGCAAGCCAAACAAATTGCCGATACTGGAGAATTAAAAATTGAATTGCCGATCTCAAGGTTTGATGAAATTGGTGAATTGGCTAAGTCTTTTAATATGATGATTTATAAATTGCGTGAAGAAAAAATTTACCAAAAAGAATTTATTGCTAACGCTAGCCATGAGCTTAAAACACCAATTACGGCTATTTCGTCGGCCGTAGAAATTTTAGACCAAGGCCATTTTCCTAATGAAGCCGAGAAAAAACACTTCTTTGAAATTATTGCCAGACAAACTTTTCGTCTAAAAGAATTAATTACGGATTTGCTGGATATTTCTGTGCTTGAAAGCGGTCGTGTAGACTTGCATTTGAGTAATTTTCAGTTATTGCCTTTTGTCGAAGACTGCATTGAGGACATAGATCCTTTAGTAAAAAAAGCCGATATTGATTTTTCTTGGTATGTTGAAACCGATATAGAAGTAATTGCCGATAAAGCCAAATTGCACCGAGCGATTATCAATCTTTTAACTAATGCCATCAAACATACCCATGCCAAAGGCGAAGTGCTTTTGACCGTTTTGATTCAAAAACTGCCTAATCAACAAAGCGAATTAACCTTTATTATTCAAGACAGTGGCATCGGGATTCCGAAGGAAGAACAGGAGAAAATTTTTGGCAGATTTTATCGCTTACAACAAGACCGCTCCCGAGAAACTGGCGGTAGTGGTTTAGGCTTGGCTATTGTTAAACAAATTGTAGAATTACACGGCGGTACTTTAGCTTTAAATAGTGAAGTTGGTTATGGCTCTGAGTTTCAGATTAGGCTTAAGGTTTTTTCGGGTCAGGTGCAAGAGAGCCTTAAAAATAAAAATACGAAAAATACTAATTAATGAGAAGTTTGTTTTAAGCCAAAATAAAGAAAACCATTGTCCGCTTAATTCTAACTTATAAACCTCAACAAATCAAGATCAAAAGCCTCTTGAGAGTAGCTGATTTCTTAATATTACAAACTCACATTAATGCCTAAAATTAATTTATACTAAGGGCACTGTCCTAAAGATTTACAACTTTGAATTTTACGTTTAAAAGCTTAGTCCAAATTCATATTAAAAAATGCTTTTCTAAACTCATTTTGTTGATAGGATGAGGCTTTTAGAAAAATATCATCAAAGTTTTGTGTTTTTAGACAGCTTCCAATGAACTTTATTTGATTCTTTTAGAATTGGAGTTGATTTATGAATACTAATGTCCTTACAAATGCCAATAATGTTCCTTCTTACGTGAAAAACCCAAAATTAATTCAGTGGGTTGAAGAGATTGTTGCTTTATGCAAGCCAGAGAAGGTTTATTGGTGCGATGGTTCTCAAGAAGAATATGACAGATTATGCGAAGAATTGGTTCAAGCTGGAACCTTCAAAAGATTAAATCCAGAAAAAAAACCAAATAGCTTTTTGGCATTATCAGATCCTTCGGATGTCGCCAGAGTTGAAGATAAAACTTTTATTAATAGTTACAAAAAAGAAGATGCTGGTCCAACCAATAATTGGATACACCCAAATGAAATGAAAGAAACGCTGAATAAGCTTTATGATGGTTGTATGTCTGGCAGAACCTTATATGTAGTTCCTTTTAGCATGGGACCAGTTGGTTCAGATATTGCTCAAATTGGCGTAGAACTAAGTGATTCAGCATATGTAGCTGTGAATATGCGCATAATGACCCGCATGGGCAAAACAGTAATAGAAGCCCTCGGCGAAAACGATTTTGTTAAAGCCTTGCACTCAGTGGGAGCACCTTTAAAAGCTGGTCAAAAAGATGTTACTTGGCCTTGTAATCCAACCACTAAATATATTTGCCATTTTCCAGAAGAAAAAATTATTATGTCATATGGCTCTGGTTATGGTGGAAATGCTTTATTAGGTAAAAAATGTTTTGCGCTTCGTATTGCCTCTACTATGGCTCGTTCCGAAGGCTGGCTTGCAGAACATATGCTTATTTTAGGTGTAGAATCACCAACTAAAGAAAAAACATATGTTGCGGCCGCTTTTCCTTCTGCTTGCGGTAAAACCAATTTTGCAATGTTAATTCCACCCAAAGAAATGGATGGCTGGAGAGTTACGACAGTTGGAGATGATATTGCTTGGCTCAAACCAGACAAAGAAGGCCATTTAAGAGCAATTAACCCCGAAGCTGGCTTTTTTGGTGTTGCACCTGGTACTAATCATCACACCAATTCAAATGCGATGGAAGCTCTCTCAAAAAACACTATTTTCACCAATGTGGCTTTAACTCCAGATGGTGATGTTTGGTGGGAAGGTTTAACTAAAGAAGTTCCAGATGGTTTAATTGACTGGACTGGCAAACCATATGATAAAAACTCTGGTAAACCAGCCGCTCATGCCAATTCTCGCTTTACAGCTCCAGCTTCTCAATGTCCTTGTATCGACTCTGAATGGGAAAACCCTAAAGGCGTTACAATTGAAGCTTTGATTTTTGGTGGAAGACGCTCTACAACAGTTCCTTTGGTTTATCAATCATTCAACTGGAATTTTGGTGTTTATATGGCCGCCACCATGGGTTCAGAAACCACCGCCGCCGCTTTTGGCCAACAAGGTGTTGTTAGAAGAGATCCTTTTGCAATGTTACCTTTTATTGGCTACCATGCCGCTGATTACTTCAATCACTGGTTAAACTTCGGTAGAACTTTACCTAATCCTCCAAGAATTTTTGGCGTAAACTGGTTTAGAAAAAATGCCGAAGGTAAATTTGTATGGCCTGGTTTTGGCGAAAATATGCGAGTTCTAAAATGGATTGTAGACCGTGTACATGGCCGTTCATATGCAATTGAAAGTCCTTTAGGTTGGGTTCCTCGCTATGAAGCTATTGACTGGAAAGGTTTAAACTTTACTAGAGAAGAATTTAATACGGTAATGTCAGTTGATCGTGAAGCTTGGAAAACCGAAATCGCCGATCATGAGTCATTATTCATGAAGCTTTATGATAAATTACCTAAAGAGTTCATCTGGATTAGAGAGCTTATAACTTCGGCTTTATGGCGTTCGCCTGAGAAGTGGGAATTAGCTCCAGAAGGCTAAGCTCTTAATTCTGGTTTAATTTAAAAAACCCCTAAACCTTTTATCATGAGGCTAAGGGGTTTTTTATTGCTTTTATTCTTTCAAGACAGGGAGCCGTCCCGATTTTAAAAAATTTACAAATTCTTGCCTCCGCTTTTACTTTTCTGGATGATGATCAAGGTGGTTTATCACCCCTAACCCCCTGAAAGGGGGCTTTCAGAGAGGAAACTTGGATGTTTGGGGTTTGGTTCTAAATACAAATAAAAAGAAAAAATACTTGACTCTGCCCTTCAGAAGCCCCCTTTCAGGGGGTTGGGGGTTGTATTAGAGATCTTGCAAAATTTTCGGTTGATTTTCTTTAATGTTCAAAATCGGGACGCTCCCTCAAGATATTAATTAAACTTGATTTAGATTAAATAAATTTCAAGCGCAAATAACTTGTCAATATTCTTAACTGGTGTTAGCGTTATAAGCATTAATACTAATCAATTATTTATCTATAGCAAACCCAGACTAAAAGGATCTATGTATAATTTTAAAAAAGTGTTCAAAATAACCTGACGGATCTAAATTAATAAGCTGCTTAAAAGCCTGATCAATAGCTTCTACCGTAGAATCTACT
>CANLTT010000032.1 GCA_947494115.1 Candidatus Caenarcanales bacterium
TACAAAAAGTTGTAGAAAAAAACTTAGATAAACCAAGCAGATTAATTGATTTAGATAAACGCTGGGACGGAGATATTTTATATTGCTTTAAAGAAGAAATTGACCGCAAAGAATTAACAATAGAACTTAATAAAAGCTTGAATCATATTTTTGAAAAGAATCCAATTGGGCATTTTCAAATTGAAAGCATTAGAAGTGAAATAGGTCGCTCAATTAAATTATCGCTTGAAGTCTTGATTAAAAAAGGGAACTCTATTTTTGTTTATGAATATTTATCAGCTGGTGAAAAGCAATTATTTACAATTTTATTAAATTTACACTTACGCAAAAAGTATCTTGAAAATACTATTATTTATTTAGACGAAATAGATTTGCATTTAAATACAAGTATTCAGTCAGATTTATTAAAAGAAATTACCGAAACTTTAATACCAGATAATTCACAAGTTTGGGTTGCAAGTCATTCGCTTGGTTTTATTGATTATGCAAGGCAATATAAAAAAGGTGTAATTATTGACTTTGATAGTTTAGATTTTGATATTCAAAAAATATTAACACCAGAGTCCCGAGACCGATTAGAAGTTTATGAAATTGCAGTGCCAAAGTCAATTATTCCTTCCTTAATGAAAAGGTATAAATTAGTAATAGCTGAAAATACAAATGCGAAGTACTTTAACTTAGCTTTAGAAGAACAAAATTATTTATTTTTACCAGCAAATAATAATCGAGAAGTATTTCTGAGCATAAAAGAAGATAAAAATAAAATTGGTTTAAGAGATAAAGACTATTTGAGGGAAGATGAAATAAAATCAATTCAAGAAAAATTTCCTAATTTTAAGATACTTAATTTATATAATTTTGAGAACTATATTTATCACCCAGACAATATAAATGAATTAAAAATAAAAGGTTTTGATAAAACTGAATATATACAAAATATTACTGAACAAAAAAACAATACAATATTAACTATTGTAAGCGAAATAAATGAAGCTAGAGGCCATTATGTCGAGTTTAAAGATTGTATTAAAAATGATAAAGAAATTGAAACTATTATTGAAGCTTTGAAAAGTAATAACTTTGACGATTTCTATACTTTTTTTAATATGAAGAAATATTTTAATAGAGACTATTTAAAGAATTATCAGTTACCAGTTCAACAGCTTAGTGCAACAAATTGGTTTAAAACTAAAATTAGCGAGGTTTTAAAATAATGTTTATAAATAAATTACAACTAAAAAACTTTAAACGCTTCACTGATTTAACGGTTGATCGAGCCGCCCAGCAGAATCAAAATCCACCTAAATTAGTTTTATTAATTGGTGCAAATGGTAGTGGAAAGTCTTGTATTTTTGACGCTTTTGAAAACTAAATTATTAAAACTACCTCTCTTGCTCGCAGAATGGTGTAATTTTTGGAACAAAAGCTTTATTAAAACTATCTTGTTTATTAAAACTATCTTGATAAATATGAAAAATTTGAGAATTTTATGTTTTGCTTTTGCCTTAACCGCTTTTTTTATGAGCTTTGTGGTTTATGGCCGTGTTGCACAGGTTAATCATAATTCTTGTTTGGTTATTGGTTTTAGAAGCTCGGCAAATTCCCCATCAAAAGCCAAAACAAAAGTCAGTCATAAAGCTTTAGTTAAAGTTCAAAGCCTTTTAAATTATGCCAATATTCCCCTCGAAATTTCTTATATAAAAAGCGGCAAACAATTTGATTCTTTTGGGCAATTTTTGGCTCTTTTTCAGCCTCAAACCGACCAGCAAGTTCTAGCTGATAAAATCGAAAACCTTGAAAATATTCAAACCGAAAAAATAACAGCCGTCAAAATAGTTTCTGAACCCATAAATAAATCTGTTGAAATAGCTTTAGAAGCCCAAACAAATGATTCAGGTGTTTACCAAGCGGCCGCTGACACAGCTATCGAAAAACCAGTTTTAAGAATGCCTGAAAATAATTTATAAAAAACTATAAACTTGTTCTCTTGCCCATTTATCGGCTTGTTTAATAATTTCTAAACTGTTTACTTCTTGGCTTTGGTGTTTGTCAAGCGTTTTTTCAATTAGCTCTGGAATTTGCGCAAAACTAATTCTTTCTTGCAAGAACAATTCAACGGCTATTTCATCGGCGGCTGACAAAACAGCTGGATAAGTTTTACCCATTTTGCCCGCCTGATAAGCTAATTGCAAACATTTAAAACGTTTTAAATCTGGCTCAAAAAATTCAAGCTTAGACATTTGTTTTAAATTTAAAAATTTGTTGGCTAAATTTGGTTTGCGCTCAGGCCAATCAAGCGCATATTGCAAAGCCAAGCGCATATCATTCGGTCCCAATTGAGCCAAAATATTTCCGTCAATAAATTCAACTAAACTATGCACCAAACTTTGAGGATGAATTAAAACCTCAATTTGCTCATATGAAGCCCCAAACAAAACAGTGGCCTCAATTACTTCTAAGCCTTTATTCATCAAAGTCGCTGAATCTATGGTTATTTTAGGCCCCATATTCCAAGTTGGGTGCTTAAGGGCTTGCGTGGGCTTTATTTGCGCAAAGTCAAGCTTTGAATTATAAAAAGGCCCACCAGATGCGGTTAAATATAAAGTTTTGACTTCGCTCTTTTGGCAACCTGCTAAACATTGATGCAAGGCTACGTGCTCACTATCAGCTGGAATTATTTGAGATTTATAAGGCTGAATTAATTCGCCAGCGGCCACTAGAGTTTCTTTATTGGCAATAATGGCTTTTTTATTATTTTTCAAAGCAATAAAAGTTGGCTCTAGGCCTATGCTTCCAACCACAGCGACAATAATATTATCGATCTCAGAATCGCTTGCCAAAAGATTTAAGTCGGTGAGAATTTCTGTTTTATGTTTTAAAGCCAATTTTAAATTATCAGCAATTTCTTTGTTTTTAACCGCTACAAGCTTAGGTTTAAATTCATGAATAATTGAAATTAATTTTTCTAGATTAGAACCAGCCACTGCTAAAGAATGAAGTTGATAATTTTGCGGCGCAGAGCGGATTAAATCGAGTGTTTGGCTACCAATAGAGCCAGTTGCGCCGAGCAGACATATTTTTTGAGTTTTATTCATATTGTTTAAACCGACTTAAAGCTTGATTTGAGCCTCTATTTCGGTTAATAATGTATTAAGCTCTTTATCATTTTTGGCTTCTTTGCGCACACGACGGCAAGAATTTAAAATAGAAGAATTGCCACGGCCATCAAAACCCAAGCTTATATCTTGCATACTTAGGCCAGCAGAGCGAGCAATAGCCATGCAGATTTGGCGGGCATTTTTAACTTCTTGCGTATTATCACGGCTAAAAATTTTACTGCTAGTAACTTGCAATTTTTCGGCGACCGCTTCGGCAATTTTTTTGAGCATTTTGTCAGTATTTTCGCCACTTTTTAGATTGCTGTCTTCCTCGGTTAAATCTTTATTGCCAGCAGATATTATTTCAGCTTGGGCAATGTCAATTCCTAAAACTTTTTTGGTTAGCTCCATGGTAAGAGGCCTAGAAGTAAAATTAACATATGCTTGTAATTTAACCAAAGCTCCTTCTAAGCGTCTTACATTCTCTGGGAAGCATTGGGCAATTAAATCGGCAATATCTGGTTTTAGTTTTATTTTTAATATTTCTGCTTTGCGAGCCAAAATAGCCAAACGAGTTTCATATGTTGGGCTTTGCACATCGGCTAATAAACCGCCTTCAAAACGACTACATAATCTTGGCTCTAATTTAGAAATTGCTTTGGGCGGGCGATCGCTTGTGAGTATAATTTGGCTACCATTGTCTTTAAGCGCATTAAAAGTATGAAAAAACTCTTCTTGGGTAGTTTCTTTGCCTTCTATAAACTGAATATCGTCAATTAGCAATAAATCTAAAGAACGATAACGATTTCTGAATTCATTCATTTTGCTTTTACGCATTGAACTAATGAGGTCATTCAGAAATTTTTCGGCACTTAAATAAAGCACTTTGGCTTGGGGCTTTTTACTGAGTAAATAATTGCCAATTGACTGCATGATATGTGTCTTGCCAAGCCCGACTTCGCCATAAATAAAAAACGGATTATAAGCACCTTCAGAACGGCCTTCGGCAATGGCTAAAGCGGCCGCATGACAAAATTGATTGTGTCCACCGACAATAAAATTATCAAAAACAAATTTAGGATTTAAATTATGCGGCAAAAAGCCATTGCTTGAGCTTAAACCAGAATTTGGAATTATTTTCAAACTTCCATTTGGTGAAGTATTATTTGGCAAATCCTCAGCAATCGAAGATAAAGAAGGAATATAATCATGCGGTAAATTGCTATTAACTTGTATTATTAAATTAACAGGCACTCCAGAAGAGGTTTCAAGCGCTTTGCTTATAACTCGATAATAATTTTGAATCAGCAAATTGCGGCTAAATTCATTACGTACCTCAAGTGTGGCTTTATTGTTTTCGAGGCTGATCAAATTGGCCGATTTAATCCAAGCCTGAAAACTCGAAGCGGGCACTGATTCTTTAATGTCTTTGAGAGCGGTTTTCCAAACTTTTTCTAAATTCATAATTTCAAAATGAAGCTGGGATCTTGCTTATTAACTTTTTTTACTAAATGTCCAATTTCAAAATAAGCTTGGTTTTTATTTTTTAAATGATCGCAAATATTTTGCTTTTCTGCGGGCGAAATTACTAAAACTAAACCAATTCCCATATTAAAAACTTTAAACATTTCTTCGTCTTCAATTTGGCCTTTTTCTTGTAAAAACTTAAACAAATTTGGTATTTCCCAAGAATGTTTATAAATAATGGCTTGCAGATTGTTTTGCTCAAAAGCGCGGGGCAAATTTTCGGGTAAGCCGCCACCAGTGATATGAGCCATGCTTTTTATTCTAGGCAAAATTTCCTCCAAAACGGAGCCATACAAATAAGTTGGTTTCATAATTTCTTCAATTAAAGAGCCATTTAGCCCAATATAATTTTTTTGCAAATCTAAATCTTTAATAATTGTGCGAATTAAACTATAACCATTACTATGCGCTCCAGAAGATGGCAGAGCTAATAAAATATCATTTTCCCCCGTCGTAGCTGGATTTAAAATTTGGTTTTCTTCCACCACTCCAACCGCAAAGCCAGCTAATTCATATCCATTTTTGGGCAACATATCGGGCAATTCGGCTGTTTCCCCGCCAAGCAAAACTGTTTTACATTCAAGACAAGCTCGCCCAATCGAATCGGCAATAATAAGAGCTTCAGCGGGTTTAAGGTTTTCGGTGGCTAAATAATCCAAAAAGAATAAAGGTTTTGCGCCAGCACAAAGTAAGTCATTTAAGCACATGGCAACAAGGTCTTGGCCTATATTTTGCAAATAATTATTTTGATATGCTAATTTGAGTTTTGTGCCAACTCCATCGGTGCAAGCCACTAAAACAGGGTTTTTATAATTAGTTGGTAATTTAAATAAACCAGCAAAACCACCAATTCCGCCAATAACAGATGAATTAAAAGTTTTTTTGGCAATTTGACTAATTCCGCTTACAAAGTCAGAGGCGGCTTCTAAACTAACTCCAGCTTGAGAATAAGTATTCATATTAAAACTATCAAAAGAAAAACCTAATTTTCTCACACTTAAGCTGACTTGAGATTTATGAGTTTGAAGTGAAGTAAATTTTTACCTATTTCATAGCGATTCTTAAACTGCCCATTTTCGATTTGTAAGTAAAAACCAAGCTTGATTTTTAGAAAAAAAGTGGTTAAAATAAATTTAATCTTTTTGTAAAACCATTATACTGTAATGATTAATCAAGTTATTTTTTCAGCTTTATTACATGATATTGGTAAATTGTTTTTCAAATCAGAGAAATCACATAAAAACCATTTAGAAGCTGGGTTGTTTGCGGCAAATGAGCTTTGGAATCAAGAAATTCCGCAATTAATAAAAGAAGGCATTAAATATCATCACTTTAAAAACTTAAAAGCCAAAGAAAAAGAAGTTTTGCCCGAAACATGGTTGATTTATGAAGCTGATAATATTTCTGCTGGCCTAGACCGCCGAGAAGAACAAGAAATTATTGAATTGCAAACCGAAAACAAACAAAAATTTGATTCAAAAATGGCTTTAGTTTCTACTTTTGAACTTTTAAATTCTGCCGAAGAAAATTTAAATTCGCTTGAAGAAATTAAAAATAAAGCCGCTTATAAATTACAAATGCTTGGAGAAGAAGATAAAAACAATCAAGAACCCGAAATTATTTATCCAGAACCAAATTTACAAAATACAACCGATGAATACAAAAAATTGGCTAATCGCTGGAATACTCAGGTTAGTAAGCATAAAGATATTTTAATTCAAAACCCAAATGCCATGCTTTCTTTGATGGAATCGGTTTTGAGCTATGCGCCTTCGGATACTTGCACAGAAAGAATTCCCGATATTTCTTTGTATGAGCATTTGAGAATTACGGCGGGAATTGCTTCTTGTATGTATTTGTATGGAGCAGAAAATAAAATTAATTATCAAGATTTAGGCCATTGGGACAAGACTAAGGAACATAGACAACAACCGCAATTTTTATTAGTTGGAGGCTCTGTTTCGGGAATACAAAAATTTATTTATAATATTACATCTAAAGGTGCTTTAAAAGGCTTAAGAGCAAGATCGTTTTATTTGGAAGTTTTGATTGAACATATTATTGATGAAATTTTAGAACTTTGCGGAGGCTTATCTAGAGCTAATATTATTTATTCTGGTGGCGGCAATTTTTATTTACTTTTGCCAAATACTGAAGCTTGCAAATCGGTTTTAGAAAATATAGAAAAAAAACTAAATGAATGGCTTTGGGAAAATTTTAGAGGCTCTTTGAGTTTTGCTATTGATTATATTGAATGTTCTTCTGCTGAATTAATGGATAAGAAAAATGAAGCTACTAAAAAGCGACAAGGTTTAATGGCGAGCAAATGGAAAGAATTATCGAGTAAATTATCTTCTAAAAAAGCCAAAAAGTTTGCAGTTTTAAATAATGAAAAATTTAATAGTATTTTGGAACCACAAGAAAATGTTTTTAGTTCAGAAGAATGCGCAATTAGTCGTGTTGATCATGATTTAATTGATTATGATTTTGGCAATGAAAAAAAGAAATGTAATTTTATGGCGGCTTCGCTTCAGAAGTTAGGACAAAAGCTTCCAAAGGCTAATTTTATAAGAATAGAAAAAAACAAATCAAAAACAACAAAAAATAATTTACAAGAAAATTGTGTTTTTCTTCCAGATTTAATAAATGAAAATAAAGAATGCTGGCTTAGCTTAATTGAAGCGTCTGGAGAAAATCAAACTAATATATCTCGGAACTTAGAAGAACAAATTTTAAATAATATAAAAAATAATCGGCTTTATTCAATTAATCGCTGGGTTTTAAGCAAAGCTATTCATGCTGTTTTAATGATTGGTAATTATTATCCAACCCTAATCAATGATGATATGCCAGATTTTGAAGATTTAGCAAAAAAATCAATTGGTAATAAAAAAATTGGTGTTTTGCGGGCTGATATTGACGATTTAGGAACTTTATTCACAAGCAAATTACAATCACAAATTAATACTTTTAGTCGTTCGGCAATGTTGGCCAAGCATTTGAGTATGTTTTTTAAGCTTTATATAAATCAAATTTGCAGAGCCAAACTTGGTGAAAATCTAGAATCTTGCAAGCTTACAGAGTATACCAATCAAGAGAAAAGCCGCAATGTAGTTATTGTTTATTCTGGCGGAGACGATTTGTTTATAGTTGGTGCTTGGAATGAAGTAATTGAGTTGTCTGTTGATATACAAAAATGTTTTGAAAAATATACTTGCGGAAAACTTACCTTATCGGCAGGAGTTCAGGTTTTTGCGCCTAAGACTCCAATTATTGAAATGGCTAAAAAAACCGAAATAGCCGAAAAGAAAGCCAAAAATAATAAATATAAAAATACCGAGAAAAACTCAATTTGTATTTTCCCCAACCCCCGAGAGCTTGAATATTACAACTCAACCCAAAAAAGAGAAATTAAACATACTCACAAAGATACTTATAATTGGGAAGAATTTCAGAGATTATTACAAAATATTGAGAACTTTAAAAGCTTTGCAAAAGACAATCCAAGTTTTACTTATAAGCTTTATAGCACCGTAGAAGATTTATTTTCTAAAAGCGAGCAAGGATTAATTAATTTACCGAGATTGGCTTATATGCTAACAAGGCTTGAAGACAGAATTAAAGACCAAAAAGAAATTATTCAAGAATTCAACAAAGCTATAGATAATTATCTGCTTGATTGCGAAAGTAAAAATGCCGATCGAGATATTGGCTTGAGGCTTAAAGATATAAAAACCTTAACTACTATAGTTAATTATTTGCAAAGAAAGGAATAAAAAATAATGGCAATTACAAAAGATGACGTACAAAAGGCTCAGCAATTGGCAAGAGAAGATTTAAAAAAGGCTACATCTTCTCAACTCAGAAAATTTATGACCGATGTAACCAGACTCAGAGTTAAATCAGAAATGATGAATGATAATGAATGGAAAGAAAAAATTTATCCAGAGTTTTTAATGCTTGAACCTAGGCTTGAGTATCAAATTAATAGAGATAAAACGCTAGAACCTTTATTAATTCAATGTAAACCTCGAATGGAAAAAGTAAAAGACCGTTTAAGCTTTATTGATTTTGCTCTATTTGTTGAGGCCGTTATTGCCTATCACAAAGAAAATAACTTTCAAGATCGATTGACTAGTTCTTTTCAAGGTTCTAAACCTACAAATCAACCACAGCACTTCAACAAAAATAATAATAATTACAATAAAGGAGTAAACAGATGGTAGAACAAACAATACCAACAATTCAAGGTTATCTAAAAATATCGGGCGAATTAGAAGTTTTAACTGGCTTGCATATTGGCGGTGGCAAAGATAATTCAGCGATTGGAGTTGTAGATAATACTATTATTCGTGATCCATTAACTCGAGAGCCAATTATTCCTGGTAGCTCATTAAAAGGCAAAATTAGAACCTTGCTTGCCAAAACCGAAAATAATAATAATTTTTTAGATAAGCACGAAAACGATTCAGAGGCAATTCTTAAGCTTTTTGGAAGCTCTAAAAACAATATTTTTCAATCAAGATTAATATTTTCGGATTGTAGATTAAATAAAGATAATTTAGAAAAACTCAAAAATGCCAATACTGACCTTTATTTGTCTGAAGTGAAGTTTGAAAATACTATTGATCGAATAAAGTCGCAAGCAATCCCGAGACAGCTCGAAAGAATACCAGCGGGAGCAATATTTGATTTTTGGCTAACTTATATAGTCGAAAAAGCTTTAACTCAAGAACAAATTGAATCAGATTTAAAATTAATAAAAAAAGGTTTAAAATTACTTGAATTTGATTATTTGGGTGGCTCTGGAACACGTGGAAGCGGAAGAGTAAAATTTGATAAATTGCAAGGAGAATTAGAATCTGTCAGTAATGGAAACCTTGTAATTAATCAAGAAACTATAAATAAAATACTTAATTAATACTCAATATGATTGAAAAAGTTTTTAAATTAGATTTTCAAAATAATAGAGTTCATTTTGGCGAAGCAGCCGAAAGCGTAGGCCTAGAAAGTGGTGCGGCTTATATTTTGGCCGATACTTTATTCAGTGCAATTTGCAATAGCTGGGTAATGCTTTATGGAGTTGAATCATTAGAAGCTTTGCTTAGCGAATTTGAAGAAGCCGAAAATATACCTTTTTTTATTTCGGATTGTATGCCTGTATGCCCTGAAGGTTTATTGTTTTCTAAGCCTGTTTGTAGCTTTTCTAAAACCGAACAAAAGCAAAACTCAAATTCTCGGGAAAAGAAAAAACTTAAATCAATAAAATTTTTAAAAGCAAATCAAATTAAAACATTTTTAAATGGGAGCTTTAGGCCAGATGAAGGAATTGATTTTGATAAATATATGGCCTTTGACGAAATCGCTCAAGTAAAAGTATCTAGAACTCAAGATTCAGAGCCTTTTTCGGTGAAGTATTTAAGATTTGCCGATAAGTCGGGGCTTTGGTTTTTGGCAAAATTTAAAGATGAAAAAATTTATAATCAATTCAAAGAAGTACTTAAATTTACAGGAAAAGTAATTGGAATTGGCGGTAAAAAATCATCTGGAGCGGGCAAATTTGAATTAAAGGAAGATGATTCTGAATTAAAAAATATAAAGCAATATTTAAATATTTCAGATATTAACACCACAAAAGATCCTGCTTTATGTCTCTCAATCTGTAATCCCAAGGATCAAGAAGAAAGTAGAATTATTCAAAAGAGTTTTTATCAAATAGTAAATAGAAGAGGTTTTCATTATTCGCAAGATTCAGCGTGGCCAGCTTTTGTAAAGAAAAAACCCGTGGGAATGATATTAGCGGGAAGTTTACTTATTAAAAATATAAAAGGCCGATTAATTGATGTAACTCCCGAGTTGGAAAATGGAAAGAAACCGCCTCATAAATTATATCGTTATGGTTTTGCTTTTTTGGCGGAGGTGAAATAATGAAAAATATAAAATACAAAATGCAAATTACAACCTGTTCGCCTGTTTTTATCGGTAGCGGCGAAGAGATTAGTTCAGGAGAATTTTTAAAAGATAGTAATTATATTTATATTCCTTATAAAAAAGATTTATCTCAAATAGTAACCTCTGATGATGCTCTTTTTGCAAATTACAAAGATGTTTTACGAAAAATTGCTTTAGAGAAATCAAATAATCAGCAAAAAAGCAATCAGTTAAATTTGGCTTCTGTTTTTTGTAAACACCCAGCACTCAGAGAGAAATTAAAAAAAACATCTAAGCAAATTTTCATCAGTTCTGATTTAAAACAAAAAAATGATGATTTAGCAAATCCGATAAAGCTGTTTATGAGTAATTCAAATGGCTTTTATATACCAGGATCTTCTATTAAAGGAGCTTTTAGAACATATATCTTGAAATCCTTAATTGAAAATCAAAAGTATTCTATTAATGAGTATTCTAAAGGTAAGCAAATAGAAAATTCACTTCTAAGAACGGGAGAAGAGAAAACTTCTGACGATTTTTTAAGAGCATGGCAATTTGCCGATTCAGAAATTATAGAAAATAAAAACTTTGAAATATACAAAATTGATAAATTGGGTTCAAGCAAAAGTCTTCTTCCTATATATATTGTTGGCTTAAAGCAAAATACAAAAATAGAATTCACTTTTACGTATGATACTTATACCGCAAGAATACTAAGATCAAATGTACCACCAATAGATGAACTTCTAAATCAATTAAACCAAGTAGCTTCTCAAGAAATTAAGCAATTAAAAACACAGCATTCCACAATGAAAAATCTAATACCACAAAATGAATCTATTAATTTTTCGCTAGGTGGGCATATTGGCAAATTAAGACATACGTTGTTCACTGGCAAAATACCAAAAACAATAAGTACTGTAAATGGTGTTTCTGTGGGCTGGTGTCATTTACAAATACTAAACAAGGAAGAATTTTAATTATGCTCAGAAAACTAAGATTAATTTATAAAGTAGAAAACCCAAAAAAGCTAGGCACCCTCAATCAAAGCTTAGGCTCGGTTTTTAATAGTTTATTTATGTCAGATATTTTTAAATTAGATTCAGATTTATTTGATGAATTGCATAATCAAGGAAATCAACTTAAGCCATTTAAGCTTTCTATGCCGCAATGGGACGAAGATAATTCTTTAATTTCTTGGCAAATAATATCTTTAAATAAAAAAGTTAGTGATTTTTTAGAAAAATACTCTAATTCATTAATTCAAAAATACGAAATTGAACAAGAACAATGCAATTTAGTTTTTTCAAATAAAAGCCTAGAGGAAGCAATTGATTATCAGACATTTATGGGGCAAGTTTATAAAGATACTCAAGAAAAACTACAAAGTATTCATTTAAACTTTAAAAGCCCTACTACTTTTAATTGGGTGGCAAATAAAAATTATTATCCTTTGCCAGATCCAAGATTAATATTGCTTAGCGCCATTAATAAATGGAATTGCTTTTCTCCAAAATTAAGTTTAAAAGATGATCACCTTTTAGAAGAATTATTAAAAACAGTTTTATTTAATAATGTTATCATTTATTCAAGATATTGCAAAATAGGCGGAATTAGAATACCTAGTTTTATTGGAAGTCTTGAATTGAAAGTAAAAGGTTCAATGCAAATTATTAAATTATTAGCTTTATGTTTAAAATATTTAGAATACTGCGGAGCTGGTGCCAAAGCCCAGTTTGGAATGGGTGATGTAAAAGTAGAATTTAAATTTAAGGAAGAGTAAAAACCATGAATAATGAAAAATATATTTTGATTACGCAAGTAGGAAAACAAGATCCATGGAGCGGCTGGAAAAATAAATCTTTAGAAGAGGTAAAGCATTATGGGGCAGTTTTGCGAATTATTGAAAAGAAAAGCAGTCTTATAAAAAAAGTAGTTTTATTAATTTCTGCTGAAATAAAAAGAGATGGTTGTATCTCAATTATTGAAGATGAAATTACCAAACTTAACCCAGATATAGAAATTACAAAAAAGTTTACTGATATAGAGCAGGCGCAAGATTATGAAGAAATTCATCCAGTTTTAAAGCGTTTGCTCATAAAATATTCAGAAGATCAAGAAAAATATTTAATTAACCTTTCTTCTGGCACGCCTCAAATAAATACTTACTTGCATACATTATTTTTATTGGGTTTTTGGAAATCAGCTCTTAAAATAAATGTAAATGATCCAAACAAAGATCCCGAGCATAAAATTATTGAATATGATACTAACAAAAAAGAACCTATTAAAGAATTTTTTGATGCTTCGCATATTGCAACTTTAATTAGTCGTTATGATTATTCAGCCGCTTTGGCTTTAGCGACAGAAAGCGGTTCTTGGAATAAAAGACTTGATAATATTTGTTCCATAAAAAATTGTTTTAGCCTAGATTTTAATACTAAATTTCAAAATACATTAAATAATTTATTACCTGTTTGTAAAGCTTTTATTGGTAATTTCCCAGCAGAAGATTTACAAAAAAAAGCTCTTTATTATTTTTCAAGTCAAAAGAAATTAGAGCTAAAAGAAATACAAGAAGCAATTATTAGATTTGGCGTTATTAGAGAAGCTTTGGCTATTGATTATTTAAAAGATTCAAGTATTAAAGAATTTATTTCTAAAGAGGAAAATAAATATAAAATTGTATTTTCTGAACTTCCTATCGAAATTAAAAATAAATATACTCAGATAGGACATAAAAAATTTGGAGAAAAATTTAGGATGCCTTCTGAGAAGCTTGAATTAATGGCAGATTCTGCTTGTATGCTGATAGAAACTTTAAAAGATCAAAATGATGAGCTAGTAAAAATCTTACAAAAAACCAAATATATTCAAGATCAAAGAAACTCTTTCGCCCATTCAATTGTAGAAACCTCTGATTTTAAGAGCGCACAAGCTGATTTAAAAGCCCTTATAAATGCTTTTCTGCCAGAATACAAAACAATATGGGAAGGCGAAAACTTTTTTGACATTGCCAACCGTGAATTATTAAAAAAAGCTGATTTGGAATGGTTGCTTAAAGAAAGGAAAACAAAATGAAAACCAGAGAAGAAATACTCTAATATTTGCGCATGAAAAAAGATGAATTAAAAGAAAAACACGGAATTGTTAAATTAGGTTTATTTGGTAGCTATGCCAGAAATGAGGCTAAAGAGTTTAGCGATATTGATATTTTTTATGAAAAAGAAAAAGAATTTAAAATTACTAGTGGATTTGAATTTCTTCGTATAGCTGATACTTTTTGTGAAGATTTAGACGGCAAGAAAGTAGACTTTGTTTGTTTAGAAGTAATGAAGCCCATCATCAGGCATTATGCAGAAAGAGATTTTATTTATGTTTAGCAAGAAAATTTAGTTTATTCTCCTGAATTTCTAGTATTTAAAACAAAAACACCAAAAATAAAAAAGGAGAAAAAATGACTACTTTATATGTAACAGACTCTGGAAGCTATCTTTCGATAAGTGGAAAAAGACTTGAAGTTAAAAAAAGCGGAGAACTTCTTAAATCGGTTAGCCTTGAAAAGCTTGAAAACCTTGTTTTGATTGGCTGGGTAAGCATTTCTAGCCCTTTGATGGTGGATTTGATGGAAAGAGAATTGCCAGTAACTTGGATTTCGGGCACGGGAAAAACTTATGGAAGGCTTGAACCAACGACTGGAATAAATATTGAAAGGCAGAGAGAGCAATTTAGGCGAGGTGATAATGAAAAGTTTTGCTTGAATTTAGCACAAAAGTTTATTGCGGCAAAAATTCGCAATAGCCGAGTAATGCTTGCCAGATGGAATAGAGAGCGTAATATTGAAAAATTAAATTCTATTATTCAAGACATGAAAGATTGCGAAAAAATTGCCTCGGAAGAAAATTCAATTGAGTCAATTTTAGGTTATGAAGGCTATTCTGCAAAATTATATTTTCAGGCTTTAGGCCAAATTGTGCCAGCCGAATTTGAATTTGAAAAGCGCACAAGGCAACCACCCAAAGATCCGTTTAATTCGATGCTGAGCTTGGCTTATACTTTGCTTATGTATGAATGCTACACGGCAATCCGAAGCAAAGGCTTGCATCCATATATGGGATTTTTGCACCAAATTAAAAAAGGCCACCCAGCCTTAGCAAGCGACATAATGGAAGAATGGAGGGCGATTATTTGCGATAGTATAATATTTGATTTGGTTTCGCATAAACAAGTTTCGGTGAATGACTTTGAGCCACCAAACGCACAAAATGGCGGAATTTATTGCCGTGGAGAAGTTTTAAAAAAAGTTATTCAGGCCTTTGAGAAAAAACTTTCGGTTTCAAATAATTATATTAATTTTGTGGATTATCCTTTAACTTTTAGAGAGTCAATTCAATTTCAGGTTGGCTCATTGGTAAAGGCAATTGAAGAAAATGACCCAGATATTTACCGACCTATAATTATTAGATGAAAGATGATGAAAATAATTTATCCGATGCCATTAAAAACTGGCTTATTGGAAACGGTGAAGATGACAAAGAGCCTCTGGAGCAAGATATAGAAAGGGTATTAGTAAAAGTGGGACAAAGAAAATATTTTATTATTGTTTGCTACGACATAAGCGAGCCAAAAAGGTTGGTAAAAGCCGCTAAAATTTGCTTGGGTTTTGGAGAGCGGGTTCAGAAGAGTGTATTTGAATGCCATTTAAAATTAAATCAATTAAATAAACTTGTTCAAGATTTGCTCAAAGTAATTGATCCAGAAACCGATTATTTGAGAATTTATAAAATTGCTGGAGATCCTAATGTAATGATTTGGGGCAAAACTCCGCTTACCGAAGATGAGGAATTAATCATAATTTGAGGTAAAATACAAGCAAGAAAATTAAAGATCAAAAAAAGTTTTCTTTAACGGGGCAACCTAAAAGATCTTTAGTTTCCTCATTTATTCATTAACTGCCCCGCAGTCGTCTGAATGAGTGATTTCAGTTGATTTAGTGTGAGTTTATGTATTTTGATAATTCAAATAAATACAATCCCCCGCTCAATCTAGCGAAAATCCGCTTACAGACAGGCTTAATTTCGGTAGCGGTTAATAAACCACTTGCCTCGTTAGAGGACGGAAACTTATCTGAAATCTAT
>CANLTT010000033.1 GCA_947494115.1 Candidatus Caenarcanales bacterium
GTCTACGGGCTTATGAATACCGGGCAAGTCAATAAAAACCAATTGTCCTTTGGAGTCGGGATAATTATAAACACCTAGAATTTTGGTGCGTGTAGTTTGTACTTTTGGGCTGACAATGGCGATTTTGTGCCCAAGCAATTTATTAATTAAAGAAGATTTGCCCACATTTGGACGGCCAATTAAAGCTACAAAACCAGAGCGTGTTTGAAAAGTATTTAAAGATTTTGACATTCTAAAGTATTGATAATTAAAAGATTTTAGCTCTTAAATAAATATAAAGTGCATAAATTAAAGTACGAAAATAATTAAAAATTAATTTTTATAAATGATCTTTGTTAGAATTGTGTTAAGGCTGTGTAAAAATAGACCAGCCTAAAAGGAGTTAAGATATGACAAAAAGAAAATTACATTCAGTTTGTAATACTCAATTGAATATTAAACCCGTAAATTTTTTAGCCTTAAATAAAACTCAATTTTCTTATTCTTTCAAGAACAACTTAAAGCAAAATTGGTGGAATAGCAAAAAGTTTTTTAATTTATGTTTAAGCTTTTTAAGTTTTTGCCACAATTTAGTTAATTTGTCTTTTGGGCAGAAATAAAGCGGTTAAGCTCGCCTTTAGCTCTGGCTTCGGTTTCTTGTAAATGTTTTTCTAATTCTTTTTTCATGATTAGTTTTGGAACCTGATTTAAGCCAGTGTCTACCGAATATTGATAAGTTACAACCGTGGTATTAGGAACTTTACCCGAAGATAATTTCCAAGAACCTTCTAAGCTTTTTAAATCGCCACTCAAGCGTCTAAACCTTAATTCGTCATTTGAGATTTTGTCCACTTGAACGGTGTAATTGAGAGGCGGAATTAAACTCGACATAGACATTGTACATTTTGCAACTTGTCTGAGTGAGCTTTCTTTGATGATTTTCCAGCTTTTCAAACCTGGTATAAATTTTATAAAAGCTTGGTCATCATCCAAAATTTTACGCACAATCTCATGAGAAGCATTAACCGTAAATTGAATTTTGCCACTGCCGCCACCACGAACCGCACGCAAAGATTGAATAACTGCCAAGGCTGGCAAAAAGTTTATGCTCAATAAAAACAAAGACAAGTAAATCAAGTTTATTTTTTTCATATTATTTCGTAATCGCTAAACCAAAGAAGACCCAGCCAGCCAAAAAGAGCAAACCACCAAAAGGCGTAATAGCTCCTAACCATTTTTGTTGCGGAAATAAAGCTAATATAAAAAGACTAGCAGAAAATAAGAAAACTCCAAGCAAAAAACAGATTCCGCTATTATTAATAAAATTTTGCTTAAAATCTGCGTGATAACTGCTTAGGCCTAATAAAATCAAGCCTAAACCATGAAACATTTTGTATTGTACGGCTGTATTAAAGATAGTTAAAGAATATTCGCTTAAATGCTTTTTTAGAAAATGCGCCCCAAAAGCTCCTGAACAAACAGCCAAAAATCCTAATAAACAACCAAATCTAATCCAAATCATATTTTTAATTTTTTTCAAGTTTAATTTACAAACATTTTTATGACAAGCAAATTAAAGTAATCTTTTTTCGGATAAACGTTCTTTGATTAAATTAACCGAATCTTGAATAATGCGAGTTACTCTTGTAGAGCTGACACCCAATCTTTCGGCAATTTGAATACCTTTAAGGCCTTTATAAAAGCGCATTTCTACAACTTGACGATAATGTTCTGGCAAAAGTGCAATCGCTTCGTTTAAGGCTTTTTTTAATTCTAATAATTCAGCGGCTTCGGCTGGGTCTACGGCTGAATCATCGGCAATTTCAAAAGAACTTTCTTCAAAAGAAACCACCGAATCAATAACCGCTTCTCGAATTTCGGCTAGCGTATAACCATCTTCGCTATATTCTTTTTTATAAGCTGAACCTCTAAATTCGCCTCTCTGGTGAGCTTCTTGGCGATTGCGATTTTTAATTTCCCAAGAAATGCCTTGCGCAATATAACTTGGATTAAAGGTTTGGTTTTTATCGTGGGCTTCTTTAATAAGCGCATTAACTTTAATTAAGCCAATATTTACAAGTTCTTTAAAGTCAGCACTATAAGGCGGCAAATTTTTCATTTCTTTGCGGGCAATCATTTCGGCCAGCGGAATAAAAGACAATAAAGCTTCTTTTTCCTTGATCGTTTCTGGCGTAATGCTTGGAAAAGGGCTTTCTTTATTGTTTTTTGGGCTATTTGTTTTTTCGTTTTCCAAGAAAGCTATAACTAAACTAATGAGTAATTAATTATAGTAGACTGCGCCTTTAAAATTCTGCTTAAGTTCAAGTAAACTTTTCTTCAAGGCTAATTTAAACTATTTAATATAATAATTTCATGGAATCTCCTTATCATTCTGATGTTTTGATTATCGGCTCTGGGGCGGCAGGTTTAATTGCTGGTATTAGTTTGGCGAAAGCTGGTTTGCAAGTTTTGGTTTTAACTAAAGATGCCGTAACCGAGTCTAGCAGTGCATATGCCCAAGGCGGAATAGCGGTTCCCTTGGCTTTAAACGATTCACCAGAAAAACATATTGCCGACACTTTAAAAGTTGGACAAGGTTTTGCAAAGCCTTCAGCCGTAAATTTTTATATTAATGCCATTAAACCAGCCATTCAAGAATTAAGCACTTGGGGCATTGATTTTATTGGCCTTGAAAACGGCAAACTTCAAGCCGAAAATTGTTTAGGTCAAGAAGCGGCTCATTCGGCTCGGCGCATTTTGAGGGTTGGCGGCGATTTAAGCGGGCGTAGTTTAATGAAATCTCTTTGGGAAACCGCTTGTAGACACCCTAATATTTCTATTAGCCAAGGCACTAGCTTGCTTGAACTTTGCACGAATTCTTCTAATGAGGTAATTGGTGGTGTTTTTCAGGACATCAATCATAATATTTTTCAGCTTTATAGCCCTGCTGTCATTTTGGCGACTGGTGGCTTTAGTAGCATTTTTAGTAAATCGACTAATCCTTATACTTCTTTGGGTGATGGCATTGTGGCGGCTGACAAGCTTAAAGCTAAAATTGAAAATCTGAATTTTGTGCAATTTCATCCAACCGCTCTCGATAAACAGCCTTTATTCTTGCTCTCAGAAGCTCTTAGAGGCGAAGGTGCTTTGCTTGTAAATGGTCATGGCGTGCGGTTTATGACTAAATATGCACCCGAAGATCTTGAGCTTGCATCTAGAGCGGTGGTGAGTGCGGCTGTTTGGCAAGAAATTAAAAATACAGGAGCGGTTTATTTAGACCTTAGACATTTACCAGGCAATTTTGTTAAAACCCGTTTTGCTGGCATTTATGAGCATTGCCGAAGCTTAGGCCTTGATTTAGCCATAGATTTAGCTCCCATTACGCCAGCGGCACATTATACAATTGGTGGCATTAGCATAAATCATGAGGCTCAAACCAGTTTGAAAAATTTGTGGGCGATTGGAGAAGTGGCACATTCTGGCTTACACGGAGCCGATCGTTTGGCTTCTAATTCTTTGCTTGAATGTATTGTTTCGGCTTTTGCGGCTAGTCAGTCTATTCAAGGCCAGAAGCAAAAAGTTAAATTTGAAGAATATAAAATTAGTTTAAGCCCAGCTAATAATTTAAGCTCACAATCAGGGCAAAACTTAAAAACTAAATTGTGGAATTCAGCTTCATTTGAGAAAACAGAGAAAAGCCTAAATAATTTATTGGCCGAAATAAAACAAATAAAAAGTCAATTGCCTGCAAATTTAAGTTCTAACTTTGAAGTGAATGAATTTAAAAAGCAAGTTTTAATGAGCGAATTATTTGTTTTAAGTTTGCTTTAATTCAACACTATGGACAATTTTCAAAAAGTAATTGATTTGCAAAATGTGCGTTCTTGGGTTGCTTCGTTCTTAGGGGTCTTGCCGCCGACCCCTAAAACCCCTGCTCTTGGGGTGCCGCCCCCAAACGACGGATTGACAGCTTGTTGCGATTCAGTCCATTATTGCTTATTACAAGCCTACTCTTTCTATGATTTCAAAAACTGTCCATAGTGTTGTTTAATTTTAAGTTTGCTTTAACCTGATTCAACTAAAGCTTGATTGTCGAAAGCTGTTTGGTCTTTTTTTGCTTTTAATTTATAAGCCCAATCTTCAATAATTGGTGTGATGAATTTACTAAATAATCTTACACCAACTTCTAAACTGCCAATACCAACTATAACCCCTGTCGCAAAGCGGCCAAAAACCGTATTTAAAAATGCAAATTTATTGCCTAAAAACTTTTGCGTAGCTGGAATGGAAAAACTTGGCACAATATAACTAAAAATTAAATAAATAGAAGCTTCCCAAAGCCCCATTACGCTTGCAACCATATTACCCGCTCCTTTTTCTAAATATTCATTAAATTTATTTATACCATTGCCAACCATAGACAAAAGCGCCACAAAATCAATTGTATATTTAGAAAGACTAGGTATTATGCCTTTAGGAGAATGTTGATAAAGCCACTCTAAAGCCCAACCTTGTCCTTCATCTTTTAAATGCGCCAAAACATTTGCCATTTCGTTTGCAAAAGGCACAACTGTCAAAATAAATTCTTTGGCATTTGAGAATAAGTTATGATGAGATTTTTTATTTTTGCTGTCATCATCATTATTGCTGTCACCATCATTATTTACATGAGCAGCAACTTTAGTGCCGCCAACACCCACAATAGTACCTACAGCACCTAATGCACCTCCAACCAATCGATCAGAAGGTGGTCTTGGCCTGAAATGGAGAACTTGCAAGGCATCTCTATTACTCATATTTAAATTAAGTTTAATAAGTAATTTTTATAAAGCTGTTTTATATTCTTTTAATTTTATTGTACTACGTTTTTAATCTTATCTTAATTAAAATAATTTGCTCTTAAAATAATTCGCTCTGCACACCAAAATGAAGAACCATGTCATGTCTTTCGGGCAAATTACGAATAAGCGGAAAGCCTAAATCAATACGGCCAACCAAAAATTTAGTTAAACGGACTCGAAGTCCAGCACCAACTCCAGCGGCATATGCATTGGCTCTTGTTGGGCGCACGGCCTCATTCACAAAAATACCACCAAAATCAGTAAAACCAACCAATTGTATATTTTCAAGCAAAACATATTCAGAAACTGGTTCACCTTTGCGAGCTGGCATTAAAGCCGTTGGAACGCCATTTTTATTTAAATTAAATTTCCAAGAGCGTGGAATAAAATAAAGCGGAAAACGAATTTCATTGCTTAAAGCAAAACCGCTATCACCGATTAATTGGCCTTCTTTATAGCCTCTAACCGTAAAAGCACCACCAACTTGCATTTGCTCTGCCGAATTTAAGAGGTCATTAGAATATTGTCCAGTTGCTCTAAAAACATCTTGAATGCCTAAAGGTAATTGCGTGATTCGGGTTCCATAGCCAGTATAACGCAAAAAATTAGGGCCAGTTCCTGCACGGCCATTCAGAGGGCGATTTCTACCAGAAGCATCTAAAATATCTAAACCCCAACCAAGTTCGTGGCGCATAAAGGTTCGGCCAAAACGGTCAAACTCATCAATGTTTAAGCCGGGTTTCAAAATTCTCAATCTTTCACGGGTAAATTTTTGGTTCAAAATATCGGTGCCTAAATTTTTAAAATCAAAAGCCAAATCTGTGCTGGCAATTAGGTTTTTACTTCTAAAAAGTTCTTGCGAAATATAAGGCGAATAAAGGGTCGCAAAACCTTTAATGTCTAAATCATCAAATTCTTTGCCTAATCTGAGACGGCCATGTGAATAATTAAAGCCTAATTTTGTGCCATATTTGCCAATCGGAATTTCATAGTTATTGGCCACACCAAAAGATGATTTTGTGCCATAAAAAGAAGTTGTATTGCGATCGCCAAAACCAAAAAGATTATTATGTGTCAAAGCAAAACCATAGCGTTCTTCACCAATTAATCTGCGACCCAAATTGTCAATAAAAGGCGAAAAATGCAAAGGAAAACGGTCTTGAGATTTGAATCTAAGTTCGGTTTCGCCCGTATCACTTCCTTGTTTAAGAACAGCCTGCAAGCCTATATCGGGGTTTTCATTTAGGCGGGCTAAATCATTTTTAATTTTATCTAAGTCTAAAACATCATATTGGTCTACTCTAAGGCGTGGAAAAATAGCTCTCGACTTAAAAAAGTGCCCTTCTTCGAGTGTAATTGGTTTAATAATGCCTTCAACCGCTTTCAAAACCAAAACACCATCTTCGATTTTTTGAGGTGGCAAATAAATGCGGCTGGTTACATAACCTTCTTTTTTATAGAGCTGAGTTAATTCATTTGTTAATTCTTGCAATTGAGTAAAATCAACTTCACGGCCAATATATTTATTTGTAATATGATCGGTTTCATACCTTTTTAAGAGGCTGTCTCCTTCAATTTCAATTTCTTTTAAATAAACTTTAGATTCTGCATTATTTTCGTTTTCGCTTTCAGTTGTTTCTTCTTCTTTTAAATTATTTTTGGGTTTGGCCTTTAATTCATTTGGATCGATATAGCGTCTTCTTTCTTCAATTTGCAAAACAGCACCGGGCAAAACCTCTTGAACTTGATTGGATCCCTGTTTTAAAGCATCATAAACAGGACCACTTTGCTGACGAATGAATTGTTGAATTACAGGATCTGGTGGTAGTGGTGGTGCGGCCTGAGAGACAATTTGATTATTTAAAATAAATAAGCCCACCAGAGCACACAAAGAAAGTTTTTTAGAATTCATAAGTTTAAAATAAGCTGTTTTTAAGGTTATTCCCACTGATTATAAACTTTTCTAATAACTTTTAACAAATTCCTAAAAACGAACTAAAGTTTTAGGCTTGACCTTTAGAGAATTTTTTGCACTTTTGAACTAGAAAAAAGTTTATCCAAGTTGGTTCTGTAGTAATTTCTTGGTTTTTTATTTGGCTACAAAAGAACTGGCTCTCATTGCAAATTTATAAATAATCTAGCAGACAAATATTGTCAAAATGCTTTAAACCGCTATTAGAAGCCGTAATTACGTCAAAACGGATATTTTCAAAGTTTATTATTTTTTCTTTTTCGGCTTTTTGAAGGTAGATTTGTATGCTTTTATAAAGTTTTTTGATTTTATTTTTATTGATTGAAATTAAAGCATCTTCATGACCCAGCCTAGAATTTCGGCCACGCACTTCCACAAAAACCAAAATTTTATCTTTCAAACAAATTAAATCGATTTCACCATAAAGACCAGCATGCCAATTTCGCTCTAAAATTAAATAATTATTTGTTCTTAAATAATTTTCAGCCAATTGTTCAAAGTTTTGCCCTTTTTGCCAATTCATGAATTACACCATCATAAAACCAAATACACAGCATATTGCCCAAATTAATGCTTTAATCAATTTATACGTTCAGTCTACGCAAGAATTATTGCCACGCTCAAGCGATCACATTTTGCAACATTTGCGTGATTTTTGGATAGCCCTCGATTTAGCCGAAAATAAGGTGATTGGTTGTGCGTCTTTATATTTATGGGCAAGCAATTTAGCCGAAATCAAAAGCCTAGCAGTTGAACCAGCCGAACAAGGCAAAGGAATTGGCAAAATATTAATTCAAAAATGCTTAGAAGATGCCGCTGAGCTTGGTTGTCAAGAAGTTTTTGCTTTAACTTTTAAACCAGAATTTTTTTATAAGCTTGGCTTTCAGCTGACCGAAAGAAATAAACTGCCGCATAAAGTTTGGAATGAATGTATACAATGTCCCAAACTTTTAAATTGCGGAGAAATTGCTGTTTATAAACAAATACTTTGACCACTCGATCTTAAATCATCACAAGCCAGAGCAACCCGAGCCAACATTGACTTTTCGCCTAATTTGCCATATGAGCGTGGATCATAGATTTTTTTATTGCCGACTTCACCATCAACTTTGAGTGCGCCATCATAATTTTTAAAGAAATGATCAACTAAAGGCCTTGTATAAGCATATTGAGTATCGGTGTCTACATTCATTTTGACAACACCATATTCTAGTGTTTCGTGAATTTCTTCAATTAATGAACCAGAACCACCATGAAAAACCAAATTCAAACTTGCAGAAAGCTTGCCAACCGCATTTTGTCCATCTTTTAAAATACTTGGTTTTAGCTTAACGTTACCAGGCTTATAAACACCATGAACATTGCCAAAAGTAGCCGCAAATAAAAAATAATCGGTAAGTTGGCTCAGTTCCTGATAAACATAAACCATATCTTCGGGAGTGGTGTAAAGCTTGTCATGAGGTGTATCAGAGGTATCAACTCCATCTTCTTCGCCGCCAACTACGCCAGCTTCAACTTCGAGCAATAATTCAGTGCCTTTCATTTCTTCTAAAAGCTGTTTGGCAACTTTCATATTTTCTTTTAAAGAAAGCTCTGAGCCGTCAAACATATGAGAATTAAATAAATTTGGCAAGCCTTTTTCACGTCTTTTTTTGGTTTCGGCAATTAAAGGACGCACAAAAGTATCAAGCTTTCCAGGCTGACAATGGTCGGTATGAAGAGCAATACAAACATTAAATTCTTTGGCAATAAAATGAATATAATCAGCTAGAGCCACGGCTCCAATTGCCATATTTTTTAAAACTATTCCAGAGGCATATTCGGCGCCACCAGTTGAAACTTGCAAAATGCCATCTGATTTTTTTTCGGCAAAACCCTCAATGGCCGCACGGGCTGTTTCCATACTGGTTACATTTATAGCCGGGAAAGCGAATTTTTTTTCTTTGGCTTTTTTTAGCATTTTACGGTACATATCTGGTGTAGCAATCGGCATATGCTTTTTCTCCTAGTTTTTAGTGCCCAAACATCATAGCAATAAAAATCAAGCCCAAAATTAAATTAATGGCACAAAACAGAGGCATTAAAATTCCGGGGATATTTTGTTTAAACATTCTTAATTGAAGCTCTGCTAAAATCTTACTCTGATTGAAATTTGTAAACTGGAGATTAAAGCTTTTGCAGTCGAAAATCAGTGAAATTTATACTTCCAAAATCAAAAATGCTCCGCCTGAAGTATTTCATGACCGTTTTCTTTTGCTTGGAATTATTTTTTCGGTTTGGGCTTTTATTAAGTTTTTAGAAATAGTTTTACCCGACAAAATTATAGATTTTTTACCAGGACCTTTGCCCCTGGCCATGCTTTTTCTTTTGGTGGCCTTTCTTATAGCTTATTCAATTAGTATTTATTTAGCCCAAAAATGGCAAGCTAGAGTTAATAATAAAGCCAAAATGCAAAGCTCGGAGGTTTTAGAACTTGATTATTTACCTTCGGTTGATATTTTTATTCCAGCTCACAATGAAGCAAATGTAATTACTGACACCGTCAAAAATCTTTTAGCAATCGATTATCCAAACTTTAAAATTTGGGTTCTAGACGACCGTAGCATAGATAAAACCTCGGTAGTTGTGAATGAATTTTTAAAACAAAATCCTAGTTTACAAGACAAAGTTAGTTTAATTACACGCCTAGACGGTCAAACACCAGGCAAATCGGCTTCTTTAAATGAGGCCTTAGCGCAAAGTAATAATGATCTAGTTTTGGTTTTTGACGCTGATGCCCGTATTCAAAAAGATTGCTTAAAAAAAGTTGTACATTATTTTAAAGACTCCACGGTCGGAGCGGTGCAATTTCAGAAAAAAATTTCTAATGCTGGTTATAATACGCTTGCGCTTTGCCAAGATTTAGAATTTGCTTTTGATACTTATTTACAATTAGGCCGTGAAGCGGTTAAAGGCTCGGTTGAATTACGAGGAAATGGCCAAATTGCTAGCCGAAAATGTTTGCTTGAAATTGGTGGCTGGGACGAGAGAACTTTAACGGACGATTTAGAATTATCTACTCGTATTCACGTTAATGGTTGGGAAATTAAATTTGCGCCCGAAATTGTGGTTGAAGAAGAAGGCGTAATTACTCCAACGGCATTATTCAAACAAAGAAGACGCTGGGCCGAAGGCAGTTTAAGAAGATATTTAACTTATTTTCATTGCTTTATTGACCCACGTGGCAAAATGACCTTAAATAAAAGATTAGATATTTTGCCTTTTTTAACTCAATTTGCTTTGCCTTTTTGGGTCTTTTTAGATTTTGTGGTTGAAATTATCAAATTTGCAAATAAACAAGAAACTCATATTCCAACTTTGTTTTTAGCGGGTTTTGGCGCAAGTTTAATTATGTGGATAAATATTACAATTGCTATTCGCCGCTGGAGAGATTATTCGTTTTTTGGAGCTATACAACACGGAACTTTGGCCTTTGCATATGGTTTTGGGCATTGGTTGCCAATTGTTTTATGGACAATGCGAAAAGTGCTTTTTGGTCGCCGCCCCAGCCCTTGGAATAAAACACCCCGAATGCTTGATTTAGTTAATAAATAATATATTAGACTTCTTGCAAAATAAATTATAAAAATGTGAAACACCTCATTAAGAGAGGACTTTTTTGTAAAATTTCACCAAGTGTACTCCCCCCGCCCTCTTAACAGAGGGAGCTAGTGGTTTTCAGGAAAAAACAAAAACTCCCCTCTCTGCTTGTGGAGAGGGGTTGGGGGTGAGGCTGTATTATTTGCAAGAGGTCTATTTAGTGTTGATTTTTTTTGATTATTTCTACAACCTTATCTAGAGCATTAAACAATAAAGTTTTTTCTATGTTTAAAGGCGGAATTATACGCAAAGCATTTGTCCCAGCAATTAAAACTAAAATTTCGGCTTTAAAACAATCTTCAATAATTTTTTCAACCATCTCTTTAGAAGCCAATTCTACCCCGAGCATAAAACCAAAGCCACGCACTTTTGCGATACCAGAGAGTTCGGTCGTTAAATATTTTTTAATTTCTTCGCCAGTTTGTTCAACATAAGCCAATAAATTATCTCGTTCAATAATTTCAAGTGTTTTTAAAGCGGCCGAACAAGAAACCAAATTTCCACCAAAAGTGCTTCCGTGCGAACCAGCAGGCATTTGAGACATATATTCTTTTTTGCCAGCAAAAGCCCCAATCGGAAAACCATTAGCTAAGCCTTTGGCCATCGTAATTACATCTGGAACAATATCATAATGATCAATTGCAAACCATTTACCAGTGCGGCCAATCCCCGATTGAACTTCGTCAATTATAAGCAAAATGCCATATTCATCACAAATTTTACGTAATTCTTTAAAATAATTATAACGGTGATTAGGAGCTGGAATATAGCCACCCTCGCCTACAATTGCCTCAACAATAATGGCCGAAACCGATTCTGGAGGCAGGCTAAGCTTAAACATACGAGTTAATAAATCAAGGCATTCCAAATGACAAGTTTCAGCGTCTTTAAAAACTGGGCAATGCCAGCAATTCGGGAAATCCACAAAATTAATACCAGCCAAAAGCGGGTCATAGTTTTTGCGTAAAGCAATTTTAGAAGAAGATAAAGCGGTTGCTCCAAGGGTTCGTCCATGAAAAGCTGGCCTAAAAGCAATAATATTTGGCCGCCCCGTTTTAATATAACGGCTAAATTTAATTGCACCGTCTACGGCTTCAGCTCCGCTATTACAAAAAAAAGTATTATTGAGACCCTGCGGCAAAATACCCGCCAGTTTTTCGGCAAGGCTGATATTAAGCTTGTGGTGGGTTACACAACTTACATGCACTAATTTAGCAACTTGCTCTTGAACGACTTTGGTAATTTCAGGATGAGAATGTCCTAATTGGGTAACACCAATCCCAGAGGTTAAATCGAGATATTTTTTATTGTCGGTTGTGTATAAATAAGCTCCTTCGCCTTTTTCTGCAACAATCCGAAAAACACGATACAGAGCGTTTGAAAGATATTGCTCATCTTTTTTGAGCCAATCATTTGTGGTGTTTATATCTGACATGCTTTTATTAAACCCAAAATAAAGGGAAATTAGTAAAAATTTTTTGAGAATTTTAGGTAGAATAATTTTTCAGCCCACAAAAAAATCACCCCAACTATTAGAGCTTTTCGTCGGGGAAATACTTTTCAATTTTCCTTTCTGGGATTGATTGTAAAGCCGTATACCAATTCCTTTTGTTCAACTAACCCAATCTGGAGCAAAAATATTCAGAGGTTTTTATATTGTCAGATTTCTTCGTGGTGCCGTTAAGAGAGGGCGTAAAAGTGCTTTAGTCAAAGGAGGAACCTTGGCGTTTGACCCAAGCCTTTGTTCAATGCGTTGAATTACATTTTCTGAAGTTGGTGATAGTAAATGTCCAGTCTGTTCTGTTGCTTTGAGTATGCCTAAAAAATGCGGCATTATGTTTCTCTCAGCTTCTATTGCAAATAAAGCAGGAAGCAACGGATTTTTTCCTTTTAAAATTTGTTCTTGAATAACAGGCATTCTGTCTTTTGGTTGTACTTTAAGAACTTCTTGCACTTCTGGTTTATTGCCAGCAAAATAAAGCCCCCTTCCCAGTTGCATAGCTGTTCGAGCTAATTCTGCCATTGGAGAGGTACTTTCAGTATTTACTGGAGTAGCTGGCGCAGCCCCATATTTTTTTGCCAATGGCTTGACAATTTTTTCTAATAAGTTGATTATTGGTTTAGGAAGCTTTTCTAAATGACTAGTAACAGCCTCATGAATTCCCGTTTGAACATCGTTTGCTAATTCAACAGCTTCTTCTTTAGTTAAACCCAATTGATGAGTCATTGAATAACAGCTGGAGTCAGTTTCTTCGGCATCTTCATCTTGACTCTCTCTCTCTCCTCTATCATCCGCATTGCTCTACTAACTGCGTCTCTCTGTTTAGGATAAATTGTCCCAAAAAACTCTCTCTTTGCCGCTTCATCCCCTTCGAGTTCTGATAGATGATTATAGGAATCTCTTACTTGACCATAATCTCTTGTATCTATTTCTTCTTCTTCACCGTCAAATTCCATAAAACCACCTCAAAACAAAGTAAACAAACTATACTAAAAATTATGTAAATCGTCAAGAATCATAAACTTTAATCAAGGTAAATATCTTTTATTTTTTCAAAAGCACGCTAAAAGGGAAATTAGTAAAAATTTTTTGAGAATTTTAGGTAAAATGAACGAATACGAATACATTTAATCAACTATGTCAATTCAAAAAAGGTAAAACCAGTCGAATTTATACGGAATTGACAAATGCAAAATACAATATTACCTCTTGATGTCCCGATTATTGCTTGGTTTTCTTATTTAAGTGACTGCCAAGTAAAAATACCAGTTTGCTTAAAAGAAAAAAATGGCCTTTATTTTATGAAAAACCCAGTTAAGCCTCAGCCAGACTGGAAATTAAACTTAATAATTCGGGCAATTGATTTTCCTGAAAACCATTCGGTTAAATTTATGCGTAGCCCCTTCAATGAAACCGACTATTGGGAAAGCCAAGTCAAGAAAAAAGCCGCTCATTCTGAATTTGCCGAAATATATGAAATTACCGAACCGCAATATTTTAGCCTGAATACAAACCGTAAAGCCTTGCGCATATTTTGTCTTTTGCCGATTAAATGCCAAGTTGGCGAAAATAATAATTTTGTTAAAGCAACTTGCATCGATATGACTGATGACGGAACTGGTCTGGGTTTGCGCTTTGACACTCCTTTGAATTTGCAAATTGGTATGTCATGCAAAATACAATTTGAATCACCGCCTTTAGAGCCAAACTTGCCCGAAATCACAGCTCAAATTACCCGCCAGTCGGTTAGTGCGCTCGACCGCTCAATCACAGTTGGTTTAATAATTGCCGCCGATCAGCAATATTCAGCCCAAATTTGTGTTCAAAACATTGCCAAATATCTTATAAGCCAAAGCGAAAAAGAAGCCAGTTTTACACCAACTAATCTTGATTACCCAGCTTATAAAGGTCTTGCAAATGATGTTTTAGATTCGTTTAAGGGTTTTAATTAAAGCTTCAGAAGAGGGTTTTACGACAGAATAAAAAATTGGAAGAACAAATGCTTTCGGCCGCTAGAGAGCTTGAATTTGAAAGAGTTGGACAAATTAGAGATCAACTGCGTAAATTAAGACAATTGGTAAATAAAAAATAATCTGCTTGTTAAATTGTTAATTTATAGTGTGCATGAGCTTTTAAGTCTAATTCGGTTGTCGTTCCAAAGTCGTATTCATATTCTAATTCCATTTTTGGTAAAAAAACATTTTCTACTTTTTTACTCATATCTATTTCTTCATAAGACGATTTATGACTAAAACAGCTAAGATGACCACAACATTCCAGCCATATTTGTCTAAATAAGTATCCAGAACTTCGATTTGATATTGCCTTAATTGTTGGTTAAAATGACAAAATGAGACAAAAATTTTAAACAATTTTGGTTAATTATATGAATAAATCTCAGGTTTTACTTTTGGGTAGCTCTAAGCGCAAATTGGCCATTTTTGAGAATAATCAAATTTCTCATATAACTAAAGGTTCTTGTTCGTCCGTCGATTTGCAAAATTTAAACTTAGACCAATCTGTTAAAACTCTAATTATAAGCGTCCGCCCAGATTTAGAACCAAATTTTCCAAAGCAAAATATACAGTTTTTTTCGAATGAATTGGCTGGACGTATTTTTAATTTAAATAATTTATATATTGGTTTTGGCCAAGACCGCTTAGCAAGCCTAATTGCGGCCATTAATTTTTTTCCGAGTCATTCAGTTGGCGTTTTAGATTTGGGTACTTGCAATACTTTTAGCTTTTTAGAAAAAACCGCCGAAAATGGCTATAAACTGACTGAAAGCTTTATTTGCCCCGGTATTAGTTCTTCTTTTCAGGTTTTAAAACAAGCTACAACTAGTTTGCCTTTGGTAAGCGAATTAGATTTTATTAATTATTGTTTAGCCGAAAACAATCCAGTTAATTCTCCAAAGTCGGCCATTTGTGAAGGTGTTTTGCAACAAACTTTTGCTTTATTCAATAAAATCAAAACCGATTATTCAAATGCCAAATTGCTTTTAACGGGCGGTTGGTCAGAATTATTTGAAAATATTGACTTCGATTTGGTAAAACCAGATTTGCCTTTAATTGGCGGAAATATTTATTTAAATGCCATTTGAGTAATTTGAAAATTTAAAACTATTCAGGCCTTCACGCAATTTAAATTTTTCACAAGACTTAAATTTCTTTCATTCGAGAAACTATTGATCTGATTTAAAAACCATAGCGTCGCAGTCGTCAAAAACATATTCAAAACCTAGAATTTCGTATAATTTGCTTTTTCTGCCAATAGCATTTTCAACTGTAATAAAGGCTTGTCTGACCATTTCATCTGAAGAATTAAGTATGTATTCTTGCAGTCCTTTTAATGTGGCCGCTGTTAATTCATAGCCGAATCCCTTATTTCTATGTTGTTCTTTTATGTCAACCCTTTGTATTCTGAATGCTGGGTTATTTACAATATAATCTTTAGGGATAAAACAACTCGAAGATGCCCCAATGTTTTTGTTTTTTGAAACGAGGTTGTAACCACCAGCCGCATTATTTGTGAAATCACATTTCTCCCCAGACATACTATAGCAAACCCAGACTAAAAGGATCTATGTATAATTTTAAAAAAGTGTTCAAAATAACCTGACGGATCTAAATTAATAAGCTGCTTAAAAGCCTGATCAATAGCTTCTACCGTAGAATCTACTT
>CANLTT010000034.1 GCA_947494115.1 Candidatus Caenarcanales bacterium
TTATATAAAATCATTAAAAATTATAGAACTAAGAGATTCGCCCTGAAGAGCCGAAACAGAGAACAATTGATTATCTCGAAAATAATATAAACCGTCTTTAAGAGTAGCAATAAAGAGAGTATTATTTATATTTAAAAATTGAGTAATTTGTTTATCATTAAGCCCCTCAATATGCTCAATTTGGTTATTGTTTATTTTATATAAACCTTGCTTTAAAGTTATAATCCACAAAGTGTTTTCTATTTGTTCAGTATGTGTAATAATTTTGTCGCTGAATTGTTCCACCAAAACCGCCGCTTCGGGGGAATTTTTATTGATTTTATATAAACCACCTTTTAATCCGCCAATTAACCAAATATTATTTTCTATTAAATCTTCTTTTAGTTGATTAATACTAAATTTTTCTAGCTCTGGGTACGGTCTAGCGGTGGCATTTTGCAAATTAATTAAATATATTCTTTTTTTATGGTCTAAAGCAATTAAATTATTATTAGGCAAATTAAAAAACTTTACAATAATTTTATCTTCTAGGCCTTCAATGGGTTTAGCCAAAGTTAAATTTGTAGGTTCAATATAATATAAACCATTATGGCTAGTAATCCAATATTTATTGTTTTGATACAAAATACTTTTTATATGAGTTTCTTTTATGCCTTTCACCGGTTCTTGTTTTTGATTATTGCTTATATAAAGGCCATTAGTAGTTCCAAGCCAAACAATATTATTTTGTGTGCAATTTGGTTCAAAAGTTTTTAAAAAAGTAATTTGCATTTCTTCTTCCTTGCCCACAGAGCTTAAAGAAATACCCATGAAACACAAAATAATTAATAGTATTTTCATAATTCTAGTAAAAAAGTATAAATATTTTCATTTAAGCTTAAAGCCTTTTGCATTTGTTCTTGATTTAATTTTAAACAATTTAAGATCGCTCTTTTATTAATTTCAAGGCTACCCAAGTTATTCAAGCCAAAAGCCCGTGCAGGAGCCGAAGTTATACTTTCAAACAAAGTTTTGGACGAAATTTTAAGGCCTTGCTTTTGCACAAATTTTATTTCGTTCAGCAAATTCAAGTCAGAATTACTACAAAGGCCGTCAGTGCCAAAGCATAATTCAAGGCCAAGTTCAAGCATTGTTACCAAATTAGCATGACCATTTTCTAAATAAAAATTACTGCGAGGACAAGTAATAATTTTTACTTGGTTTTTGGCTAATATTTCAAGATCGGCTATAGAAGCTTTGATGCAATGTGTTAAACACAAATTAGAATTTAAGCAATTTATTTTTTGCAAATACTCAACGGGCGATAAACCCATTAAAGGCCTTAAATCTGGCTCAGGGAAATTAATTTGTTTATAAAAATGGCTCAACTCATCCGAAGCAAAGCCTTTCTGCGTAAGTTCAACCTCAAAGTCAAATTCGGCTAAATGTAATAAAAGCGGTTTATTATTGGTTATCGCCCACTCAGTCAGCTTTTGTAATAAAGTAGTGCCAACATTATAAATCGAATGCGGCGAAAAAGTAAAATTCAAAGACCCAAATTCGGCCTGCAATTGCTCAATTTGATTTAAATATTTTGTAAAAACTTCTTCATTTTGTCCAAAAACTTCTAAACCAATTAAAGCTTCAATATTAGAGCTAGCAAGAATTTCAATAACCTCTCTAAATGGGGTATTTTCGACAATTACTTTTGTACCAGTTTGATAAATTTGCTTTAAGTTTTGTTTGGCAATGGCAGTTTTTTCGGCGGGAGAATAAGCCCGAGATTCACAAATTAGCTCATAAATCCAGTCAAGCGACTTTTTAGAGGAAATTTTATTTTGATAACTTAAGTGGATATGCGCATTAATAAAGGCTGGTAAAGCAATAGTATTAGAAAAACGAATAATATTTGCGCAATTTGAAAGCTCAGATTGTTTTCCTATTAAGGTTATTTGTTTTTTCTCAATTTGCAAAAAGCCCTTAGGAATGGCCGACCTACCATTAAATGGAAGAATTAAGTCAAAAAAATAAATTCCATCTTTTAGGTTTTCGGTTAATTGAAGCACTTTTTAATAATCTGGCGTTTGCAAAATAAGAATCAATCAGAAAAACTTTAGGGCAATTTTATCATCATTTAATAAGTGTTTTTATTTATCATTTTTGTTTAATTAAAAATTCTTGCAGATCATTCCTTTTTTTTATTTTCTTGAGTTATAATTTGTAGCTCTGTAATTCAACTTTAAGGAATGGCTAAAAAATCAGTTATTGAGCGCGAAAAGAAAAAGCAAAAGCAAGTGGAAAAAGGCGAGAGGCCAATTATTCAGTTGCGTAACCGTTGTTGGAAATGTGGAAGACCAAGAGGTTTCATAAGAGACTTTGGTATTTGCCGTATTTGTTTCCGCGAAATGGCTCATAAAGGGCTAATTCCTGGTGTTCGTAAATCGAGTTGGTAAACCCCCTTATAAAGAGATTAAAAAGTGATTTGTTCAGATCCGATTGCTGATATGTTAACTAGAATCCGCAATGGGCTTCTTGCAAGAAAGAAGTCCACTGTGATTCCCTATTCAAAAATTAAGGAAGGTATCGCTCAAATACTTTCACGTTTAGGCTTTATTCACGGTTTTTCCGTTGAAGAAGTCAATAGTTTCCAAAAAGAAATTATTGTCAAATTAAAGTATGTAAATCGTGAACCAGCTATTTTGGGCTTGCAAAGAGAGAGTCGTCCTGGTCGTAGGACATATGTTGGCTCTAAATATAAAAATCAAAATCGTCCTCAACATAGTGTCTTTATTTTAACCACCAGTCAAGGTGTTTTATCTGATAAAGAAGCTCGTGAAAAAGGCGTTGGTGGAGAATTGCTTTGCGCAATATGGTGAGGTTTTATGTCTAGAATAGGAAAAAGAAATATTAAACTCGACGCTGGTGTTGAGGTAAAACAAGAAGGCGAGACCATAAAAGTTAAAGGCCCAAAAGGCGAAATTACTTTTAAAGTTCATCCTGAATTTGAAGTTATTCCGTCTGATGGTTTTATAAACATTAGGCCAAACAAAGAAGATAAACGTGGCAAATTAAAAGCTTTGCATGGTTTATATGGAAGCTTATTACAAAATGCGGTTACTGGTGTTACTAAAGGTTTTAGCAAAAAATTACTTTTGGTTGGTGTCGGTTATAAAGCCCAAATGCAAGGCACAAAACTTGTATTAGCTTTAGGTTATAGCCACCCCGTTGAGTTTGAAGCTCCCGAAGGTATAACACTAGTTTGCGCTGATCAAACCACAATTGAAATTTCAGGAATTCGCAAAGATGTGGTTGGGCAAGTTGCCGCTCAAATCAGGGAAGCTCGTCGTCCAGAACCATATAAAGGTAAAGGCGTGCGCTATGAAGGCGAAGTTATTAAGCTTAAAGCTGGTAAAACTGGCAAAAAATAGTTAATTAAATCCATCAACACTAAAGAAAGACCGAAAAAATGGCAAGTCTAAGCAAAAAAGAAGCTCTCGAAAGAGCACATAATAGAGTCAGAAAAAAAGTCAAAGGTTCTTCTCAGAGACCTAGATTAGCTGTGCATAAAAGCGGTAAAAATATTTATGCGCAAATTATTGATGATACGGCTGGTATTACTTTGGTGGCGGCCTCTTCGCTTGAGACTTCAGCCAAATGTGGAGCCAATTGTGAGGCGGCTCAAGTAGTTGGTAAATTGATTGCCGAAAAAGCCACTAAAAAACAAATCAAACAAGTGGTTTTTGACCGCGGCGGACATTTGTATCATGGTCGAATTAAGGCAATAGCCGAAGCGGCTAGAGAAGCTGGTTTGGAATTTTAAGGAGAAAAAATGGCAACTAATAATAACAGTAATAACAACAATAATAGACCTAATAGAGGCCCTGCGAACAATAAAGGCCCCAAAGGCCCTGGAGACCAAAACAACAATAATGACGACAACCGAAGAAGAAGACCTCAGGGTGATTTTCAAGGTGGCCGCTCAGAAAAAGATAATGAATGGCAAGAACGTGTCGTTCAAATTAGGCGTGTAACCAAGGTTGTCAAGGGCGGCAAAAACATGAGCTTCTCAGCTTTGGTTGTAATTGGTGATTTAAAGGGGAACTTGGGTGTTGGCTTGGGTAAAGCCGCTGAAGTAGTTGATGCTATACGTAAGGCCGTTGAAGATGCCAAGAAAAAACTAATTCGTGTTCCTTTTGATCAAGGTTCAATTCCGCATACCGTCATTGGTTCTAGCGGAGCTACTGAGATTAAGTTTTTACGCGCTCCTAAAGGTACTGGTTTGATTGCAAACTGGGCAATTAAAATGGCTTTTGAAGTAGCTGGCTTGCATAATATTGTGTGCAAAACCACTGGTTCAACAAATCCAATTAATGTGCTTGGGGCCATGGTACATGGTATTAATAACCTGAAAACCAAGAGTCAAATTAGACAACTCAGAGGCAATTTCTCGCAAAATGTTTCTACTCAGGTAGCGGCAGCCTAAAAAAATTTGTACAATAAAATAATCTAAAATAAAATAATTACTATGAATTTAACAGATTTAAAACCAGCCCCCGGCTCAAAGCAAAATAAAAAGCGTGAAGGCCGAGGCCGTTCTGGTTATGGTGGAAAAACCGCTGGTCGTGGTCATAATGGCCAAGGTCAAAGAGCTGGTGGAGCCATCCGTAAACAGTTTGAGGGTGGACAAACCCCACTTTATAGAAGGCTTCCTAAGCATCAACATATTTCTTCGCCAAATAGAAAAACCTATACAATTCTCAATATAGGCGATCTAGAAGACTTAGGCATAGATTCAAATACTGTTATTACGCCAGAATATTTAGTCGAAAGAAAAATTATTAAAAAGCTTGAAAACGGTGGTCTCAAAATTTTGGCATTTGGTGAATTAACTCAGGTTTTTAAAATCGAAGCAAATGCTTTTTCGGCGGCCGCTAAAGAAAAAATTGAGGCGCTTGGCGGTTCTATCAAAAAGATCGTAAAAGTAGCAGAGGAAAGGTCAGCCAAATAGTGTCTTCTTTGCTCACCAATAGCAAGCCTCGCAGTACAAGCAATAGTTTTCAACTGCCGTCTTGGGAGGTTTTTACGCAAAAAGGCCTTTTAAATCGCGTATTTATGACTTTGGCTCTTTTGGCTTTTTACCGTTTAGGAGTGCAAGTTCCGCTTTCTGGTATTAACCATGAATTGCTTCAAAAATCTTCTGTCTTAAGCAGTAATCTTTTAGGCTTGGTTGATTTATTTGCTGGCGGTGCTTTGAGTGCGCTTTCGGTTTTTGCGCTCGGAATTGGGCCTTATATTACGGCTTCGATTATGATGCAGCTTTTAAATGAAATTTTTCCAAGTTTAAAGGCTATGCAGCAAGAGCAAGGCGAAAGTGGCCGCAAAGAATATCAGCAATGGGTGCGCAGATTATCGGTGCTTTTAGCTTTAATTCAGTCTTTTGCTTTAACACGATTTTTATATTTGTCTGGTTTGGCCAATACTACAGACTCAATGGTTTTGTTTTATTCAAAGTCAATTATAAGTTTAATGGCTGGTAGTGCTTTTGTAATGTGGATTGGTGAGCTTATCAGTGAATTTGGAATTGGCAATGGCGGTTCTTTATTGATTTTTGCTGGAATTGCCGCCCGTCTTCCGCAAATGCTAACCCAAACTTATAAAGCAGTACAAGCTGGAACTTCGCCTGTATGGGGCATTTGGACTTTAATTGGTTTTTTCGCTTTGGTAATTATTGCCATTATTTATATTCAAGATGGCTTTCGAAAATTACCTATTACTGGCTCTCGCTCTGCAAGCCCTTCGATGTTCGGCTATGGTTTTGATGCAAGTGCGCATTATTTACCAATTAAGGTTAATCCCGCTGGCGTTTTGCCAATTATTTTTGCTAGCGCGGCCATGTTTTTGCCAATGCAATTGCTTACTTTTATGGGCAAAGGCGGCTCCTCAAGTGTTTCACAGGGTATTTCTAATTTATTATTAAATACTCCTTTCTTAAAACAAATTTTTACTCCTTTATCTACTAATCCAGCCATTGCTCCAGTGCTTGCAAAAGCTGGCTATTTCTTCGATCGAATTTTTTCTTATTCGACACTAGAACATTCAATTGTTTATTTGATTTTAATTGTGCTTTTTGCTTTCTTTTATGCCTCTATTTTGCTAAACCCCCGAGAAATCGCTGAGAATTTGCAAAAAGCTGGTAGTGCAATTCAAGGCATTAAACCAGGTAAGCCAACGGGCGAATATATTGAAAAGGTTTTAAATCGTATTGTTTTTATTGGTTCTTTAGCAATTGGTATCATTACAATTTTGCCGATTCATGTTGAAAAGTTCTGTCAAATTACCACTCTGGGCGGGCTAGGAAGCACTTCTTTAATTATTATGGTTGGTGTTGCGCTTGACCTTTACAATCAAGTTATTGCTTATTCACAGGCTCATCAATATTCAGTGCGTTCAATTTTAAGTGGGAAAAAAGCGTGAAAAAATATAATTTATTATTGCTTGGCCCACCTGGTGCTGGCAAAGGCACACAAGCTCAAGTTTTAGCTCATAAATACAATTTAATTCGCCTCGACACTGGTTCTTTAATCAGAGCGGCCATTCAAAGCGGCACAGACTTAGGCTTAAAAGCGAAAGAATTTGTAAGTGCTGGCAAACTTATTCCAGATACTTTGGTGATTAACTTGATTTTGAATGAGCTAAAAAAAATCAAAGAAATGGATCGCAACTTTTTGCTTGATGGTTTTCCACGCAATTTAGCGCAAGCCGAAGCTTTAGAACAAACTTTAAAAGCAAATGATTGTAAATTGGATTTTGCCGTTGAAATTAAATTAGATTTTGATAAATTGTTAGACCGCATTACTGGCCGCCGTATTTGCACCAATAAAGCTTGCAATGCCGTTTATCATTTGCAGTTTTCACCCCCAAAACAAGAAAATATTTGTGATTTGTGCGGTTCTTTTTTATATCAAAGAGACGATGACAAAGCCGAATTGGTAAAAACCAGACTTGAAACTTATCAAAAAGAAACTTTGCCTTTGACCGAATTTTATAAAAACAAAAGCCTTCTTAAAGAAATTAATGGCAATCAAACTCCAGAGCAGGTTTCTGAAGACATCTTTAAGGTTTTAATTTAATTTCAGCGGTTTGAGCTATTTTGTTAAAGTGTTTTGTTTGTATTTGTTCTTGATAAAAATTTTTCAATCTAAATAATACTCAGCTAGTTGCATTTTAGACTTTTTCTATTAATTGTCTTCTATGCGACTGGTTACTATGCCATAATATAGCTAAATTTACATACTACCCTACAAAATTTAGTGTTACGTTTACTCGAAAAAGCTTTTGGATTTGGGCCTGAAAGAGCCGTTAAAAAAATTCAGCCGATTGTTAATCAGATTGAAGAATTAGACGCTATTTGGAGCAAAGCGACTGACCAAGATTTAATTAGTCGCATTGCCGAATTAAAGGTTCAGCTCAGTCATCCAGAATGGGATCAAAAAACTTTACAAAAAGCTCTTGATGATGCTTTACCAGAAGTTTTTGCCATTACCCGAGAAGCCTCTTGGCGAGTTTTGGGAATGAAGCATTTTTCGGTACAGCTCATTGGTGGCATAGTTTTACATCAGGGCAAAATTGCCGAAATGCGCACTGGAGAAGGAAAAACCTTAGTGGCCACTTTGCCAACCGTTTTAAATGCCCTCTCTGGACGGGGAGTTCATGTTATTACCGTAAACGACTATTTGGCTCGTCGTGACTCTGAATGGATGGGCAAGCTTTATAATTTTTTGGGTTTATCTGTGGGTTTAATTGTGCCTCATCAAGCGCAAGCCGACAAAATAGAAGCCTATAAAGCCGATATAACATATGCAACCAATAATGAACTCGGTTTTGATTATTTGCGGGATAATATGACCGATTCACTGGATGAACAAGTGCGTCGTGGTTTTAATTTTGCGATTATTGACGAGGTAGACAGCGTTTTGGTGGACGAAGCCAGAACTCCTCTTATTATTAGCGGCCGACCAGAGAATACAAAACAAGAAATTTATTTGGTTATGGCAAAACTTGCTCCTAGACTAATAAAAGGCAAAGACAAAGAAGATTTAAGCGGCGATTATTATGTAGACGAAAAAGCCCGCAATGTGATTTTAACGGACAAAGGCATTCAAACCGCCGAGAAAGCTTTAGGCGTAAATGATTTATGGGCTTTGGAATCTAATTTGGCGCATCATCTTTTACAGGCCTTAAAAGCTAAAGAATTATTTAAGCTTGATGCCGAATATGTAATTCAAATTAACCCGGAAAGCAAGCGTAAAGAAATTGCAATTGTAGATGAATTTACGGGGCGTTTGATGTATGGCCGCCGCTGGTCTGATGGTTTGCATCAAGCTATTGAAGCCAAAGAGCAAGTGCCAATTCAAGAAGAAACTTTAACGCATGCCAGTATTACTTTTCAGAACTTTTTTAGGCTTTATCCAAAACTGGCAGGCATGACTGGAACGGCTTTAACCGAAGAGGAAGAATTTAAAAATATTTATAATTTGCCCGTTATTCCGATTCCAACCAATAGAGACAATATTCGTAAAGATTTAAACGATCAAGTTTATAAAAATCAAGAACAAAAGTTTTATGCCATTATCGAAGAAATTATTGAAGTAAATAAAACTGGCCGCCCTGTTTTGGTGGGAACAACCAGCATTGAAAAATCCGAAACTTTGTCTTCAATGCTCAAATCGCCGCAAGGAATGGTTAAACTTTTGCAAAAACGTAGCGAAAGATTAATAAAAATTCTTAAAGAGCAAAAACCAGTCCCAGACGAATTAATCAAAGAATTAAATAAAATTTTAGACAAACCTCTAAATATAAAATTTGAATTAGCTAAAAGTGCTTTTGAAAAGGCCGAACAAGATTCTAGTTTATCTGACAAATTAAGAACAAGCATTAAAGCGGTCTTTAACCAAACTTCTGGCGGAGACGCTGATTTGGCTGATTATATTGAAACATTTTTGCGTAGTTGTCAAGTGGTTGAGTTTATCAGAGCTGGAATTGAGCATAATATTTTGAATGCCAAACAGCATGAAAGAGAAGCCGAAATTATTGCGCAAGCTGGCCGCTACAAAGCTGTAACCATTGCAACTAATATGGCTGGTCGTGGAACTGACATCTTGCTGGGCGGTAATGCCGAATTTTTGGCCAAAGAAAAAATTAAAGGTTTAAAGCTCGAAGTTGGCACTTTAGAATATGAAGCGGCTTTGCATGAGGCTACAGAGAAAATCAAGCCCCTAATTGAAGAAGAACATTTAAAAGTAGTTACGGCTGGTGGCTTGCATGTAATCGGGACAGAGAGGCACGAATCAAGGCGCATAGACAATCAGCTTAGAGGTCGTTCAGCCAGACAAGGCGACCCCGGCACAACAAGGTTTTTCTTGGCTTTAGATGATTCTTTAATGCGCATTTTTGGTGGTGAGCGTTTGACAAATGCCATGGACGTTTTGAAGGCCGAAGATGATTTGGCTCTAGAAGCTGGTTTGGTCAATGCTGGAATTGAAAATGCCCAAAAGAAGGTTGAAGCGCATAATTATGAAATTCGTAAACGCTTGCTTGAATATGATGATGTGCAAAACACCCAAAGAAAGGTAGTTTATGAAGAACGCCAGCGTATTTTAGAAGGTGCAAACCTTAAAGATGAATTCATTAATATGCTGACTGAAAAGGCCGAGAGCATTGTTTATTCTCATCTTGATTCCGAAAAACCGCCTGAATTATGGCTAGAAAAAATTAAGCCAGATGACTTTAATGAAGAAACCGATTCAGAAAAAGATTTGCAAACTCCTTTAGGTTTATTAATTGATAATTTAAAAGCCGACTTTCCGCCATTAGAGGACAATTTAAATTTAAACGAAAATAAACTTTCCGAAATGTCTTTTGTGGAATTATTAGAAATGGTAAAACAGGCCGCTATCGAAGCTTATGAAGCCAAAGTAGAAGAATTTTCAGAAGAACATATTGAAGATATTCAAAGGCAAATTTTATTGCAATCAATTGACCAGCACTGGGTGGAACATTTGCAAGCTTTAGACAAACTTAAAGAAGGCATTCATTTGCGTGGATATGGCCAAAAACAACCTTTAATTGAATATAAAACTGAAGCTTTAGGCCTTTTTGATCAGCTCATTGGTTCAATTCGTCGCCATGCTGTTTTGTGGCTTTTTCATACTCACGCCATTAAGCCGAGTAATAAAAATACGGTTAGTTTAACGAGCTAAAAACTAAACTGCTGAAAATTTAAATAATATTTTTTTCGGCTATAAATTGCACAAAACGGTCTTCCAGAATAGCTTGGCGCATTTGTTTACTAAAATTAATTAAAGTATGCAAATTGTGTACACTTAAATAATAATAAACTGTCAGCTCTGAGCGCAGGAATAAATGTTTTAAATAAGCCCGACTAAAGGTTTGACAGGTTGAACAAGCGCAATCAGACACCAAAGGAGTTTCTAAATCTTCGGTAAAGGCTTTTTGTGTAATGCTTTTTACTTTACCATTTTCTGCAAAATAACTACCATGTCTTGAAAGCCTTGTCGGAAGAACACAATCAAACATATCAATTCCCGAACTAACGGCCACTTTTAAATCGTGTGGTGTGCCAACCCCCATTAAATAACGAGGTTTATCGGCGGGCAAATATTTACTCATCGATTGAACCACTTTATCGACTTCTTCACGGCTTTCGCCCACGCTAACACCACCTAGAGCATAACCAGAGGCATTTAAAGAAATTAAACCTTCTAAACTTTCTTGTCTTAGGTCTTCATGGCGGCCACCTTGCACAATTAAAAATAAATCTTGATGCGGCTTTAAGCTTATCTCTAGGCATTGCTCAGCCCAAGCTTGTGTTCGTTTAACCGCAATTTCGACTTCGGCTTTTTCGGCATTACCGGGCGGACAATGGTCAAAAGCCATTACAATATCTGCGCCCAAAGCCCTTTGTATTTGCATTGATTCTTTCGGCCCTATGTGGTGAGTGTTTCCAGCTAAGTCATCTTTAAAAGTTACGCCCGAATCATCAATTTTGGCTTTTCCACGGCGGGCAAAACTAAAAACCTGAAAACCACCTGAATCGGTTAAATAAGGTTTAGGCCATTTGCTCCAAGCGTGCAAGCCACCAGCTTTTTCGATTATTTCTTCTCCGGGGCGAATATGCAGATGGTAAGTATTTCCTAGCACAATTTGCGCCCCAAGGTCATGAATGGTTTGCCAAGGAATGCCCCTTACAGAGCCTTTGGTGGCCACTGGCATAAAAACTGGTGTTTCTATAATTCCGTGTTTTGTCTCTAAAAGCCCAGCCCGTGCACCTGTAATTGCGCAAGTTTTTTGTAAAGTGAATTTCATTACTTAAATTTACCTTAAATAATGGGACATCTTTAGAAAATTGCCTTCGGAATAATTAAATTTGCTTAAAAAATTTTCATTAAATTGCTTTAAATTTATTTCAAGCTTAATTTGAACATACCTAAAACATAAATTTCAGCGATTACCATCAAAAGCATATAAACAAAACCACTTGAATTTTATGGCTGAAATTTCTAATGCAATTCCTTCACAAGCCCAAGAAGTTAATAGAACTAATCAGGGTATTGTTAAACCCAAAAATCTTGGGGCGGAAGTAATGCGGCAATTTGCCAAAATGAGAGGACAAAGGCAAATTGCTTGGCAAAACCACGAAGAAGAATTTGGCCAGAAGTATCAGCAGAAAACCAAAACAACTACATTAATTCTTGACGAATTGTATCCAGCTTACTTTGCAAAATTAGACCAATTAGAAAAAGCTTTTGACAAAAAAGAACTTAGTCCAGAAGATACCCAAAAAGCTTTAATGCGCTTAGACGCAGAGTTTGATGCAATTTTAGGTAATGCTTTTTCTATATCAGATGAAGAATTTAAATTTAAAACTAAAGTATTTATTGGAACTGCCGTTACTGGTCTGGCTTTAGGTGCTGGAACTGTTTTTTTAGGGAGTGCTACTTATACAGCTCTTTCTCCAGTTGCACAATCAGCTGTCTTTGGTGCGGGTTTTAGTGTTGCTGGAGGTGAAGCAATAAGAGCATTTACAACAGAAGAACAAGGAGTTGTAAACAATATTAGCTTAATTTTACATGGCAAGGGAAACAAAGAAAGCCTACAAAATGCTTTACTAGGAGTGGGCATTGATGCAACTGTGGGAGCAGTAACAGGTGGCATTGTAGCCAAATTTTTCCCTTATATTAACTCTGTTTTAGGTGGTTGGAAAATAGCTGGCAAGCCAGTATTAACTGCGACTCAGGTTGCTATTTTGTCCCATATTATTTCGCAACCTTCTATTGCGGGAGTTGGCACAACTTTACACACCTCATTAACTGGTCTACAAATCAGTGTAGATGGTTCTTTGACAGCAGAACAAAAAGCAGAAAAGCTAAATAAATTATGGGATGAATATCCTCAGAATCTTGCAATATCTATGGTGTTTTCTTTGGCAATGGGCATAGTTTTTGGCTCGGTACAAGCTGTTCAAATCAAAAACGACACTAATACACAAAAACAAGCTATTGAGTATTTACTGAAAAACCAACCTAAAACAAATACTCCTTTAGATACATCCGCCCTTGACAATCAAGCACCACTAAAAATACTTTTAGACAAGCTTGATAGTGGACAAACACTAAACCAAAATGAAATTAGCTTATTGCGTAGTGAAATGGCGAAACACATAAAAAGCCTATTAGCAGACGGAGCAATAGGAGACGAAGTAGCTCAAGCTCTAAGAAAAATGCAGCTATGGAAACATTTCTCACCAGATCAACAAGCCGAAATTTTAAAAATTGGAATTCACCCCGCCAAAACAACTGCACCAGAGGCTTTAGAGCAATTTACACAAACAGCAAGTACTCAAGCAGCACCATTAGCAAAAGCACCAACAACAGGTCTAGAAGCAGTTAGTCCATCAGCCATAACGACATCAACAGCAAAACCAGTTTTACAGCAAGCCGAGAATCCATTAACCTTAACAGCTCCTTGGAATGCACAAAAACCACCAATTGGTGAAAATAATATTGTACCTCTTGTAAGCAAAGTACCAGTCCAATCAAAAGCTCAAATGGAGCAGATTACAAATGAAGCAAAAGAGTTAGAAACCCAAATACAAGAGATTACAAACCAGATAAAACAATTAAAAGCTCAAATACAAAATAATCCAGTTTTAACTACGCAAGTTTCTCAACTAGAAGCAAAAAAATCTGAGTTATCAAAACAATATTTTGCCGTAATGGATAAAATTGCTAGTTTGCAAAATCCAGATATAGATTATTTATACCCGATAAAAGCTGAATCTCTTAAAGAGCCTGTTGCTAGCCTTGGAGCTAGTGGTAGTAATCTGAATTCTTGGGAAGTTCAAAACACATTATCTCTAACTGGTGAGGAGGTGGTGTTGGGAGGATTAATTATTCAAAAAATGCTATCTAATCCTAATCAAAAAAATTACAGAGTAGTAGTAAATAGTGATGCCAACAAGTACACTATCGTTCAAGTTTCACCAAGTGCTGAAGCCAATGCTCAGGGAATACCTATAAAGCTAGAAGGAAAAGACTATGAAATTACTTTCACCGCAGATAAAATTACATTAAAAGAATTACCAGTAACAGCCACACCGCAAACTCAAGCTCAACCAGCAACAACAATAAACCCTGTTACAACAAAGATTGATGCTTCAAATGTTAGTATTCGTAATGCTGGGGATACTGTTTTGATAGGAGGCACACAAAGAGTTATTACATTTGCAGATTTAGAGTCTTTTGGTTTAGTACCTAAGCACGAAGCAATTATTAAGATTAGCGGTACAAATCATACAATCTTGTTTTCTAATCCAGTAAAATTAGGTGATACTCGAACTGGTTTTGTTATTTATTTTCAAGACCCACTTACAAAACAATGGATACCCCGACCTTCATATAGAAGTGCTTCTCATGGAATAAGCCAAATTCCACATGGTATTGAAAGACTACCTGATGGAAATACTAACTGGCTTGGAAAAGGAATTATACCTAATAGTAAATCAGCTACGGCTGTTCCAACAGAAATTGATGAAGTGCTTGCTGAACTAGAAAAAACACAACAGATTCTTGATAAACCTGAGATTAAACAAGTGGTTTTTGGATTAGCAAAAAATACAATTCACGCTCCAATCCCAGTTCACCCAAATAATAAACCGTTTAGTCAAGTACTTAATCATAAAGCAATAGATCTACAAAAACAGTATCCCACTTTAGAAATTAATATAATAGCTCCAAACTTTGGAAGCATGAAAATACCTCAGGCGTTAAAACCAAACTTTGCAAAAGCTGAAAACACATATACTTCATCTAATCCTGTGTATGGTGAACTACAAGTTGAAACTTATTTGTCTAATGATGGAAAGTATTTATGGACTATGCTTAAGCAAATCAGTACTAATAGAGTTTGGGTCGGAGGGCTAAATTCAACATCTTCTCCTTTAGAAACAACTGGTTTGTTAAAAGAAATACCTGATATTGGTTTAAACCTTTCTACCGCTCCCTTAGAGTATACAGTGATGATGAGGAAGTGGGAGGGCATGGAGCAAAGCTTTATTGATGACTTTGGGCAAGAATATAATCAAAAATATATGACTTTTGAAGAAGCTGAGAATTCTAATAGCTACAGGGATGTTTGGTCCCTCGTAAAAGAAAATCCAGTCATACAGGATTATTATAAAGCAAAAGGTATTACGGAAAAGCTACCAGAAATAAAGCCTAAAAACCACTTTACTGTAAGGAATGCTACCCTACAAAAAGTCTCTAACGCTACTACGGAAGCTGAAAATCTGCATGATCTTGTCAATATTAAGCCTAATAACTTAGCTTCAGTTCCAATTAACTTGCCTGTTGTAGGCGGAATGTTTACTGGTAGGATTTTAAAACTTTTTGTTAATGGAAAAGAACTAATATTAACAGCATACTTTGATTCACTGACTTCAGCAAAAGCAAGTTTAATAGGCGTTAAAAATACTACAACAGGCAAAGAAATGTTTGTAAAAGAATATGTTCTTATAAATAATGAGTCCTTAGACTTGACAGTCTCTCCGCATATTATACAGATTATGGCAATGAGAAAGCCAGATGAGCCATTCTTTCTAACTTTGAATACATACAAGTATGGTAAGTTGGAGGCTGATGATAACTTTGTTCTAAATTTACAATTAGCTAATTTAG
>CANLTT010000035.1 GCA_947494115.1 Candidatus Caenarcanales bacterium
TGTCCACACTGTTGATATAGTGATTTTGGCTTTTAAAAAATATTTGGTGAACAAGTTAGTAAACTTCTTTTGACAACACTATGGACAGTTTTTAAAATAACAAAAACTAAATTGGCATAATTTTAATAAATTTCTTTGATTGATTTACAAAGTCTATAAGCAGGTTTTCAGCTAAATAGCTATTTGTATTTTTAAGGTGTTCTTCAAGTAATTCTTGTATTTTATTTAAATCCCCCTGATTAACAGCGGCTAATGCTGAATTTGTTTTGTTTAAATTATTTTCTATAATGTTTTTATCTGGAGCATAAATATAAATTATCCCGCCAGTAAAACCAGCCCCAAAATTTGCCCCTATTTGCCCCAAAATTAAAACAATACCACCAGTCATATATTCGCAAGCATGGTCTCCAACTCCCTCAACTACTGCCAAGGCTCCGCTATTACGAACCGCAAACCGCTCACCCGCCATACCAGAGACAAAAAGTTTGCCCCCCGTGGCACCGTATAATATGGTATTTCCAATAATTACATTCTCCTTACTTCTTTGTCTGAGAGGCTCAAAAGGTCTAATCGAAATCAAACCGCCATGCATTCCTTTGCCAACATAATCATTGGCTTGTCCTTTTAAATGAAGGTGCAAACTAGGAACACAAAAAGCTCCAAAACTCTGCCCCGCCGTGCCTTCAAATTTTAAATCTATAATGGCTTTTTTCATGCCAGCATTGCCATATTGTTTAGTTATTTTATGGGCAATTTCCGCTCCTAGCGTGCGATGAATATTGCGGGCTTTATAAGTCCATGTATAATTTTTTTGTTTCTCTATATAAGGCAAAATGTCTAAAAGCAATTGATCGTGCAAACTATGCTTGGGCATTAATTTAGCTCTTTCCCACTTACGGGCGGTTCGTCCATCACTAGCGGGGTTTTGCAGAATAGAATTTATTTTAATATATTTTGCTTTGGGGTGGTCTGGATAAGATTTTGGTTGCAATAAATCAACTCTTCCAATTATCTCATCTAAAGAGCGATACCCAGCATCAGCTAATATTTGCCTGACTTCTTGAGCCACAAATAATAAATAATTGACTATATGTTCAACTTGTCCTTTGAAGTTTTTTCTGAGCTTTTCATCTTGGGTTGCCACTCCTACTGGGCAAGTATTTAAATGACATTGTCTAATCATACAACAACCAGCCGCTATCAAAAGGGAAGTTCCAAAACCAAATTCCTCCGCTCCTAAAATGCTCGCAATAATTACATCTCTGCCCGTTTTAATGCCGCCATCAACTCTTACCTTGACATTGCCACGCAAATTATTTTTTATTAAACTCTGCTGAACCTCTGTTAAACCCAATTCCCAAATACTGCCCGCATTGCGAATAGATGAAAGCGGAGAAGCTCCTGTTCCTCCATCATGCCCAGAAATATGAATTATATCGGCAAAGGCTTTAACCACACCAGAAGCGATTGTTCCAATTCCAGTTTCTGAAACTAATTTGACAATAACCTTTGCAAGCGGATTAATTGTTTTTAAATCATAAATTAATTGAGCCAAGTCTTCAATGGAATAAATATCATGGTGTGGCGGCGGCGAAATCAAAGTAATACCCTCTTGAGAGTAACGCAAAAAGGCAATATAAGCATCTACTTTTCCACCCGGCAATTGCCCGCCTTCGCCCGGTTTAGCACCTTGTGCAATTTTAATTTCTATTTCATCAGCTGAATTTAAATATTCGGGCGTTACACCAAAGCGACCAGAGGCAACTTGTTTAATACGACTATTTTTATTTGTGCCATAACGAGCGGGATCTTCGCCACCTTCACCACTATTAGACTTTGCACCTAATTCATTCATTGCCATAGCTATTGTTTCGTGCATTTCACGGCTTAAAGCCCCAATAGACATAGCCGCTCCGATAAATCGTTTTGTGATTTTCTCGACTGATTCAACTTCTTCCAATAAAATAGAAGCTCTATCACTTTGTATTTGAAGCAAATCTCTGATATTAGCTGGTTTATGGGAATTAACCGCCAAAGTAAAATTTTTATATTGATCTTTATCTTTGTTTCTAACCGCTAATTGCAAAGATTTAATTGCTGTGGCATTCCAAGCATGAAATTCACCTTGTTGTCTGAAACGGTATTCTCCATGAATTGGAATTTCTATTTTTTCAGATTGAGCTTCTTTCCAGCGTTGCAAAACTTCACGGGCAATATGCTTTAAACCCAAACCAGAAAGCTTAGACGGTGTGCGAGGGAAATATTCATCAATAACTTCTTGTGAAATGCCCAAAGCCTCAAATAAAGCCGCTCCTCTATAGCTTCTAACGGTAGAAATGCCCATTTTAGCCATAATTTTAAGCAAGCCCGCTTCAATGCCTTTGCGGTAATTATCAAGGGCTTTTTCAAAACTCAGCTCAAGAGAGGGGTTTTCTTGAAGGTGATTAGCAATTAATTGCACTGCTAAGCGAGGATTAATGAGCGTAGCCCCATAACCAAGCAATAAAGCAATACTATGAACTTCACGAGCTTCAGCGGTATCAGCTAAAATACTAAATTTAGAACGACTACCATTTTCATTTAAGCATGAATTAATAGCAGAAACAGCTAAAGGCATTGGAATAGGTGCTTCAGTAGCTTGAATATGTCGGTCAGAGAGAATAATTAATTCAATTCCTTGTGAAACAGCCTCTTCTACAGCTTGGCGAAGCATTTGTAAACTATTTTCCATTGCCCTTTCTTGAGAGGGAAAACCAGTTGAAAAAATTTGATATTTCCCTTCAAAAATTTTGAATAAGCTCTCTAAGTCATTATCAAAGACCAATGAAGTATTTAAATATAATAATTTTGCATGCTCTGGGCTTTCAGTTAAAAAATTCTCTCTCTTGCCAACATATGTACGCAAAGACATTACACTTCGCTCTCTAATAGAGTCAATTGGCGGATTAGTTACTTGTGCAAATCTTTGTTTGAAATAAGAAGACAAAAGCTTAGGCTTGGTAGAAAGCACCGAAATTGGCGTATCATTTCCCATGGAATAAATGGCTTCTGTTCCCGTCAAGAAGAGGGGTTTCAAAACCATTTCAAATTCATCTTGGTCCGCAGAATATAATATTCTCTCTTTATCAATGTTTTGGGCTTTTAATTCTGGATACGGCTTATTTGGCTTGAATTCATGCGTATAATTATCTAGCCAATTTTTATATTCTTTGCCTTGGACAAGGTGATCAATAATTTCTTCTGAAAAATAAACCTTGCCTTTTTTCAGATCAACAGCCAATTTGCCACCAGGCGACAAGCGGCCTTTAACCAAAACTTCATCTTCGGGTATATCAATAACTCCCGCTTCAGAAGCTAATAAAACACGGTCTTCAGTTACAATATACCTAGAAGGTCTCAAACCATTGCGATCGAGCTTGGCACCAATGATTTCACCATTTGTAAAAGCAATAGCGGCTGGTCCGTCCCATGTTTCCATCGAATAAGAAAAGTATTCATAAAAAGCTTTCTCTTCGGGGGTTAAATTTTGGTCATTTTCCCAAGCCTTTGGAATGAGCATAGAAATAGCCAAAAAGGGATGTTTGCCCGAATGAAATAATAATTCCAAAACATTGTCTAAAGAGGCTGAATCACTATCTTCATCATTTACTAAAGGCAAAATATCATCAGCTTCGGCCCCCCAAACTTCACGAATATGATTGCTTCTTGCCCTGATTTGATTACGATTGGCGGTAATTGTATTTATTTCACCATTATGCCCAAGCGTTCTAAAAGGCTGAGCTAGTTTCCAATTTGGAGAAGTATTAGTTGAATATCTTTGATGAAATAAAGAAAAAGCACTCTCGTAATCGGGGTTTTGCAAATCTGAATAAAAATATGCTAAACGGGGAGCAATGATTAAACCTTTATAAACAATGGTTTTAGAAGAAAAAGAAGGTATATAAAAGTTTTTGTATTTCTCAATATCAGCTAGTTTTTCGAGTTTTTTCCGTAAAACAAAAAGGTCTCTTTCAAAATTTACACTCTCTTTATGCTCTTTAGAAATGAAACCTTGATATAATTCTGGTTTTGTAAAATTAGCAATTTCCCCGAGTTCACCCTCAGAGATAGGTATTTTACGCCAACCTAAAAATTCAAATTTTTCTTCAATAATTTCTTTGATTTTTTCTTGTATTTCTTCCTGTCTGCTGGCTGGCAAAAAGAAAACACCAACTGCAAAATCCTCTTCTGATGGCACTTTTATATTAATTTTTGCCAATTCTTTCTCAAAAAACTTATAAGGAATTTGGGTTAAAACACCAGCCCCGTCCCCAGTTTTACCATCAGCACTAACCGCTCCACGATGATTCAAATTTGCTAAGGCTTCTAGCCCATCAGCTACAATAGAATGGCTTCTTTCTCCTTTAATATTTACTACAAAGCCCGTTCCGCAGGAATCTTTTTCTTCTAAAAAATACATAAACCCCTCTTTTTTCTCAAAACCTTAAGGAAATATTAATTTAGAAACAAGTTTATCAAGAAAATTTTCAAAGTGAGGTGATTCCGAAAGTACAAGTAAATTTAACTTTTACATCGATCATAAGATATTGGCGTTGCAAAGTACCCATTTAAAGGCGTTCAGAGAGCGGGGGTTTGAGAGTTGGGTTGGTATTTCAAAAAACTGTCCACAATGTTATTAAAGCGAGATTCTGTAAAAGCAGGGTTCAATAAAAAATCATATAATCAGTGAAAATTTATAATTTATAAAAAACGATGCAAAAATTTTATTTAACAACACCACTTTATTATGTTAATGCCGAACCGCATATTGGCAGTGCTTACCCAACCGTGGCTGGCGATGCAATTTGCCGTTTTTGGCGTTTGGCTGGCTTAGATGTTTGTTTTTTAACGGGCGTTGATGAACATGGCGGCAAAATTGAAGCGACCGCTCAAAGTCAAGGTTTAGACCCACAAACACATTGCGACCAAATTACCGCTAAATTCAAACAGCTTTGGCAAAAACTAGACATTAATTATCAAAAATTTGCCCGCACTTCAAGCGAAAAACATAATGAAGTTGTAAAAGCCTTTTTTGAGCGGGTAAAAGCCAAAGGCGATATTTATCAGGCTGAATATAAAGGGCTTTATTGCCTTGCTTGCGAAGATTTTAAAAACGAACGTGAATTACTTGAAGGCGGACTTTGCCCAATTCATCATACAAAAGTACAAGAATATTCTGAAAATAATTACTTTTTTGCGCTTTCTAAATATGAAAATAAACTTAAAGAATTTTTTAAAGCCAATCCAGATTTTATTCAGCCGAAATTTAGAATAAACGAAATTGAAACATGGCTCTCTGAAGGCTTAAAAGATTTTCCGATTTCTCGACGTTCGGTTAAATGGGGTATTCCAATTCCAGAAGATGGTGAGCAAACTATTTATGTTTGGTTTGACGCTTTGCTCGGTTATTTGTCTACGCTTTATGAAAACTTTGACGGCAATTTTGATAAACTTCCTGATTATTGGCCAGCAGACGTACATTTAATTGGCAAAGATATTTTGCGTTTTCATGCTGTTTATTGGGTTGCCATGCTTATGTCAGCCGATTTGCCTTTACCAAAAAAATTATTTGGCCACGGTTTTTTAACCAAAGACGGCGAAAAAATGGGCAAAACACGTGGAAATATTATTGTGCCAGAAGACTTAATTGAACGTTTTGGAGTTAATGCTTTTCGGTTTTATTTTTTATTTAATATTCCTTTTGGTGCCGATGGAGATTATTCCGAAAAAGCTTTTAAAGAATTGGTGAATGCTTATTTGGCTAATCGTTTGGGTAATTTATTTTCTCGGGTTTTAAAACTGTGTGAAACTCATTGGGAAAGCAAAGTTCCAGATATTAAGCTCGATGAAAATTCGCCGATTGCCCAAAAAAGCCTTACCTTGCCCGCTAAAGTTAAAGAACATATACAAAATTTAAATATTAATTCTGCTCTTGAAGCTATTTTTGCTTTGGTTGATGATTTAAATTTAAATTTAAGCGAAGTCAAACCTTGGAATTTATTTAAAGAAACAGATCCAAATTCTAAAAATTGCGCAAATTTGGCTTTAATTGAAACTCTAGAAAGCTTGCGTATAGTTTCAAATTTATTAGAACCTTTTATTCCAGAGCTTGCCGGTAGAATGCTTTCTGTTTTTGGTTTAGAAAATACCGATTCTTGGGAAAATTTAACTAAGTGGTCATACTTGAGGCCAAATACACAGCTTTCCCATTGTGGAGTATTATTTTCAAGGATTGAGTAGACTGTTTTATAATAAAACTTATTTCATAGAGGTTTAACAAATGACTATAGGAACTTTACAACGTGATTTTGGCAAAATGGCGGTTTTTATCGACGGAAACAATTTATTTCATGCCGCTCGCTCAATCGGAATTGAAATTGATTATGCAAAATTATTAGGTGTTTTTTGCAAATATGGGCCGCTTTTAAGGGCTTTTTTCTATACGGGCGTGGATGAAAATGCTTCTAAACAGCAGGGCTTTTTGCTTTGGATGAAGCGTAATGGTTATAAAGTTGTTCAAAAAGAACTTAAAGTTTTTCCAGACGGCACCAAAAGAGCTAATTTAGATGTCGAAATTGTCGTAGATATGCTAACGCTCAGCAAAACCGTAGATACAATTATTTTGGTGAGCGGTGATGAAGATTTTGCATATGCGCTTGATTCTTTGTCTAAAAGCGGAAAACAAGTTATGCTAGCAGGCTTTAGGGTTAATACCTCACCAATTTTAATGGATGTCGCTGATTGCTTTTTAGATTTAGAAACTTTGATTGAAGAAATTGTCAAAGAAGGCGGCCATGATTATTATGCAAGTCATCATACTTCAGGCTTAAAACCAAGCACTTTGGCAACTCGCATGGCGGCTTCAAGTAGTATGACAACAGGCGGCGAATTTGACCAAGGTATTTTGGATAATCATTAATTAAGCAATTGCCAGAGTTCGCAAAATTTCTTTATTCATTTTTAATTCACTGTTTAATAAAGCTAAAGCGACAGAAGTTTGCATTTTAGCCTTTTGAAAATTAAAAACAGTTTGTATAGTTGAAATAGTTTGGTTTACTCCGCCGCCAATATCGCCAACCGAATTTGTAAGTTGTGTTTGAGCTTGCGCTAAATTGTTTTGAGCTTGTGCAAAATAACTAACTGGCTCCAATTGAATTGAATTATTACAAAACATATTAAAGTCCCCCTAATAATTGTAAAGCTTATTAAGTTTTCTAAATCAAAATCAAAACAATTATTCGAGATAAATAAAATTTTTTTTAACAGCTCTATAAATCAAAGCGACCATTTATAATTTTTAGTTATACAGCCTATAAGTAATTTATATAGCTTGACTTAAAGCCTCTGGTGAGTGATTCAAAGCTTTGTTAAGTTTATTGTGGGTTTTACTATGCCTCAGCCCTGAATTGGAGGGTGATTTGTTATGGTTGGTTCATTAACTGTTCGTTCTAGAAGTCATTATGCTGAGAATGTATTTAGAAAACGAGAAGAAAGTAGCAACATAAGAATAAACCCAAAAGAACGATTAATTCCTTATACTGCTGTGCCAGCTTTAACAACCTTAAACGGAGGTTTACCAGATCAAGGAATGGTTTTGTCAAAAGAAAAAAGACAAGGCTTTATAAATCAAAGCGTTCTCACTTTTCAGTCAAAAGGACATACTTTCTATTTTGTTCCTAATCCTCGTCCTTATGTTAAGGGTGTTCATTTAATGATAATGGTAGATTTAGAAAAGGATTTGTCTCCTAAAGAGGTTATGGGTATACATGATTATCCAGCAGAGGTTGCTGAGACAATGTATCAATCAATGAAATTGCTGCAACAGACTTATCCAAATTCCTTTATAGGTTCCAATGGTTCTGGTTTCAATGTAAGGACATTAGGAGAAGAATCTTCTCAAACCGTCAAATGGCTTCATGTTCATTTTGCTCCAGAGGGTTTGAATAATATACAACCTTCTTTTTATAAAAAGGCTTCTCAAGTTCCCCCTTCGGTGAGGGCTTTAATATTGGGCAGTGAAGGAGCACGTTTATGGGCTAGTCTTTCAGCTAGATATTTAAAAAATCACTTGCCTGAAGAGATTCGTTTCTCCACCTCTAAAAAAGGTTTGAAAGTTAGTAATTTACCAGAAGATGCAAATTCAATACAAAAAATAGAGGGTTTAATAAACAATTTAAATCAAATTCTTACAATTTTTGTTCGTCCAAATTCAAACTTTGTAAAAAAATCAAATAATTCTATGGCAGAAGCGCAACAACAAGAAGAGCCATTGAAAGATTTATATAAAACTTTTTTACCAGCCAATTTTGATAGTTTACCGCTAGAACAACAAAAGAATCTGAGAACGCAAATTGAAGAAGAATTAAAAAGTTTTGCCAAAGAAGCTCCTTCGGGTGGGGATTTTCGGGCTGGTATTGATTATGCTATTACATATGATCGGCTCAATAACAAAATAGAAATACACCTTCTCGACAGAAGAGGTGCCGGTGGAGTTGTTGAAGCTAATGGACTGGGATTACAAAGAGATGGAGTTATATCTGAAGAAGAAAAACTTAAGCTTACGCAGGAATTTCTAGAAGCCAATTTAAAATTGCAACAAGTTTTTCAGCAGGCTGGCTTTAAGGCAGAAACAAATTTCTCTGCTTTGCTTGAGCTTATTCAATTTACACCACAAAATTTACAAGCATTAACTCAGAAAATAAGAGCCGAAATGCATCAAATAACCAATGGAGAAATTCCTAAAAGCCTTTTTCCTGTTTCTAACAAATCATTAACTGCCCTTAAAGGACACTTGAATCATTTGAAAGAACTTAGAACACTTGTGCATACTCTAGAAACTTTAAACTGGAATCAAGGCTTAACAAGCGTTTCTTAAGGCGATTTTCTTAACTTTTTTTGTTTGAAATTAATTTAAGTTGGTGTTTTTATGGCAATTTCTAAAATAAGTTGCTAAAGGCTTTTATTTGCAAACCCCGTTTAAAAAACCTAGATTTACTTAAATGTTTTTAATAAAAGCTAGTCTGTAAATATTAAGTGGAATAAAAAAATTGTTTTAAAGCGGTTATTCCTAAAAAATATAAAGAAATTCCAGGAGGCATACATTGTTTAAGGAAGCGAAAGCAATAAGATCGATTTTATGGTGTCAGAGATTTGGGGGACTACCCAATGAGCAACTAATACCACCCAATTTGGGAGCACGTATTCATACTATGCGGGCGGTTTCACGAGAGAGCTTAATGGAACAAGCTTTTTGTATTAGGCCAGATCTGCTGATTTTTGAAACAGATACTCCGGGTGAAAAGAGTTGGTCTCAGTTAATTCTTTTTACTAAGTCTAAAGCGCCCGAAACTGGTTTTATCGCCATTGTGAACGATTTGGTTTCAGATACGATAAAAGACTTAGCCAGTGCGCAAATAGACAGCATTATAAAGCAAGACCGTGTCCATTTAGAGCTTCCATATGGCATTAGAGCTTTTCAAAAAGGTGAAACTTATCTTACGCCACAGGTTGCAAAACTACTTTGTTCTTTTATTCAAGGACCAATTAGCGCACCACAAGGTTTACAAGACAGAGGCCTTTTAAGCACTTTAACCAATCGTGAAATGGAAGTTTTGGCTTGCCTAACACAAGGCCTAAATTATAAAGCGATTGCTAAACGTCTCTTTGTGAGCGATTCAACCGTTAAGACTCATGTAAATAATATTTTTACTAAGCTTAATGTAAATGACCGCACACAGGCTGTTTTATATGGTTTAAAACATGGCATAAGCCAAATCGCAGATGAATTGTTTAGAGCAAGCAATCCAAGCCTAATTTAAGCCCAAAACACTGCCAAATTTCTGGGCATTTAGGGCTTCAAAAAAAGCATTGATCTTGGTATATGTGCTACACGGATCAATACTGGCATCCAAGCAATCACCATCGACAATTAATAAAGGCGCATTTTGCTTTTCGGTTTTTAATTCTGCTTTAAGGGCTTGTATAAATACATTGTCCAGCATAGAACAACGACCAAAACCGTGATTATAAGCTAAAATGCCGTCTATATTATTTTTATTGACAAAGTTTTTAATTGCTTTAACACGCTCCTCTTGGTTAATAAAACCCATTTGAAGAAGTCTTTCGGCCAAAGAATAATAAGGTTTTTTTGCGTTTAAAGGCTTCCAGCCAGTATAATTAGTTTCTTCTATAATAATATCGGCGTGGCAATGGTCTTCAATATAGGTTAAAAGCTTATTGCTATAAAATGGTGGCAAATGCAAGAAAATAATTTTGTGCCGTGCTGGCCTATCAATAGCCTGAAACTTTTCGCTCTCTAGAAGCATTTCTTCGTATAAAGTTTTTTGCATTTCAACCAGCTCAGGGCGACCCCAAAAAGGTGAAAAAATAATCGAATGATAAGCCAATTCAGAACCTTTCACCAAACCAGCATATTTCGCTCGAAGATCATTACACTGATCGCTGTATTCTCTGGCTATATTTGACAATTCACAGGCTTCTTGCAATTTAGAAATTTCCATTTTATGGCCAGTGGCTTTTTCCATCAGCTCAACCGACAATTCTAATTCTTCGGCTAAAGCTTGCACGGCATTTTCTCTGGCGTGTGCTGGAATGCTGACTGTAAAAAACTTATCGGATTCAATTTTTAATTGTTGTTCGGCTAAATCTTTTAATATTCTTTCGGCTTGATGACAAGGAGCGGAAGTTGAAATTACAAAAGCGGGCTTGGGCAAATCTGGCATTCCTTCAAGCACACGCAAAAAAGAACAAGTTTCGGCTTTAAAACCCCGCTGAGAAGCATTATCTAAATAAGTTTTGAGCCTTTTTTGATTGCGAGAATTCAAAGCGGCATATGTTTCAAGCGTGAAAGGCCTCACTCCAAGCGCATTCAAAATTTCAACAGGATAAAATAAATTACGCCAAACCAAAGGCTTATCTGATTTTGCTAAAAATTCTTTTACATTCAACTTCGCTCTTAGCTGTAGGGCTTTAAATGTTTGAGTTGGAGTTTTTTCCAAAGACTTTTTAGGTTTAATTTTAGAAATTGAATTTTGACAAGCCAGAATTCCTGCTCCAATTGCGCCCATAACTTGATTAAATTTGGGAACTAAAATATTTTGTTGAGTAATTTCTTTTAAATAATGCACAACCGCTGAATTAGAGGAAACTCCGCCCTGAAAAATAATATTGCCTTTATAACCAAATAATAATTCACCAACGCCAGACATTATCGTGCGGGCTTGCGCTTTACAGGCTCCCGCCAAAATTTGCCCCAGTGGATAACGATTTTTAAATTTATTAACAGAAGTTGCCCCTAAAACCGCACAAACAGACGAAAACTCAAGCTCTGAATTAAAGTCAATTTTGTTGGCAATATCTTCAACCGAAATATTTAATTTGCTTGCAATTGCATCTAAAAAGCTTCCAGTACCAGCCGCACAAATATCGCTCATTTTAGAAAACCACATTTTATCTTTAAAAATCATGGCTTTGCTGTCTTGGCCACCAACATCTAAAATAGCTTCGGCCTCTGGAAAGAAAAACTGTGCGCCCGCAATATGAGCCGAAATTTCGCTAACCTGAAAATCAAAAAGAATAAATTTTTGAGTATCTTCAATAACTTGGCTACCCGTGATAGTTATGGCCTTTAATTCTTTAAAAGAAACATTAGCTTTTTTTAGAAATTTACCAATTTGGGTTTTCACTGCACCTGAGTAACAAGCTCCGCAATCAGAACAACGATTTATACAATTTACAAATCCTGCTTTCTGAGGCTGAGTACGAGTATAAAGTGTTTCAAGAACTTCGCAATTTTCGTCTAATAAAGCGGCCTTTAAGGTTGTAGAGCCAATATCAACTCCAAGAAATAATTGTTTCAAGCTAAATGCTCCTTTATGCCAAAATTTTACTACCAAATGACTTTATAAAGTAGCCCCAGATAACCAAGTTAAGCAATCTTTAATTAGGTCTTTAGAAGCGGCATTTGCTTGAATGGCATTTTCGATTTCGGACGGTTTATAGCCCAAAGAGCGCAAAATACTTTCAGTTTCGGCATATTTATTAATTTCGACATTGCCCACATTGCCCGAAAGAACTTGCAATTGGCTAATTTTAGACTTTAATTCAAAAATAATTCTTTCGGCGGTTTTTTGGCCAATGCCTTGTGCTGTGCTTAAAGTGTCAGCAGAGCCTTCTGCAATGGCCTGAACAATTTGCTCTGGGCTTAAAGCGTCTAATAAAGCCAAAGCCGATTTTGCGCCAATACCTTTTACCGAGTTTATAAGCTCATAGAGACTTTGTTCCCAAGCATTTGTAAACCCATAAACTTTAACGGCTTCGGGCGAAATATTCAAAGAAGTATAAAGCTTATGCGTTTTGCCAGCTTCTAAAGCCAGCCAAGAAGATTGACTTAAATAAACTAAAAACCCCAAGCCATTAACCTCAATTATGCAACGATTTGGGTTTATAAGCTTGGATTCAATAATTCCAGATAAAAAAGCAAGCATTCAATTAGTTTAGGTTTGGTCTTTAATTTTACTCGTACTATAAATTATTTATCGTTTGATATTTTTAAATTATGTATGCTGGCAAAAATAATAGATGCTTTAGGATTGGAACAATAAAGCCTTTTTTAATTTCTGTATTATTGAGGAATTATATTGATTGATGCAAATTGAAAAAATAAATTACGAATCTTTTAAAAGTCTGCAAGAACAAAGATGCAAAGACCCCCACGGGATTTTGGGAATGCATGCTTGGAATAATGGCCTAATTGTGCGGGCTTTTTTACCGGGTGTCGCTGAAATTAAAGTTATTGACAGCATTAATACTTGGAATCAGTATGAGCTTTTTGCGGGCGAATTCTTTGGTTTATTTGAAGGTTTTATTGAAGGCCGAGAAGATTTTTTCCCGTATAAATTTGAAATTCGAGCTGGTGGCGAAATTATTACCCAACAAGACCCATATCGCTTTTTGCCAAGCCTTGATTCGCATGAACTTTATTTTTTTAATGAAGGAACTGAAACACAACTTTATAATAAATTAGGTGCTCATCTGCGGCAAATAATGGGTGTTTTGGGGGTTTCTTTTACAGTTTGGGCACCTGAAGCCGAGGCGGTTTATCTGATTGGTGATTTTAATAATTGGAATACAAAATCTCATCCAATGCGCTTATTGGGTAGTTCTGGTGTTTGGGAATTATTTATACCAGAGCTTGAGGAAGGCAGTTTATATAAATTTCATATTCGCACCAAAGGCGGTGAATTTATTGATAAAACCGACCCAATGGCTTTTTATATGGAGCTTAGACCAAAAACTGGCTCGCAGGTTTGGAATATAAAAAAATATGCTTGGAATGACCAAAATTGGCTTAAAAAGCGGGCAAGCACCAATTGGCAAAAAAGCGCAATGTCAATTTATGAAATTCAGCTTAGTTCTTGGAAGCGCAAAGCCCCTTTAGAAGAGGATGAAAATGCGGTTTTGAGTTATCAAGAATATACGGAGCAATTAATTCCATATCTCAAAAAGATGAATTATACTCATGTAGAGCTAATGCCCATTACTGAATTTCCTTTTGATGGTTCTTGGGGTTATCAGGTTTCGGGTTATTATGCGCCAACCAGTCGTTTTGGAAACCCAGACGAATTTAAATATTTAGTAGATCAACTTCATCAAAACGATATTGGCGTAATTTTAGATTGGGTTCCAGCGCATTTTCCTAAAGATGCTTTTAGTTTGGCTAAATTTGACGGAACCGCTTTGTATGAGCATGAAAACCCAACTCAAGGAGAACATCCACACTGGGGAACTTTGGTTTTTAATTATGGCCGAAATGAAGTGCGCAGTTTTTTAACTTCTAATGCTTTTTTCTGGGCTAAAGAATATCATATTGATGGTTTACGGGTTGATGCTGTCAGTTCAATGATTCACCTTAATTATGGCCGTGAAGAAACTGGCGATTGGATTCCGAATGAATATGGCAGTTTTGAAAACCTAGACGCTGTGCGGTTTTTGCGCAATTTAAATAAAGCCATTCACCTAGACTGCCCAGGCGTAATTACGATTGCCGAAGAAGCCACCGCTTGGCCTTGTGTTTCTAAGCCTTTAGAGTTTCATGAAAATGCTTTGGGGTTTGATTTTAAGTGGAATATGGGCTGGATGCACGATACGCTTAAATATTTTAAAATTGATCCGCTGTTTCGCAAGGGTTCGCACAGCCAAATTACTTTTTCGATGATTTATTATTATAATGAAAACTTTATTTTGCCGCTCTCTCACGATGAAGTTGTGCATTTAAAAGCTTCATTAGTAAATAAAATGGATGGCGATTATATTCACAAAATTGCTAATCTCAAACTGCTTTACGCTTATCAGTACGCCCACCCCGGCAAAAAGCTTTTGTTTATGGGTAGCGAATTTGCGCAAGAATCGGAGTGGAATTATAAAACAAGCCTTGATTGGTTCATGCTGGAACGGGATCAGCCTCAAAATATACAAAGATTAATTATTGACTTGAACCATTTATACCGCCAAGAACAAGCACTTTGGTTTGATGACCACGAAAAACAGGGCTTTGAATGGTTAAACTGCGAAGATAGCGATAATAGTATTTTATCTTTTGTGCGCAAAGCCACCCTGCCAGACGGCAAGCAAGAACATATAATTTGTGTTTTTAATTTTACACCCGTTACCCGCTACAATTATCCCGTAGGTTGCCCTAGTGATGGCGATTATGAAGAAGTTTTGAATACCGATTCGGCTTATTATGGCGGCACCAATGCTGGCAATTTAGGAAAAATAACAGGCAAGTGGATTGGACGAGATAATCAACCTTATTCGTTAGATTTGACTCTGCCACCACTGGGAGCTATATTCCTCAAGCCAGTTATTTAATTTCTAAATTAAACAAAGCTAGTTGTAAGATGAAAAAGAATTAATTGGTTTTAAACGTAAGCACTTACGAACCGTGGGATTATATTTTTTATCGTTTTTTTGTTTTAAGAAGCTGTCTTAAAATAAAAGATTAGGATAAACGATTAAGCATAATTTTAGTCATAGAAAGATAAATCCAAGCTTCAGAATAGACGGTTTTCATTTCATAATCCTTGGATAAACGCCTGAATCCCTCAAGCCAAGAAAATGTCCTTTCAACTATCCATCTTTTTGCTTGAACAACAAAGCCAATTTGCC
>CANLTT010000036.1 GCA_947494115.1 Candidatus Caenarcanales bacterium
TCTTTTTTATAATAAAACAGTTTTGCTTAGTTTGCTCATTGCATGCTTAGTTGGCAGTTTTGTATGTTTGCAAATTGAATATGGTTTTGTAAAAGCTTTTTTGATTTTAGGTTCTTTTATTTTGGCTTTTCGGGGCTTAGCTTGGTCATTTAGAGAATTAAAAAATAATTTATAAGAATTTTTAATTTTAGATATTTGCTTATGGCCCAATCTTTGTTTGTTTTGAATGAGGCTTGTGGCATACTTGTTTCATGCTTTTAAAATCGCTTAAACTAAAAAACTTTAAATGTTATACAGAGCAGAGCTATAGTTTTGAGCAAGGTATAACTTCGATTTGCGGCGAAAATGGCTCTGGGAAAAGCAGTATACTTGAAGCAATTTCTTGGGTTTTGTTTAATTTTTTGCCTTATTCGGCTAGCAATCGTATTATACGCAAAGGAGCCAAAAGTGCTGAAGTTGAACTAGAAGTTGTCTCCAGTTTAGACCAAGATCATTATCAAATTAAGCGTAAAACCAGCGGTGCCGTTTGTAGTGTTTATAATTTAGACAAAGCTTATTTGGTGGCCGAAGGCGTAAATAATGTACAAACTTGGACAAGGCATCAGCTGAATTTAAGCCCAAATGACAATTTAAGTTTGCTTTGTCGTAATGGAATTGCCACGCCCCAAGGGAATTTAACCATTGATTTTTTAGAAACACCCGAAAATCGCCGCAAAATATTTGATGGACTTTTGGGTTTAGATGAATATAAAATTATGCAAAACAAGCTTGCAGAGAGTTTAAAGCTCTTAAATGAACAAGCTCAGGGTTTGCAAATTAATTTGGCGCGCCACGATGGGCTAGATGAAGAAATTATAAAACTTGAAAATAAAATTGCCGAAAATCACAAGCTTTTGGCGCAAAAACAAAAAATATGTTCTCAGCTTGAAGAAAGCCTAAACGCAAATAAACAAGAATTTAAAATACAAAAGCAAAAGCTCGAAAAGCATCAAAACCTTGAACTAGAGCAAGAAAAGCTTAAACAAGAATTTGCAGAAATTGACTTAAAATTAAATAAAGCTTTGCAAGCCGAAAAAGAAAAAGCTAATCTCGAAATTCAAACGCAAAACTATCTTGAATTGAAACAAAACAAAAAAGTCTTAAACGAACAAAAAATTGAGCTTGATTTGCAAAAAAATAAAATAATTCAATTTGAAGAAATTCTAAAATCAGAAAAACAAAATCTTCAAAGAGCTGAATTAGAGCTTTCAAACCTAAACACAATTAAAAACGAATTAAAACTTCATGAAAAAGATGCTCTGAAATATAAGCAATTAGAGGCCGAAGAGAAAGAATTACATAAAAATAAAATTCAAATTGAAACCGAATTAAATTCAAAGCCAGCTCAAGAAAACGAATTAGCAAGTTTAAAAGCCGAAATAGATAATTTACAAAATGCTTTAAGCTCTTTGGATGAGAAAAAAAACTTAGCCGAAAATTTAGCTTCTCTGGAAGACGAATTAGAAAAAATGCGAGCTGAATATAATGAAGTAATGAGCCTTGAGAAAGAAAAAAATAAACAAATTAAAGAATCCAATTTGGCTTTAACTGATGATTTAGAAAAAGAGCTGGCCGAAATTCATAATCAAATTGAAAAAACTCAAACTCAAATTCAAGCAAATCTGGCTTTGACGGCTGAATTGAAAGCTCAAATTGAAGTTAAACAAGATTTATTACCCAAATTGACTTCAAAAGGTGTTTGCCCAATTTTGCTGGAGCCATGCTTAAATTTAAAAAATAAAAATAATTTAGAACAAGCGGCTGACTCTTTGGAAGAAGAATTAAAAGAAAGCATAAATAAAATGTCCGCTTTTAAAGACGAAACTCAAGCAAAACAAAAAGAATTAGACAAATTAAATTTGAATCAAAAATATTTACAAAAAATTTATGAACTCGAAATCAAGCTTTCTAAGCGTTGTTCAGAAGTTTTATTAGAAAAAGGCAAAAATTTAAAGCAAGCCGTTGAAAAAAGTCGTGAAGCTGTCAATTTCTTAAATGGTGTTACGGCTCTTCAAAAGCGTTTAGAGCAAAATCAAGCTAAAGTTCAAAGTTTAGTCGCCTTTTTGAATGAATTGAATGAAAAAGGCGAAAAACTAAAAGATTTAAAAATGGCTGAATTAGACCTTTTAGAGAAAATTAAAACCTTAAAACCAATTGCCGAAAAAGTTTTAATCTGGCAATCAGAGCTGAAAAAAGAAGATTTAATTAATAACTTACTCAAAAATCATAAACAAAAAATTACTATCTTAAGCGATGATTTGAGCAAGTTCAAAGATAATATTGAAAAATATGCCGAAGTGCCCGCAGTTTTGCAAAAGCTAGAAGCCGATTTGGAGCGTTTGGAGCCTTTATATATTCTTTGGAATCAATTAAAAATCGAAATTGCCGAAATTCCAGCTTTGCAAGAGCGAAAAGATAAATGCCAACAAATTCAAACTCAAAATGCCGATTCAATCCAAGAAATACAAAACTCTGGCTTGAAAGACCAAAACTGGTTAGTGGCGCAAGAAAAAGAATTAGATAATTTACAAAAACAAGCAAATATAGCTCTAGGGGAACAATATGCTCTAACAACTAATTTAAATGATGATGAAAAGCATTATACAGAGCTAAAAAATAAACAAAAAGAGTTTTTAAGCAATAAAGAAAACTTAAATAAATTACAAATTAAAGAAAGGACAATCAATCGAATGCGTGCTCTATACAAGGAATTAGCCATAAATTTAGCTAAAACTTATACCGCACAAATTGCTTATAAAGCCACAAACTTATTTCGCGAGGTTTTGCAAGATTCTTCTTTTGAGCTGAACTGGACAGAAGATTATCAAATTATTATGCTAAAAAATGGCCAAGAGCTTGCCTTTGAACTGCTTTCGGGTGGACAACAAATTGCGGCCGCTATTGCAATCAGGCTGGGGCTTTTACAAGAAATGTCTAATATTCGCTTTGCCTTTTTTGATGAGCCAACTGCCCATTTAGACTCTGATAGGCGTAATCAGTTGGCTTTGCAAATTGGAGCGATAAAATCTTTTGACCAATTATTTGTAATCACCCACGATGAGAGTTTCGCCAGCCAAGCCAATAATATTATTAATGTTTATTAAAAAATTATTCCCAAGGGGCTTTTTCGGTGGTTCTAGAGCCTAAAGTGGCGGTTTCTATTTGTCTTCTTTGGTTTTGCTCTGGGCTAAAATATTTAATCCATTCTTCCGCTGAATTAGCACTTGCGCCTTTATGCTCACTAAAAGCGGTTCTAACCTTTAATAAAACTGGTGTCCGCACGGCAACTCCTGCCACAATCGCTTGCCCTTTAGACAAAGATGGCAATTCTCTTAATAGTTCACGGCCAGCACTTTCAACACCCTGAGCGATACTTTGTTGATCATTTGGGTTTATAATACGCATTAAAAATTGTGTCATGCACTGCGATAAGACGTTTTGGTCGAGCTTACCCGGTCTTTGCGTAATTAAGCCCACACCCACACCAAATTTGCGACCTTCGGCCAAAACCGTGCGTAGAATGCGAGTCGAGACAATATCACGGTCTCCAATTGGCGCAAAACGGTGGGCTTCCTCAAATAAAGCAAAAACTGGATATTCTAAAGCATTTTTAGGGTCTTCTTCTAGCTCTCCTTTAAAGGCTCTCTCACGCGCTTTATAAATTTTCCTGAGCATAATAGCGGCTAAAACTTGTTGTTCTTCCTCTTCTAAACCGTCTAAGCGTATAACTGTGCATTGCCCCGGCTTAAACAATTCATTCAAAGGCGTGCCGCCATCATCTATAAACAAACGTGGTCTGCTTCCTTTAGGGTGAAAACGCTTTTCCAAACGCCATTTGAGGCCATCAAGTGTTGAACTAATATTTTCTTTTTTATTCTCATCACCGTTGCCTTCAGCCATAGAATCAAGTTCATAAATCAAATCGGCATAAGTCCATTGGCGTTTGCGAGCCTTGCCACGGTTATAAGCATTTTGTTGAATTCGGTCCAAAAAGGTGCTCATTTTTTCGCTAATATCGGGCAATAAAAACTTAATATCAGCCGAAGACAGCTCTGAGATTGTAATTTGAAAGTCGATACCCGGTATTAAAGTTTTAATTTGTGGGCCATAATTTGCGTCTTTAAATTCTGGTTTGTCGCTCTGAGAAATGCTTGACAAAGTTTCATACTCACCATGCGGGTCAAAAACCACAATGGCCGCTCTATTATAAGGCCGCAATAATTCTTCTAACAAAACACGGGCTAAATAGCTTTTCCCAGAGCCAGTTCCCGCCAAAATGGCTAAATGTGTCGAAACCATTTCGTTTGTATTAATAATTACGGGAATATTTGGCCGCAAAAGTAAATGTCCAATTTCGGCTGAACCAATGCTAGAACGTTCTTTAGAAAATAAAACTGGTTGCAAAAGCTCATCTGGGGCTAAATAAATGGGAGTATTTGGGTCTGGGTTTATGCGTGGATTGACCAAAGAATGCAGTTTTTCATCAAAATAGCCCAAAGTATTAGCCACAATTTCATACTCAATTCCATCCAAAGAGGCATCCAAACCCAAAGCCGAAGCGACATCGGTTGCATCAATTGAAGGGTCAGCTAAATAAGTGGACGGAAAATTACGCTTGATTTGCCTTGAAATAATGCTGGCAAAGACATTTGTTTCGGTATTATTAATTTTTATTTTGTAAATCAAATATTCACCAATGCGAGAATGCCAATTATCTTTGGTTTGAATTTTGATTTGCCCCGCTTCATCGGCTGGCCCAATTACACGCCCAATTGCTTTCATAGAATAATATTTGATGTTTTTATTACTTTAGCAATAATTTTTTAGAAACAAACAAAGTAAAAATCACAACTCTAAACAAATTTGACGAGATATTATGATAGTTATTTATTAAATACAATGTTGCAAGTTAGCCAAACCATACAAATAAACGCTTCTACCGAAGAGGTTTTTGATTTTCACGCTGATTTAAATAATATTTCGAGCATTATTCCGAGTTTTATAAAAATACAAATTGAAAAATTAGAATGGCCATTTGAAAAAAACGCCGAGGCCATTTTGTCTTTTAGTTTTTTTGGTTTAATTAAATTATTTGACTGGCGGCTTAAATTGACTGAATATCAAAAACCAAATTATTTTATTGACCAAGAAATTGGTGGTTTATTTAAGTTTTTTGCGCATAAACACGAATTTATTTTTGAAAGCCCACAAAGCACGCTTGTTTGCGACACAATTAGCTATAAAGTTTTGCCTTATTTAGACCCAAGCTTGTTCAAATGGGTTTTCAAAATTTTTCTGCAAAGCAAATTAAAAAACACAAAAAAATTTATAGAATCCCGCAAAAAAGTTTAATTATAAAAATATAAAGCCAATCAAAAGATCAATTGTATTTAAACAGGATTTTGAACACAATGAAAGCTTAGGCTTATTTAAATTCCTCAGATTCAGATAATGAGTAAAGCTAAAAAACTGCTTGAGTTTATTCTTGATTGTTTTCAAAAAACAGGGGCTTTTTTATGTTCATTTTTAGAACTTATTTCGGCTTTGCTTAAAAATATCAAACTTAAAAACCAAGCAAAATCTTCAGTTAAAACTCTGGCCTTACCTCATTCAGAAAAACCAGAAATTAAAATTGTCAAAAAAAATAAACCGCATAAAACTACCAGTCCAAATCCCGTAAAATACAAAAGCTTTAATAAACCAACTAAATCTTAAGCAAACTTTGCCAAGCCATTTGCGGGTTTTCGGCTTCACAAACAGCACGACCTATTACCATAATATCGCTACCCTGTTCTAAAGCCGTGGTTGGTGAAGCGATGCGGGCTTGGTCGGCTTTATTTTGCCCAGAAAAGCGAATACCAGGCGTAATTATTTTGAAATTATTATATTTCTGTTTTATAGCCAAACATTCCCAAACCGAAGAAACCAGCCAATTTAAGCCTGCTAAATGAGCATTTTTAACTAAATTTTGGCTTAAACTATTTAATTCTAAATTAAGGTCTGTTTTTATTTCTTGCTCTGAATGCGAGGTTAAAACGGTTACGCCCACTAAATTAATTTGGCCTTCAACGGCTTTTAGTGCTTCAGTAAGCATTTTGTGGCCGCCTAGCGTGTGCACAGTTAAATATTTAATTTGTTTATGCTGTAATAAAGGCTTAATTGCTTTGGTCACTGTATTGGGAATATCGTGCAGTTTGAAATCTAAAAAAATCTCGCTCTGAGGCGATAAACTTTGCGTCAAATTTAAAGCTTTTTGTATGCCTAAAGCCGAAATTAACTCTAGTCCAATTTTTATAATATGTGGCTTAGGCTCAAGCAATGATAATAATTTAGAAATATTTTCTTCATCCGCAATATCAAGAGCCAAGGCAATTTTAGTAAGCATAAATAATTCAACCCAAAGAAAACTTTATTGTCCCAGAGATTTATCTCTCTGTCAAAGAACAAATCAACCAGATACTATCTTTTTGCAATGCCAGCCAATTTGAGATGAGAATTAAAAAAATTAAGAACTATTAATATTAAATTAAGCGAAAATTAAATGTATTATTGTTATTATTTTGACGATACATAATATTCTTTAAATGACAATTGATCTTCTTATAAATCGTGCTTCTACTCCAGTAGCTTTGAGAGCTGTAACTTTGGCTAGAATTGGTGGCTGTGAAGTTCTTGATACTTTTAAGTCACCGCAAAATTTAGGAAAAAAGAAACCTAGACAAGTTGCGTTTGAAAAAAATTTAACACTAAAAGTATTAAGTAAACTTTATGGAAATTTCTTTCATGAACTAGATAAATTAACAGCAGATTATAAAAAATTGCCCGTAGAAAGATTTATACCAAATAATGATTCTATTTCTCTGTCTCAAATATACCGTCAAACAACTTTCTCAGAAAAAATAAATAATATAAAAACAAGTAAAACAGAACCGACCATATTTGTGTTTGACTTTGATAATACTTTATTTCCTTCTCATACAAAAACAAAAGAAGAACTTCAAAAAGCTATAGAAGATTTTGCTTTATTGCAAGAACATTGTAGATTAAATAATGTAATTTTAGTTTTAGCTACTGGACAAACGCAGGCTGGCTTCAATTCATTGCTAGCAAAATATCATATAACTTTAAGTGGAGTTGATGTAATTTCTGATGGGACTGCAAGCAGAATGAGCTTTAGGTTGGCTGATGATGGTTATCGAACTATTAGCGATTATAATAGTAAGATTAAATTTAATACTGGAGAAGTTCATCCTATAATTCAAAGTATTTGCCAAGAGAATAGTGAAAATGGTTTTGCTTCTCTGGTGAATGGTTTGGCTGAACTTGACAGTTCTAAGGAATTAAGTATAACTAAACAAGATGGATTAGATATTTATGATAAATTTATTTCATATATAACATATGCAACTAAAGTCGAAGTTGAGTCGATTGTAGAAAAAATAAAAGAAAAATTCAAGGAAAATAATATTGATTCTGATATATCAATAGGAATTGCCGCAGAAGGAAATAATAAATTACCAGAAATTGCTAGAAATCACTGGTTCATTAATATTCAGCCTAAAGGCATTGATGGCAAACTACAAACAAGAGAATTTATGCTTGATTGCATGATAAAGAATTTGCCAGAAGAGTTAGGAGAACAAATTAAATGCGTGATCGCTGGCGATTCTAATAATGATGCCATTAGTATACTTAACCCAACACAAAAAGAAGGCGTAAAAACAGTTAATATTGCGGTCAATAATTCAACTGAGGCCTTTCTAAAGCTTCTTAGAGTCGCAACTCAAGCAGTTGGAATTAACGAAAATATTAGACAAAACCCCCAAAATCCAAATGCTGTTTATGTTTTCCCTGAAGCTGGTCTTATACAAGGCATTATTGAAGCAGATACTATTTTAAAGGGTTTAACAACAGAAAATTTACTTAAACAGGTTAGTTCTGATTGAATCAGCCTGCTTTATTTAATTACAAATTTTTGAGGAGAATTTAAAATGGATTTAAGTATTGGCCGCATAAAAGATATTGGCCAGAGATTGGTTTCAGAACCATTAAGGAAAGCTGTTAAAACTAAAGTACAAAGCGACATAAACTTAACTGGTCAATTTACAGCACAAATACTTAAAACTACAGCCAATACTTTAAGCGGTACAGCAAATGCTTTACAGAAAGGGGCGGGAATTATTGTTTCTGAACAATCTAGAATTGAAAAGGTAAAAGAAGCTGTAGATTTGACTGGAAATACAGCCATTATTTTCGGGATAGAAGCTTTGAGAGCACTAGGGGTGGGTGGTGTAAATGCAATCAGGCTTGGGGAAAGAGCAAGCAGTGATTTTGAAATTTTAAAAAAAGCTTGGAATGAAGGCGGCCAGCCCAGCCAAGTAGAAATACCTGAACATTTACAAGTTGGTAAACAATTTCAATTTGGAAATAAAGAATTTACTATTTCATCAGCAAGAGTATTAAGCGAAGGGCAAAAACCAGAACCCATAGAGGCAACAGGTACTAATTTAAGAGGCTTAATAGTTAAAGATAATGCTGGAAAATTAATTGAGGTTTCTATAGAGGGTCAAAGAGGAATAGCTAAGGAATTAATAAATTTATTACCTGATATAATACAAAGTCGCAGAAATGCTGGCCTAATACAAGAAGGAGAAACTGTAGAAGTTTTATTTCCTGGTGCAACTGTCCCAAACAAATTATTAACCGAAGAACAAAAAACAACTGGAAAAAGCTATTTTGCACTTGGTGGTCCAAGAGCGGAACGATTAAAGGAAGAATATGCGACAACTGAAGGAAAAGCTAGATTGAAAGCCTTAGGTATTATTGAGACACCAGTTGGTTTGGCTTTACCGATAGATGATATTCTCTCAGCAAAGGCACTTAATGACGGTGCTAAATATGGAGATAAATTTGTAATAATTGGTACTGGAACAGGCGTAGCATTAGAACATCCAGAGGGCGGACATCAATTATTTACCCCGAAAGGTCTTCAAGAAATGAAAAAAATACTTTCTGATGGAGACTTAGGTAATGCTTTGAGAGAGGCAATAAGTTCTTTAGGTGAAAAGGTAGAAATAGAAGCCCTTACAGCGGCAGGTAGTAAAGGTGGTTGGGTACAAACAGATGGGAAGCCAGTTTACAAAGGTTCAAGTAGTTTAACATTAATACTTAGACTGGCTTTGACTGATCCAAAACCATCAATACAAACAAATAATTTATTGGAACAAACTAAGAAAACCCTAGATACACTCTCTATGGAGGATTTAGCAAAACAAGTTCGAGAGGGCAATGAATTTGCAAAAGAATTACTTACTAATTTAGCTAAAATAAGTGGTTATGGTTTAGGTACAGCCAAAGTTTATAATACTGATATGAATTCATCTTGGCGGCAAACATGGGGGGCTGATTTGACAAAAAAACAAATACAAAAGACAAGAGGGAAATCTGTTGAAGTAGAGGTAGTTAATACTGGGTTAGGTTCATCCGTAAGAGAATTCCCTGATATTCTTTCGTCAATGCAAACTGGCTTCAAGGCTAGTTTAGTAAAAGCTGGCATGGCTCAAGAGCTAGTTGAACAATCATCGCTTATTTCAAGAACCTAGCTCACCTTGGCAAGTAAATAGACAATATGTAGAGAATAGCCTATAGACCTCTTACAAAAACAAACTTGAATCCCAAAACCCCGAAAGTGGCTCAAGAGGTCTCTTATCTTCCATTCTTGATTTGGTCTTGGGTTAATTCTTTTTAATAAATTTGGGGTATTGCGATTTCCCTAAAGAACCGAAAAAACTTTAAGGATATTTTTAGATTTTTAAGGCTTTTTTTGTGGCAAGTAGAGCTTACCAAGACTTTTGAAGATGAGTAAAATACATTTAAACTTTTTAATTATTCTTATGCTGATTATAGGCTTTGCGCACTAAGACAAAAAACTTTTTTGAAAAAGCCCTAAAAAAAGCAAATTTGTCTTAAAATATATATTCTAAAATGCTGGCGACGTAGCCAAGTGGTAAGGCAGAGGTCTGCAAAACCTCCACCCGCCGGTTCGAATCCGGCCGTCGCCTAGTTTAATTTATGGCTAAAATGCACACTTTGCTCACTCTGTCTGTCAGATCAGCGGCTGAGTTTTTAAACAAGCAAGAAATTATTGCTTTTCCAACCGAAACTGTCTATGGTTTGGCTGGCCGTATTGACAGCGAAAAAGCTTTAAACAAAATTTTTCAAGCCAAAGGTCGGCCCGCTGATAATCCTTTGATTGTACATATTTATTGCTTTGAACAACTTTCTGGTTTGGCCGAAAACCTTAACCCAAACGCTTTAAAGCTGATTGAAAATTTTTGGCCAGGCCCTTTAACCTTAATTTTGGAAGGCACAAAACAAATTTCACCCCTGATTAATGCTGGCTTGGGCACAATAGCCGTCAGACAGCCCAAACACCAAATGGCTTTAGAATTAATTGAAGAAGTTGGTATTCCCTTGGCCGCTCCTTCGGCTAATCTGTCGGGTAAACCAAGCGGAACTTTAGCAAAACATATTTTAGAAGATTTTGACGGCTTAATTCCTTGTATTTTAGATGGTGGCGCAACTATACACGGCCTTGAATCGACGGTGGTAAACTGCCAAAAACCCGAAGAAATAAATATTTTACGTTTAGGTTCTATTCCTTTTGAGGCTTTGCAAGAGGTTATACCAAATATAAAAATAAATAATAATAATAAATCAGCTTCGCCCGGTCTAAAATATAAACATTATGCTCCTAGAGCGCAAGTTCAATTAATAAATTGCCCAAAAGAAATTAATAGTTTTTTCGAATGCGCTTATATTGGTTTTGAACCCGCCCATCAAAATATTCAAAAACAAAAAATCATTAATTCAAATGAACTATATGCGGCGGTTTTATTTGCTTTTTTTAGGGAATGCGATGAAATGGGCTTTAAAACAATTTTTTGCCAAATGCCTCAGCCAAGTGGTTTAGGTTTAACCTTAATAGATCGTTTGTTAAAGGCTTCTAGTCATTAGTTTAGAAAAATCTTCAAAAAGGCTTTTGTCTGTCAAAATTAATTTGGTTTTTTTCGGGCCAATTTTTAAACTAATCGTATTAGCTTGTTGAGTTTCTAAATTTTCAATATCAGACCAAGTTATAAGCAAAAGCTTAGCTCCTTTAACTCTAAAAAGCGGCAGAATTGACAAATACAAACCTTCGGGATAAATGCCGACATAAAGAGACCCAACCAAATTTATAGAGCCCAAAATTGCTAAATTTGCTTTTTGAAGCGGCTTTTTATAAATTAAACCAACTTTATAATATTCACTTAAATCTAAATAATCCGAGAAAAACAAAATTATAAAACAAAGACCAAACCATAAACCAAAGCTCACAATTGGCAAAAATATAAAAAATAAAATAATTTCCATTAAACTTTTACTTTTATTTCTAAATGACTTTCGGCCAAATCGCTTTCTATAATTTCATAACCTTCAGCTATTAAGCTTTTAGGCACAGTTTCAGAGGCTTCGCCTAAAGCTAATATAATTTTAAGAATTTGGCCTTTTTCGAGCTTTTCAAGAGCCAGTTTAGCTTTCACAAAATTTAAAGGGCATTTTACTGCAATTAAATTGATTTCTGGCATTTTTATAAATAACCAATATCTAAAGAAGAATTATTGTCGGCTTCTTCGTCAAAATTTGGTTTTAAATAAACTTTATTCGCATCGCTTTCAACTTCATTTAAATTTTGGCCTTGATAAGGTGAACTGCTTTTATTGATGAGCTGAGTGGTTTCGTCCAATTCTTTTTGGGTTTGGCTAATATTTGTTTTTAAAACCTCAATTTCACCTAGCAATTTGCTTCTTTCGGTTTCACTTAAATTATTGCCTTCGGCTTTACGCTGAATTTCACGCAAGCGGTCTTGGTAAGCATTTAAGGCTGAATTAGCATTATTTTGAGCGGCCTCTTGTTTATATTCCTGAGAGTATTTTTTTCTTCTAAAGAAAGAAGTTTTGCGCTGAATTGGTGCTTTAGGAGCGTCTTGAACAACTTGTTGTGATGGCATAGTTGTGGTTAAATTTTCAGCTTGTTTATAGGGCGAACCAAAAGTTTCATCTTGCAAAGTTTGTATATTGCTAGAAGACTGAACTGGCTTGCGTAAAACGGGTTCTTCCTCGAAGCTACTGTTTATGGGCTTAGAATAAAGCGGAACTGAAGTGGTTGGTTTTTCTTGGGAAGAATTATTATTAAATTGCTGAATTGGCTGATTATAAACTGGAACTGATGAATTTTCTGGCATTATTTGCTTTTCTTCATCGGTTAAGCCATTGGTTTCATCTTCGACGGTGTTTTCGATTGGCGGCTCATTGAAAGTATTAATATTTTGGGTTTTGCTATTTGGCGGTACAAAAGCGGCTTCAAACTGTGGGCTTTCTTTGGTATATGAAACTTCAAGCGGAAACTCTTCGGCTGTATAAGTTTCTGGGTTTATAGCTGAAGTAGCGGTTGAATCATAGATTGTACTCGGATCAAAAAGCGGAGCGGGTTTAACTGGAATAAATTTTTCTTCGGCGCTATAAACAGGTGAATTTGTTTTTGTGCTTGCGTTTGGATAATAAGGATAACCACTTTGTACACGGCCTGAAGAAGTGGAAGTATTTATTTTTTTGGGCGAACTTGCATAAACCTTGGGTGATTTATAAACTTTGGCTTTGGTTTGAGTTTGTTTGGGCTTGGTTTCTATTTTGGGCTGATAATAGCCAGAATCGGTTTGAGTTGGGCTTTCATCAACAAAAGTTTTATTGGCTGAATCATTACTATTTATTGAATTATTTACCGAAGAAAGACTTTCAGAACTGCTTAAACTATTATTTTCAGTGGCATTATTAGTTTCGCTTTGAGTTTGTGAAAGCTCTTCAAGCAAAGGATCTTCTTTGGGTTTTTTATTATTTACAAAGTAAAAAGCTCCCGCACAAATTAAAGCCAAAACCGAAACCACTCCAGTTGTGCGCAAAAATGGTCCCCAAAAAGATTCTTTGCGATTTTCTTCAAATTCTTCTTGGCGTATTTCTTCGGCATATTCATCTTCTAAATAAGGTCTGCGATAACTCCAGCTCTCAATATTATTTACAGAATCAATGGTCTCAAGAGAAGATTTGTCAGTTTCGGGTTCTTTTGCTGGTATAATTTCGGGTTCTTTTTTTTCTGGAATTAAAACACTACTGGTATAAATAGGCGCAAAAGGCAAATTTTCTGGCTTATTTTGAGGCGGAGCAATATTTGGACTATCGGCAATTATAGCGGTATTTGACGACTGTTCTTTAGCAGTATAAACTTGATTGGTTTCTAATTCATTCTGTAAAGTGCTTGCTTTAGGTTCAACTGGTTTTAAATAAATATTGGCCGAAGGGTTTTCTTTTGTAATTTCTGGATTGCCAGCTAAAGACGATAAAGAAAGAGAATTATTTTTTTGAATTGGGGTGGTTTCATATGCCAGTTCAGAAATTGGTATGAAAGGCACACTCTGCGAATTGGTTCCTACCAGCAACATTTTGGCCGTTGAGTTTAAATTATTAAATCTCCAAGCTAAGTCTGAAAACTCAGCAGAAGCGGCATTTAACTTATCTTCGGTAATTGTATTGGCCATTATAAAAAATTCTCCCTGTCCTAATTTAACCATTCTACAAATGATTTCAAAAAAAATTTGTAAAAAAAGATCTATTAACGCAAATTATATTTTACGATTCTATTTACCCAATGACGATATTCCCCAATCTGGAGTTCCTGAAAATTAAATTATGTTACCAATTAAACTTTCAGATTTTGCAAAACCTCATAAATCGCCCGCTGAGCTTTTGGTAATTGCTGGGCCTTGCGTGATTGAAAGCGAAGAATTAATTTATCAAATTGCCGCTCATATGAAAGAAATATGCGCCGAATTAAAAATGCCCTATATTTTCAAGGCCAGCTTTGATAAAGCCAATCGTACTTCTTATAATTCGTTTCGTGGGCCTGGAATTGAAGACGGTTTAAAAATTTTAAAAAATCTCAAAAAAGATTTAGGCCTTTGGATAACCTCAGATATTCATTCTATTGAGCAAGTTGAACTAGCCGCCGAAGTTTTAGATGTAATTCAAATTCCAGCTTTTTTGTGCCGCCAAACCGATTTAATTGTAGAATCTGCCCGCACTGGACGAGTTGTAAATGTCAAAAAAGGTCAATTCTTGGCTCCGCACGACGTTTTGCATATTGCCAATAAAATCAAAAATGAAGGCAATCAAAATGTTTTAATCACCGAAAGAGGTTCTTCGTTTGGCTACAATAATTTAGTGGTTGATATGCGTTCAGTGCAAATTATTCAAGAAGAGCTTGGCTTGCCACTTTTATTTGATGCGACGCATTCTGTGCAATTACCGGGAGCTGGCAATGGTGTTTCGGGGGGCAAAAGTATTTATGCACCTAATTTGGCTTGTTCTGCGGTGGCCGCCGGTGTTTTTGGCCTTTGGATAGAAACTCACCCTAATCCAGCACAAGCCCTTTCTGATGGACCTAATATGATTCCTTTGCACAAAATGAAAGCACTTTTACAGCGTGCTAAAGCCATACGTGAAGCTTGTTTGTCTAATCCGTTTTAGGTTGAGTTTGACTATGGGTTCTTAATCTTTAACTGAACTAAACCCTCGACTTGCGCCGCTCCCTTAACCCTATTATCCCGCAGTTAGTAAACTATTATAAAGAGCTAATTATAATAAAACCCTCCGTTGCGAATAGCGAATAATTCTTTCAACAAGGAGGGAAATGGCTTAAATAGCAAAAGTCAAAGTCTAGGCTTTAACTAAATTCAGGAATTGTAAGATTATGAATTTCTTCACTATAGCAAACCCCCGCTAAAGAGATCTAGAATATGTGAATAATAAAAATAAAATGACATATTCTAAAGATTTAAGGAAAAAAGTAATAGAGGCATTTGAGGGAGG
>CANLTT010000037.1 GCA_947494115.1 Candidatus Caenarcanales bacterium
ACCTCAAATCTTTCACTAACTTAATCTTGGGTCATTCCCTCTTCAAGAGCCTGAATTACCCTCTTTCTTAAATCCATTGAATATGCCATTTCTTTATTATACTGCTTTGTTTATGGGGAACGCTATATGAGACAAAGCCATATGATAGTCAGGGCAAATTAATGACAACTGAGCACACAACGAACGAGAATTGGGATCAGTTAAGTTATAAGACCTTGCCAATACAAGTTAAATCGCAGATGCCATTAAATTAAAAAAAAGATAATTATTGACTGCGTCTTTTTGGCGCAATAGCAAGTTTAATTCGTAAAAAAGAAAACTTATCTTTAAAATATTATTTACCACAAAGCTTAATTAAAACCAAGCTAATTGCATAGAGGCCAGCAATGGCACAGCCTAAAATAAGCATATTAATTGGGTCTGGCGTTGGTGTGGCAATAGCGGCAATTACAAAAGAAGCAAATAAAGCTTGTTTCCAGTAAGTCCAAAGTTGTGCAGAGCTGATTAAATCAAGCAAAGCCAAAACAAATAAAAGTATTGGAATTTGAAACATTATGCCAAAGACCAAAAGCAAACCTAAAACTAAAGCTACAAAATAATCTAGGCTATATTGCGGCTGAACTAAAGACAAATCGACACCAAAACCAAGCAAAAAGCCCAAAAGCGGTCTCAGAGCCACTCCATAAGCAAAACTTAGGCCTAAAGCAAATAAAACCGAGCCACCTCCAAATAAAGTGACCAAAATATATTTTTCTTTTTTCTTTAAAGCTGGCCACAAAAAAGCCGCTACCTGAAATAAACAAAAAGGCAAAGCCAAAACCACAGCCAAAATACAAGTTAGCCGTACATAAACAAATAAAAGCTCGCCCGGTTTAAGCTGAAAAAATATAGTTCCTTTCGGAGCCAAGCCCTCTAAAGAACGTAAAAAATGCGGACAAAGCCAAAAACCAACCAGCAAAGTTGGCACAAAAAAAAGAAGGCAAAACAAAATCCGAGTACGTAATTCTGTTAAATGCTCTTCTGCTGACCAATCTTCCAATTTAGCTTAACAAAAAGTTTTAGTAAATGCTTTTACTTTAGCATCAATTGCATTTTTGCAAGCCCAATATTTATTTAAAAGCTCCGTGGTACCTTCTTCTGAATATAAAATTTCATCAGCACAATCAGAGGCTATCTCAAGAATTTTAGCTCTAAAAATATCAGCTTCTTCGGAAGAAAGATTTTTAAGAAGGTCTTCGGCTGTTTTACGTGCTTTGTGAATTTTAAGCACCAAACCATTGCGCAATTTTATATTTTCCCAGTGGGCAGTTTGTTTAAGACGCAAAAAACGACTTATATGGACTACTTTAGAAAAGGTTTTATTACAACACTCAGGCAATTCTTCACTATCTTGTGCTTTTTTTGCACACAAACGTTTATCTTCTAATGAGATGATTGACATATTTTTAATGATTAAGAGAATTTAGCTGAAACTAGGACATTAAAGGTGTTTTTCCCTTTTTCCCTTCGCTTGTATTTATCGTAACACATAACTTGCCCTTAAGACTTTGTTTCAATTGTAAAGAATTTTTGACTATGGTCTGATTAAACTCATAATTATTTTTGGCTTTAGGCTTGATTCAATGTTTAAGAGAATAAATTTTACTAACACAATGTTTATTTACAAAAAGCAATTTGAGAAAATTTGACTTTGAGAAGGCTAAATGTTTTAATTACAATGAAATAAAAATTAGGAGTGAAGCATGAAATATAAGTTTGTTTGGCCTTTGGCTTTTACATTGCTTTTAATGGGTTGTAATAAAAAAGACGCCACAACTGAAACAGCAACTAGCCCCACCGCAGAGACAGCTGTCGCTCCAGAAGAAACAAATAATGCCACTGGGGATTTATCAGAAGAAGCTAAAAAAGCCGCTCAAAACTATGTCGGAAAAGGAAGCCCAACCGTTTTATTCTTTTTTGCTGAATGGTGTCCTGCTTGCAGAGATTTCAAACCAACCTTAGAAGAAATAGAAGCAAAATATCCAGATATTAAAGTTATACGTTTGAATGTTGATGAAAAAGAAGAAGAAAAGAAAGCTTTCAAGATAGGTTCTATTCCTAGTCTTTTCTTTTTTGATAAAAATGGCAAATTTATTGAATCTACCACCGGCGGTTTGTCTAGCGAAAAACTACAAGAACAATTTAATAAAATTACTGATGGCAAACCAGTAGAAACAACCACTATCGAGAAACCACAAGAACAGCCAAAAGAAGAAGCAAAAGTAGTTACCACCGAAAAACCAAAAGCAGAGCCAGTCAAAAAACCTTAAATTTTAAATGCAATTTGCAGGTTTAATTCATTTTTTAGATTTAGCAGGTACTTTTGTTTTTGCTTTATCTGGGGCTTTAATTGCCGCTAAAAAGAAAATGGATATTCTTGGTATGTTTGTTTTGGCGATTGTAACTGCAATTGGTGGCGGCACTTTACGTTCAGTTTTAATTGGTGCTACTCCTGTTCCATTTTTACAAGATGTTTCTTATTTGATTTGTTGCGCTTTGGCTACGGCTTTAGTTTTTGGCTTTAGCCACCAATTGGGTAAATTTAGTAAAGCCATTTTGGTTTTTGATGCAATTGGTTTGGGCATTTTTGTGAGCATTGGTATTTCGATTGCTTTCAGTAAAGGTCTTAGCAATTGGGCAAGTTTATTAATGGGCATAATAACTGGTTCTTTTGGTGGCGTTATTCGTGATGTTTTGACCGCCGAAATTCCGCTTATTTTTCAAAAAGAAATTTATGCTACGGCTTGTTTAATTGGTGGTTTATTGTTTTTGTTTTTGCATTCTTTAGAGCTTCCTTCTGAATTGGTGATTTTATTATCGGCTTTTTTGGTTTGTGCCGTCAGATTATTGGCCTTGCATTTTGATTTGTCTTTGCCTAAAGCCTTTAACCCAGAAAATTAGGTTTTTCCCTAAACTTTGCTAATTTGGCTATTAAGTGGTTCATAAAATATATATGAGCTATGGAATTCCTAGTGTTGCTTATTTTTCGCCAAGAGACACCTCTGGTATCAGCCGTTATACAGAGTCTTTGCTGATTGAAGGCGATTATTATAAAGAATTGCAATATTGGCTTTCGGTTTATAATCGGGCACAGCAATTTGGAATGCCTAATACTTCGATTGCCGAAATTAGTGCGCAAATTTTTAGAGTTTCTCAAAAACTAACCGTTTTACGTCAGCTCGTAAAGCCAGCGGCCGAAAATTTAGTAAAAAGTGATAATGATAGTAATAAAAAAATAACCGAACTCTTCGCTGAACAAGGGGCTGGTTAAGGATGAATAGCAATATTAATTCTAATAATTTGTTTAATCGTTTTTCAACTAATTCACCCAATCAGCAAATTCCTATTATTATTCCAAGCAATATTGGCCCAAATAGCAAGCCTCTAAATGGTTTAACCACTGATACTTTTGTTTCATCAGCCAATCAAATACAATTTGTACAAGCTCCAAATGGGCAAACTTATCAAATTCCAATTAATAGTAATTTAGTTTATGATGAAAACACAAAGCAAACTTATCTTGAAAGCACTGACCCAGCGGGTAATATCCAAAGAGAGCCGATTAATTTACCAAATTCTACGCTAAGTTTTCCTTATTTAGGGCAACTTGACCAAATGCCAGAAATCACCGACAAAGACGGCAATAAAATTGAAATTGGGCCAGATGATAAATTACTTTTTGACCAAAATACTGGCCAATTTTATTTGCAAAAAGCCGATGGCAAAAAAGAAGACATCACAAATAATAATGGTCAATTAACTATTCCTCAAGGTCCAACTTATACTGAGCCAGTTATACAAGAGGCCGCCTTGAATATTAGCGGTAAAGGCCAAATTTGGGACGCTTTAGGCTTGCCAGAGGGGTTATATACTGGCCCTGTTGATGTAAACAGCATGGTTCCTAATTTAGGCGACCAAACGGGTGTTACAGTTCAAGCTGGAATTTTGGCAAGCGCTGGCCTTTATACGCAATTGCAAAGAACGCTCTCAATTATTAATTATTTAAATACGGCTCCCAATGGCACTCAACCAAACCCCAATTTCTCTTATTTACCTGGAAGGCCACCATATAGCCAAGATACTCCCGAGGGCCAGAGAGAGCAAGCCAAAGTTTTTGCCCAACTGAGAACAACTATTATTGCCCAATTAACCCGCATTGCCGACCAACTCAAAGCCGCTAACAATGGACTTAAACAACAAACAGACCTTGCCGCCAGCCAATTAAAAACTCAAACTTCAGAAGTAAAAAAATGGGTTGATGCCGCTGGTACTGGTGGTGGTGCTGCTCCTGCTGGTTAATTATTTGTTTCCAAGGTATAGTTGAGTATTTATTTTGAATTTATTTTGAATCTGGTTAGAAGCTTCTTGAGGTGGTTCCGAAAAACAAAACCAAAAATTTAAAAAAGATAGATAAGACAAAATAAAATAGAAAGTTTTCAGAAGCGCATCTGACTACGGTACAAAACTCTGAAATAACCAATTGAGAGGGTCTTTTTTCTAAAGAATTTTACTTTGAGAGCCCCCTCCGCCCCCTAAAGGGGGAACTGGGAATGTATCAAGATACAGAAAAACATAGACTCTCTCTTGTAAGGCGATTTCAAGCTTTCAGGTTTTGATAATTACTTTCCTTTAGATTTGGCTCTGCGAGATAGCAGAAAAATTCCCCCTTTAGGGGGCTAGGGGGCTTTCGAGCTTTGAGAGAGGATTTCACGTTTTTGATTCTTGAATTGTTTGATTGTTGTTTTTGTACCGTAGTCAGCAAGCGCATACAAAGCCAAAGTAGGTATGCCTTTAGCCACGGGCATACAGCATAGCAAACCTGAATTAGAAAGATCTAGCTTTTAATTTTGGTTTAACAAACCCCTCTGCCCCCCTTCAAAAGAGGGACTTCATTTTCTGCTTATTTGTACCCTTCCTCCGAGGTCGCTCATGGAGCGGGGGTTTGTTCTAAAGTAATTAGATCTCTTTAGTCAAGTTTTGCTATATTTCTAAATCCAGTTCTCAAACTATTTGCTGATTAAACTTTTCCCGAGCATAACTTTAGGTTTTTCTAAATTCATAAGCTCTAGTAAAGTTGGAGCAAGGTCGCAGAGAGCACCATCAGCAAGTTTTACGTTTTTATACTCTTCAGACACTAATAAGCAAGGTACTGGGTTTGTGCTGTGAGCCGTGCGCAAAGAACCGTCTGAGTTTAGCATTTGGTCTGAATTGCCATGGTCGGCGGTAATAATAATTGGCACTTTGTTTTTTAAGCAGGCTGTAACTACTTGGTCTAAAGCCGTATCAGTAAATTTAATTGCTTTTTTGGCGGCTTCAAAATCCCCCGTGTGTCCGACCATATCAGCGTTTGCAAAGTTGGCAACAATTAAATTATATTTGCCTGAATTAATGCTTTCTACCATGGCTTCGGCAATTTTAAAAACACTCATTTCTGGCTGAAGATCGTATGTTGCAACCTTTGGTGAAGGAATTAAAATGCGGTCTTCTCCTTCAAAAGGCTTTTCTTCGCCCTGATTAAAAAAGCTGGTTACATGTCTGAATTTTTCGGTTTCGGCTGTTCTAAGCTGTTTAAGACCTTGCCCTGAAATATATTCGCCAAGGCTCAAACTGCGGTCTTGCTTAGGAAAATCTTCTTCTCTAAAAGCTACTGGTATTTCAGGATTAGCACCCGAAGAGGCCTCATGCAAATCATTAGCATAAAAAGTTAAACAAGTTAAATCGATTTTACGAAAACTTTCTTGTCTTTCAAAGCCAGTAAATTCGTTTTGAGTTAAGGTGGTTACAATCTCACGGGCACGGTCTGGACGAAAATTAAAGAAAATAACCGCATCTCCGTCTTTGATTGTGGAATCAAGATTTTCAAATTTGGTTGGCTGTATAAATTCATCACTAACTTCGGAAGGAGCATAAACCGCTTTTTCGCCACGACTATAGGCTTCTTCTACGGACGAAACGGCATTTTTACTAAGCAAACCCTCACCACGAAGCAATAAAGACCAATATTTATAAACCCGATCCCAATTATTGTCTCTGTCCATCGCCCAATAGCGACCACAGACAGAACCGATTTTGCCTTTTTGTAATTTATTTTGTAAGTTTTCTAATAAATGAATGGCGTTTTTGGGCGGATCATCACGACCATCAAGAATTGGATGCACAAAAAAGTTTAAATTGTCTTTCTCTGCCCAGTCTATAAGTGCATTTAAATGGCCTAAATGACTATGTACATCACCTTCGCTAAGCAAACCAATTAAGTGTAATGTCGCATTAGGTGAGCTTTTTACTTTATTAAAAATTTTGTTTAATTCTTTGTTTTCAAAAAAACTTTTGTTTTCGATTGCGTCGCTAATCATGGTTAATTTTTGTTTTAAAACGCGGCCAGCTCCGATGTTTTCATGGCCAACTTCTGAATTCCCCATTACACCTTTAGGCAAACCCACATATTCGCCGCTGGCTTGCAATTGGCTATTTGGGTATTCAGCCATTAATTTATTAAAAGTTGGTGGACTGGTGGCTTCAATTGCGCTTTGCTTGACATTATGATTTATGCCCCAACCGTCCAGAATGAGAAGAACCGCTTTTTGTAAATTTTGCATAATTTAAATAAAAAATAAGAAAATTAAGATTTATTTAGCCAATCTTTTTGTAGAATGGTTTTACTTTTCTTATTAAACAGTATAAAGCCTTGTTTACAAAAGTTCTTCAAAATTTCTTTAAATTTAGCCTGATTGTAGGCTTAGTGCTCTTCTCTTTTGGTGTTAATGCACGCACCCAAAGACCGATTCAAGCAGATGAACTCTATGAATTAGTGCGCCTCATCATAGATCAAAATTATTTAGACTCCAGTTATAATAATCAAGATCTTTCAATTTGGTCTCTAGACAAGCGTTATAAAGACCAAATTAAAACATATGATGATTCGAAAAAAGCTATTCAAACCATGTTGGCCAGTCTAGGCGACCGTTATACAAGGTTTTTAGACAAAGACGAATATAAAGATGAATTACAAGCCATTGACGCTAAACTTCCAGGTATTGGTGTGCAAATTGGCTTAGATAAATCACAAAAAATAGTTGTAATTGCCCCAATTCAGGGAACGCCTGCTTTTAAGGCTGGTTTAATGCCCAAAGACGAAATTCTCGAAGTTGACGGAACGGCCACTCAAGGTTTATCAATTGAAGAAGTTGCCAATAAAATTCGCGGCACCCCCGGCACACAAGTAAAAATCAAGGTTTTGCGTGGCGAAGCTAAAAAAGATTTTTCGATTACCAGAGCCGAAATTAAAATGGAAGCCATTCCAGAAGGCCAAGCCAAAAAACTAAACGATAAAATTTGTTATATTCATTTAAGCACTTTTATCTCTCATGATGCGGCTAAAGAGTTCTCAGATAAATTAACTCAACTTGGAAATTGCCCAAGCTTAATTGTAGATTTGCGCAATAATCCGGGCGGTTTGCTTGATAATGCCATTTCGATTGCCAATATATTTTTAGAAGACCACCTCGATATTGTGAGCACTGTAGACCGTGATGGCTATGTTTTTACCAAGGCCACCGATGAAAAACGTTTATCTTCTTATAAAAACCCTTTAATTGTTTTAGTGAATGAAGGCTCAGCTAGCGCAAGTGAAATTTTGAGCGGAGCTTTAAAAGACCATGGCAGGGCGATTTTGGTGGGCGAAAAAACCTTTGGTAAGGGCTTAGTGCAGTTGGTGCGTGATTTACCTGACGGTTCTGGTATTAATATAACCACCGCCAAGTATTTAACCCCAAATGGCACTGATATTCATAAAATTGGCATTCAACCAAATTATAAAGTTAGTTTGAATGAAGAAAATTATAAAAATAAGCAAGGCCCTTGGTTCTCTGATTTTGACAATATTGTAGACACCAATAAAGTCGATTTTATTAAAACCAAAGACTTGCAATTGGCCAAGGCGATTGAGGTTGTAAATAAAGAATTAGCGAATAGTAAATAGTTTTTTGTTTATTTACTAGGTTTGCTGGGGCAACATCCAAGGGCTTCCTCCACCAGACTGTAAACCGTAGGCAACCCTACTGTAAGTGTCTGCCCCTTTAAACACTGCAGATCCTGCTTGCCCCAAACCACCACCAATGTCTCCATTTGCGAAACTCTTTATAGAATCTACAGCGGTAGAAGCAGTTTGTTTAACACCGTCCCAAGCTTGCCCTACCTGAGACAATTTACCTGCTACATTTAAAGCCATTTCCATATTCATTATAATTACCTCGCTTTATAAACTAATTGAATAAAAATATTTTATAAATAAACCCCCTAGCCCCCTTGACAGGGGGAATTGAAAGGTTTTTGTGATGCTTCACTAATTTGCTAAAGAACTTTAATTGCAGAAAACCCCCAACCCCCTGAAAGGGGGCTTTAGAAGAGTGAAATCAAGCATTGTGTTTTATTTGAGAACTTCTAGTTCCCCCTGTCAAGGGGGCGGAGGGGGTTTAGAGTTTTACACTGTGATTAAAGAAGTTTTACAAAATAACAAAAAACTTTTGGCGGTATTTTTAATACAAAATTAACTCAGTTTTATTTTTGGCTCTGAGTGGCTTAGAACGTGCTATTCTTGATGAGCTTAATAAAGGAGTTTTTAATATGGCTGGAAAAAAAGTAAAAGTTGGCATAAACGGCTTTGGCAGAATCGGGCGTTTGGTTTTTAAGGCAATTTGCGATAGCCGACTTTTGGGTTCTGAAATCGAAGTTGTCGCTCTGAATGATTTGGTTCCAGCTGATAATTTAGCTTATCTTTTAAAATATGATTCTACTCAAGGACGTTTTAAAGGAGAAGTTAGTAGCAAAAAATCTTCGCCTTCGGCTTCTGGTGATGATACTTTGGTGGTTAATGGACAAGAAATTAAATGTTTAGCAATTAAAGAAGGCCCAGCCGCTTTGCCTTGGAAAGATTTGGGCGTTGAAATTGTAATTGAAGCCACGGGTTTATTCACCGATGCCGAAAAAGCAAAAGGCCATTTAGCCGCTGGAGCCAAAAAAGTTATTATTAGTGCGCCAGCCAAAAATGAAGATATTACAATTGTAATGGGCGTAAACTGCGGTAAATATGACCCAGCTAAGCATAATATAATTTCAAATGCTTCTTGCACCACCAATTGTTTGGCTCCAGTTGTGCACGTTTTGCTCAAAGAAGGCATTGGCATAGAAGAAGGCTTAATGACAACGGTTCATTCATATACGGCTACTCAAAAAACCGTAGACGGCCCTTCAGCTAAAGACTGGAAAGGTGGACGTGCGGCCGCTATCAATATTATTCCTTCTTCTACTGGTGCGGCCAAAGCAGTTGGTTTAGCAATTCCAGAAGTTAAAGGTAAAATTACGGGTATGTCTTTTAGGGTTCCAACTCCTACTGTTTCGGTTGTTGATTTAACCGTGCGTACCGTCAAAGAAACCAGCTATGAAGAAATTTGTGCGCTGATGAAAAAAGCCAGTGAAACTGATTTAAAAGGAATTTTGGCTTATACCGAAGATGAAGTTGTTTCTAGTGATTTTATTGGTGATGCTTCTTCGAGTATTTTTGATAAAGGTGCTGGTATTGAGCTGAATAGCCGCTTCTTTAAATTAGTTTCTTGGTATGACAATGAATGGGGTTATTCTAACCGTGTGGTTGATTTGACTCGCTTAGTTGCCAGCAAACTCTAAAGTAAAATCAAACCCTAGGCTTTCGCCGCTCCCTTGATACCTTTTGTCGTGGCATACTTGTCTGACAGGGACGCTCAAATCAAGTTTTAGGCGATATTGTTTCTTCTTAGTTTTGCTATATTATTAAGCTCCTTGGGTGAATTCTTGAGGGGCTTAATTTTTGAATCTTGAATGAAAATTCTAAACTTAAAAAAATCATAATAAATTGCAAAATAAATTTTGGGTGTAATAATATAAGCAAAACCTCTGAACTATCTATGAAAAACACTAATTTTTTGATTCTAACCTTGCTTTTTTGTTCTTTTTTATTGCAGGGTTGTTTTATTCAAGATTATTTTACAAAGCAAAACCTTCAAAAAGCCGATGGCAAAATCAAAGGCAGAGATTTTAAAGGTGCGATTTTGGAATATGACCAAATCATCAAAAATAATGCAAATTTGCCAGAGCCTTATTTTAAGAGAGGAATTGCAAGGGCTAATTTGAAAAACCTAAAAGGTGCAATTGCCGATTTTGACCAAGCCTTGGCTTTAAACCCTAAATGGGCCGAAGTTTATGTTCAAAGAGGAATTGCAAAAGCTTCTTCTAATAATCCTCAAGGCGCAAGCACAGACTTTGATAAAGCCATAGAATTAAACCCAAAATTGGCGGATGCTTATAATAGTCGTGGTTTTCACCGCTTGGCTTTAAATAATCCTAAAGGTGCTTTGAGCGATTTTGCAAAAGTAACCGAATTAAAACCAGATTTGGCTGATGGTTATAGCAATGCGTGCTTGGCTGAAATGAATATGCAAGATTTTAAGGGCGCAATCAAAGATTGTTCTAAAGCAATTCAAATTAACCCTAAACTTCCTTTGGCTTATAGCAATAGAGGTGTTGCAAAATTAAACAATAAAGATCCTAAAGGTGCTCTAGAAGATTTTTCTAAAGTAATTGAACTTGACCCTAAATCGGTTTTGGCTTATAAAAATCGCATTACCGTTAGAGCCATTCTCAAAGACTTAAAGGGCATTGTCCAAGATGCCGATAAAATTATTCAAATTAAACCCGATTTTGCGGTGGCCTATAATGACCGTGGTTTTGCCAAAGCTTACTTAAAAGATTTTGCGGGAGCCAAAGCCGATTTTGAAAAAGCCAAAAACCTTTTTGAAACACAAAAAAATAAAGGTCCCGATTATCAGCTGGCTTTGGATAATATACAGTTTTTGAATACAATGCAAAAGCCCAAAACTAAATAAATGCTTGTTCAAACGCAATATTTGCAAATTCCCTTTATAGAGCTTGAATGCGGAGAAACTTTATCTGGCGTACAAATTGCTTTTGAAACATATGGCCAGTTGAATGAAAACAAAGATAATGCAATTTTAGTTTGTCATGCTTTAACTGGTGATGCTCATTCGGCGGGCAAATATACCAAAGAAGACCCTAAAGCGGGTTGGTGGAATGCCTTTATTGGCCCAGACAAGGCTTTAGACACCAATAAATATTTTATAATTTCTAGTAATGTGCTGGGCGGTTGTGCTGGTTCTACTGGGCCGGCTTGCCAAAACCCAATTACGGGTCAGCGATATGCCTTAAATTTTCCTTTCATTACAATCAAAGACATGGTTAAAGCCCAGCTTAAGCTTATAGAAGAACTTGGCATAAATCAGTTATTGTCTTGTATTGGTGGCTCTATGGGCGGAATGCAGGCTTTGGAATGGGCAATTACTTTTCCGAATAAAAGCAAATCTTATATTATTTTGGCAAGTGCTCCTTATCAGTCTTCGCAGAATATAGCTTTGCATGAAGTTGGTCGGCGAGCGATTATGAGTGATCCAAATTGGCGAAATGGTAATTATTACAATTCAACTGCTCCACAAGATGGTTTAGCAATTGCCCGTATGATTGCACATATTACTTATTTAAGCGATAAAACCATGCATCAAAAGTTTGGGCGGCGCATTCGAGGCAAAGACGAATTAAATTTTGAATTACACAATGAATTTGAAGTCGAAAGCTATTTAACTTATCAGGGCAGGTCTTTCATTCAGCGTTTTGATGCTAATTCTTATCTTTATATCACCAGAGCGGTCGATTACTTTGACTATAGCAATTCTAAATTGTCTGAGGCACTTGCCAAAGGCAAAACAAAAGATAATTCTGGGCGTAAATTTTTAATAGCTTCTTTTAGTTCTGATTGGCTTTACCCACCTTATCAGTCTTTGGAAATAGTTAGGGCTTTGCAAGAAAATAATTTTTTGGCGACTTATTGTCAAATTGATTCTTCTTACGGGCATGATGCTTTTCTGCTCGAAGTCGAAGAATTAAGTTCTATTTTAAGAAGTTTTTTATAGCGGTAGAAATTCTCCAACTATGGCCTAAAGAGAGCGGTTTTATTTGCTTGTTTCAAGGAACATTTCGTTTTCTTCCTTTACTTCGTCAATTTCTTTTTTGGCCTTGTCTGGTAAATCAATATCTTTGCCACCCATTAAGCGGGCAACTATCACTGCGGCGGCGCAATCACCCGTTACATTCGTCATTGTGCGACACATATCTAAAATGCGGTCTACACCAATAATTAAACCAATTGCATCAATAGGCAAGCCCACAGCTTTTAAAACAATAGTGGTGGTTACTAATCCTCCATGCGGAATACCGGGAGTGCCAAGCGTAGAAAGCAAAACCATAGCGACAATAAAAATTTGCCCTTTTAAAGACAGATCTATGCCTGGTATTAAGGGCGCATATGCCTGAGCCAAAAACAAAGTAACCACCGCTTCATAAAGAGCCGCTCCGTTCATACTCATAGTTGAACCGACAGTTACCACAAAGCTAGCCAAAGAAGATGGAACACCTAAATTATTTTGAACACAATCTAAACTAACAGGCAAAGTAGCGGCCGAGCTAGAAGTTCCAAAGGCTGTGAGCATTGCTTCTTTAACGCCACTAAAAAATTTAATTGGGTTCATTCCGCCCACAAAATAAACCAATAAAGGCGTAATAATAAAAAGCATGGTGCTTAAAGCCAACATAACAACAATCATATATTTGCCAATACTCACAAAAGGCGCAAGTCCAGTAGCTCCAACCGTTTTAACAATTAAGCCAAAAACTCCAAAAGGAGCTAAAATCATAATCCAGTGAGTGATGCGAAGCATTATATTGAAAATTTGTTCAAAAGCCTTCGAAATGCCAGATGTGCTTTCTCCACTTGTTACAAGAGCAATGCCAAATAATAAAGCAAAAAAGATAACCTGAATTAATTGATTATCTTGAGAAAGTGCATAAAAAATATTAGGTGGAATAATGCCAAGTAAAAAGTTTTCATGCCCGTGCACCGCCAGATGATCGACTGAAACTTTGGTTACGGACGACAAATCAAAGCCGACACCAGGTTGTATTAAATTAACATAAAACAAACCAATAACAGCCGCAATCAGCATACTAATTTTAAAAACCAAGAAAGTTACTAAGCCAACTTTGCCCAATTGCTCCACTTTCATATGGCTTATTCCATTTATTAAAGAGCAAAATATAAGCGGAATAACTATCATTTTAAGAAGTCGCAAGAAAACATCACCCATCCAAGCAAAGGTATCTATGTTTATGTGGCTAGCTTGCAATATTCTGCAAACCTGACCGTTAGAACTTCCTAAACATGAACTAAAAAGCATACCTACGCTTATTCCCAAGGTCATTGCAATTAAAATTTGCCAATGCAGGGCGAGTTTTGGCTTTTTTTGGGCTTTGCCATTATTATCTTGCATTATTTATTTTTTCTCAAGAATTCTGTAAAGAATAATTTACTCCAAAAAACATAGATTAGTCAAAGCTTTTCTTTTAGAGAGTTGATTTTTTAAATAAATTTGCCATAATCAACAAACTTTGGGAAAAATACTATATAATCTTTTTTTGAATTATTGGGGAGTCGCCAAGTGGTAAGGCAGCGGGTTTTGGTCTCGCCATTCGTGGGTTCGAATCCTCCCTCCCCAGAGTTTTTGAAAAACTGAGTCCATTTGCAAATATGTCAAAGGGCTTTTTCCAGTCCCAATTAAGCTTTCCATCTTTTAGCGTGCAGTTCGAAAGTAGGATTTTTAATAAGTTCGATTTTTAAGATTCATGCTTATCGCTTCTAAAAATCCATTAATTCATAACCAGTGATAGTAAAAACACTTTCATATCTACTTCCGTCTTCCGAAATTTTATCAATGCTGAGGCGAATATGAGCATGGGATGCAGTAGGAGGAATAAGGGTGTCAAGCTTAGGTTGAAAATTTTCAGGAAGTTGTTTTAAATACTCGCAAGGTATCCTTAAACCTAAATGAGGAATCTGAAAAGACTGAGAAAGCTGTTTAAGAATTTCTTCCAAGGAAACTTTTAAATGTCCTTCTGTTTCATAAGTTGCAGAAACAATAACAAATGGCTCTTTGTTCTCAATTCTTTCATCAAACTCTTCAGAATATTCAACCATAAGCTTTTTAACTAACTCGATCATTTCAATACAAGCTAGTTTTGACACATAATAAAAGAAGTTATTAAAATGAGAATTGTTTTTGGAATGAATAATGGAGTTTCTTATGTCTCTTATTTTTCCTACATTACCCAGCTCAAAATCTAGCAATTCTAGCTTCTCTTCGAGAGAAACTCCATTTTGATTAATTCTTTTTTGTAAAAATTCTTTATATTTTTCCTTCTTATTCGAAATTTGCTTTATTTGGATTTGACAAACTAAGCACCTATTAATAACTTGAAGTTGATCCGAAAAAGGGGACAAATTGAACGAAGAACAAGTCAATAATTAAAAGGAGTTCAATTTATGTCTAAATACGAAAAAGAATTTAAAGAAGAAGCAATTAGATTGTGCAATGCA
>CANLTT010000038.1 GCA_947494115.1 Candidatus Caenarcanales bacterium
TTTATTTCGAGAAAAGAAGCCAAATTGGGTATATTTGAATACATAGAGATTTTCTATAATCGGGAAAGAAAGCATTCAACCTTGAATTATCTGTCCCCTCTTCAATTCGAGGAGCTTTACAATATCTGTCAAGGGGGCGGAGGGGGTTTTCTTTGTTTGAAATTTGCACGAGAAGGGGCTTTTGAAGAGCAGAATCGAGTATGTTCTTTTCTTTTTGATTTTCTTTAGCAAATTTAGATTAAAATAAGTCAATAATGATTAAATCGAAAAATAATAAATTGTGGCTTTTGCCTGAAGAAGCCCCAAGTCAAGAATTAAAAACTTTTTGCAAAAACGAACTTGTCGCTCAGGTTTTAAATGCTCGCCAAGTCAAAACGGTTTCGCAGGCATTCTATTATTTTGGCTCTGACCGCCCGAAATTTACAAATGCCACTGAAATTCCTCAACTAGAGCTGGCTGTTACCCGAATTGAAAAAGCTATAAAACAAAAAGAAAAAATTGTAATTTATGGCGATTACGATGTAGACGGCACAACCAGCACAGCTTTACTTGTGAGCACTTTGCAAATTTTGGGCGCAGAGGTTTCTTTTTATATTCCTAACCGCTTTTCAGAGGGATATGGCCTTAATAGCAAAGCCGTTGTAAACATCAAAGCCAAACAAAAAGCCAATTTGCTTATTACTTGCGATTGTGGAATTACCAATATCGAAGAAGTTAAACTGGCTCACTCAATCAGCTTAGACACCATTATTACGGATCATCATTCTTTGCCTGCAGAATTGCCGCCCGCCGTGGCCGTTTTAAACCCTAAACTTTTGCCTCCTGAACACCCTCTGCATTGGCTACCGGGCGTTGGGGTGGTTTATAAATTATCTGAGGTTTTATTAAGCAGAGCTGGCCAAGAAAAAGAAATTGAGCCTCTCTTAGATTTTGTGGCTTTGGGAATGATTGCTGATTTAGCCCCTCTGAGAGCCGAAAACCGTTTATTAGTGCAAGATGGCCTCAAAATTTTAAATACTACCAAAAGAGCTGGTTTGCAAGCTTTGCTTTTAGAATGCGGTTATCAGGCCGATGAAGAAGGGGTTGGTTTTATGCTTGCGCCCCGTATTAATGCCGCTGGCCGCTTAAATGATGCAAATCAAGCCGTGCAATTGTTTTTAGCTAAAGATCCTGCTGAGGCTCAAATGCTTGCCAAAACGCTTTCAGAGCAAAATAAAACCAGACAAAGCTTATGTGATGAAACTTATCTTCAGGCTTTAGCCAAGATTGAAAAAGAAGTCGATTTAAAAAACACTAAAGCAATTTTGTTGGCCGATCAAAGTTGGCATCATGGTGTAGTGGGCATTGTGGCCTCTCGTTTAGTCGAAAAATATCATTTGCCCGTATTTTTAGCTGTGAAAGAAAATGATGAAGATGAAACGGTCAAAGGCTCAGCACGGGGCATTCCAAGTTTAGATTTATTTGCCGAAATGTCTAAATATGCCAGTTTATTTAAACGATTTGGTGGTCATAAAGCGGCCGCTGGTTTTTCGCTTACCAAAAATAATTGGGAAAATTTTAAATTGGCTCTGCAAACCGAATTACAAAAAACTTTAAAGCCCTCCGACTTGCAAGCCATTTTGAATATTGATGCCGTGATTGGTTTTAAAGACTTGGACTTTGAGCAATTAGAGCCAGTTTGGGGTTTAGCTCCTTTTGGTATGGGCTTTAATAAACCAATTTTTACTTTGCACGAAGAAGCCGAATTGATTGATGTAGTGCCCTTGGGTAAAATGGCGGAGCATACCAAATTGCTTTTGCGCCAAGACAATAAAACCTTTGAGGCCGTTCAGTGGAGAATTGCACCGCAAGAATTTATGCAAGCCAAAAAAGCGGGCAAAATTAAAATTGCTTTTAGCCCCAATAAGCGTACTTTCAACAACAATACTTTTTTGCAACTTGAAATCAAGGATTGGATGGTAGAAAATAATGATTTGCCCGAAATTAAAATACCTGAAATTTTGGACTATCGCTTTGAAAGCCAAGCAGAAGCCAAATTAAAAGAATTTTGTAAGCCCGAAAACTTAATTTTTGCCGAAGGAGAAAGCTTAAAACAAATTTCGGAACAAATAGCTTTAAATGGCTCTTTGATTGGGCGTTTGCAAAGTGAGCCTAAAACTTGTAAACAATTGATTTTTTGGTCTTTGCCAATTGATGAGTTTATTCTAAAAAGGCTTATTGGGCTTTGCTCACCCGAAGAGATTATTATTTTTGGTGTAAATTTAAACAAACAAATAAACCTGAAAGATTTCTTGAGGCAATTTTTGGGTTTTCTCAAAAAAGAAAATGCCCCCGAAATCAAATTTAATTTATTATCGCTCGCCGCTTGCTTTGAGGTTAGTGAAAGAACTTGTTTGGCGGCCTTAAACTTATTGCAAGAGAGTGGCATTTTAAGCTTTAAATTTGAGCAAGAAGAGGTTAAAATTATGCTATTCACTTCTCCTAGCAAAGTTCAGCTTAATACTCAACCGCTTCAGGACAGTTTATTGGCAGAACAAAAACTCAAAAATAATTTACTTTCTTCTAATTTTAATTTGCAATGTTACAAACTTTAGAAAATACAATCAAAGATTCTCTGAGAGATGTCCCAGACTTCCCTAAACCAGGAATTGTTTTTAAAGATATAACACCCATTCTTGGAAACCCTGTTATATTCAACCAAACCATTGAAGGTCTAATCGAAATAATTAAACCTTTTGGCGCAAATGCGATAGCCGGAATTGAAGCTCGTGGTTTTGTTTTTGGTGCTCCCGTAGCGGCTAAACTAAATTTACCTTTTATTCCAGTACGCAAGCCGGGCAAATTGCCTTGGAAAACCCGCAAGGTTGCATATGCGCTTGAATACGGCGAAGCCACCATTGAGGTTCATGAAGATGCTTTGGAATGTATAAATCAGCCTTTGGCTAAAGTGGCAATTATTGATGATTTGCTGGCAACTGGTGGAACAACTCAAGCGGCTTGCAAACTTATAAGCTCTTTGGGTGGCGAAATTGTGGTTTGTGCTTTTGTGGTTGAACTGGGTTTTTTGAATGGCCGCCAAATTTTAAAAGACAATTCTGCCGTTTGTTCGTTGGCTAGGCTTTAGTGCAAAATCAAATTCTTTCTTTAGATACAATTAGCAAAAGGCCAAGCGCAACTTTTGGCAAAACAACTATTAGTCTCAGCCAAGGCGAAAAATATGATTCTGCGATGTTTTTAAACAAAATTGCCGAAATTTGCCCAAACTCACAAGAAATACAAAAATTGGTTTATTGCGCTGGCCCTGGGGCTTTTTCGCCAACCCGAGCAGTTGCTATAATTGCCCGCTTGCTTAAACGGCTAAACCCAGAGCTGAAAGTTTATAAATTAAATTTGCTTTATGCCTATTATTTGGTTTTAAAAGAGATGAAACCCCCGCCTAGCGGCATCCCCTTGACAGGGGCACTCAATTTTCTGACAGAAGAAGCTGAAATAATCAACCCAAATATTTCTAGTTCCCACTGTCAAGGGGATGGAGGGGGTTTTTTCACAATTTATTTAAAAGCTGGGCTAAAAGGTTTTTTTAGGGAAGTTTATAATAAAAATTCAACTATTGAACAAGCTCATTTAGTGCCCGAAATAACCGAAAAAGGTTTTTTGATTGAAGAAGAAAATTATAGTTTTAGTTTGTCTGAGAAGCTCCAGAGTTTGTTAATTGAAGGGAAGTTAGAGCATTGTTTGGTGCGTGATGGCTTGGATGACTTGAAACCCCTTTATTTGCGGGAAGTGAGTTTGACAACTCCAAAGAAGAAAGCCATTTAGTTGTTAAATCGTCTGAATTGTTTTCAGTGCTGTTTTGAGAATTAGGTTTTAAGGCCAAATAAGCTAAAGTGCTAAGGCCAATAGAGGCAATAAGCGAGCAGATCAAAGGTACAGAATATTTTTTTGCAAAGCTTTTAATATTATTTTCTGGTTTTTGCTTATCAATTTCGCTAAGAGGCACATATCTTTTTCCACACTCACCATTACAAGTCCTATTAGCGCAAACTAATTCGTGATTATATTTCAGCCAATCGTCTTTTGTGCATATTTCGGAAGCTTGGGGTTTGTTTTTGGTTTTTAATAAATTTTCTATGTCTTGTTCTGTAAGTTCCTTAGCTTCAAGCAGATAAGCTATTTTTGTTTTTATATCTATTCTTTGAGAATCTGTAAGACTAGAGAGGAAATTTGCTAAAGATTCATGCAATCTATGTTTGTGGATTTCTGTACATTTAGCATCACTACAACTTGGAAATCCTGATAAAACTATTTCTATAAATTCTTCATTACTAAAATCAATAGCAAATTCTTCTGCTACTTTCTTTAAATCTGGATCTAGCTTTTTAGGTGCGGGGAAATAGATAGTTTTTTGATTATTTACTTTCATTTTTTATTATTTAAACAGATTCTGTAACTCGGCAAGTTTAGCTAAAAACTCTTGCTTTGTTCCTTTTTTTTCTAGCGAGCGAACTCTGTTAATAAGTTCTCGAAGTGCTTGAGTTTGTTTATGGATAGGAATTTGATCTGCCCAAGCCTCATACTTTTTATGTAATTCTTTTTCAACTGAAGATTCACATCCTTCTACGGGACATACTTTTCCTTTTATAGCTAAACTTAAAGCCTTAGTAATAGCACCAATAAACATAAACCTTAAAACCTTTCATAAAAAATAAACTATTAGAAAATATTGTACAAACAAAATCTTTAAATTGAGAATAAATTTGTATTAATTTAAAAAATCGTTTTTACTTTTGGCTAAAACTATAGCAATAATACAACCCCCAACCCCCTGAAAGGAGGCTTTTGAAGGGCAGGGGCAAGTATTTTTTCTTTTCATTTGTATTTAGAACAAAACCCTAAATATCCAAGTTTTCTCTCTGCAAGCCCCCTCCGTCCCCTTGACAGCGGGAACTAGCGGTTTTTGCAACATTCGAAGCTAACAGAAAGTACCCCCTAGCCCCCTTAACAGGGGGAATTTGAAGGATTAGCAAATTAGATTATTCAAGAAAAAGTTGAACAAAATATGCCTTTAGCTCCCTCTGTTAAGAGGGCGGGGGGAGTACTCAGTTTACAATTTGCACGAGTAGAGCCTTGAAAACTGTGGGCTGTATTTAACCTTACTTTACTTTAACAATTGCCATATCAAACAAAAAAGCCTCTCGCCTAGGGTTAGGAAAGAAGCTTGTTTGCGGGAAAAAAGAAAGACCGTTTAACTATTTTTATACAAGTCTGATTTTATGGTTGTTTAGCCAAGGCGGATTAAACCCTCGCCTTATAGTTTTCTAGCTTTTATCTTTGCTTATGTGATCTCCACCAGAAAGATCATAACTAATTCGGTAAACGCCTTGTGGTAGACCTCCGTAAACTCCACTCATTTGAGGAGCAGAGGCAAATATATTCGGATTTTGTCCAGAAGCTAAGGGTTGCATACCAGATGGCACACTACCATAACCAGAAACTACACCGGGCGTAGCACCAGTTAAGCCTTGTTGTGGCATCAGAGGAGACTGACCGGGAGCTAAGGGTTGCATTGTGTTGGGTTGTTGAGTTGTGCTTGCGCCTGATGAACTTGAGGGTTGATCTTGTTGATCTGAAGAGCCAGATGATTTTCTAGATGCTTTATTTTTAGCTTTTGCTTCAAGTTCTTTTGCTCCTTTGAGAGCGTCATTTAATGGATCGGAACTTTGTGGTTTTGGTGTTGTAGGTGGAGTTGGAGTTGGCTCATCGGTTGTGGTTGAATCATCAACTGGTGCTGGGCCATCATCATGCATTGATTCAACTTTATCATCCTCATAATTCAAGTTCATTGCGGCCTCAATAGCCTTATTTTGGTATAGTGCAATTTGGCCAGCCGTGTCTCGAGTAGCTTTTACTTGTTGAGACAAACCTTGTATTTGACTACCAATGTCTCCAAGAGTTCCTTGAATGGTTCCTCCAAGTTGTTGAATAAATGCTTGCAATTGTTTTTTTGTATCGTCTTTGGATTTACTGCCGCTAACAAAAGCCCAAACTGCACCAATTAATGAAGCTAAAGCCACAAAAGGAGTAGAATTTTTAATAAAAGGCCAAATGCCTTTTTGTGAATCTTCAAAAGCCTTGAGAGCTTTTTGTTGTTCGTCTGTTAGGCCTGTATTTGGGGAGGGGGTTTGTGATGGTGGTTCAGCTGTTACTTTAAACTGACCGCTAGTCTCCTCAGTATAAACCTTGTCTTTTAGTTTAGCAAAAGCGTCTGGTCCAATTGCCAGTTTAAGTTTCTCGAAGAAAGCTTGCTGTTTGTCTGCGGGAATGTCTTTAATAGCATTATGCAATTTGGTTGGATCAATATTCCTATTTGTATCAATCCAGGCTGTTTTTGCATCACTATCAAACTTTATACCGTGGTTAGTGTCATCAAATTCCGCTAAAGAAGTTTGAATTGCAGTAGCGTCCCTCTCGCTTGTAATTACTTGAGGTTGGTTGGTTTTCAATTCGGCTATCTTGGCTTCTTGCTCAGTTATTCTGGCTTCTAATTGATCAATTTTGGCTTGATCTGCTGGTTGGCCATTTGTTCCTTTCAAATAGTTTTCTTGGATGAACACATCAAGATGTCCCGCATCAGAAGGATTTGCAATGAGGGCTGCTTTTATGCAACTTAATAAAAGCTGTCTTTGATCATGCTGTTCTTTGGTATTTTGTACAAATGTTTCAATAAAAGCTCGTTGCCCAACATCAGAAAGATTATTTAAAAGAGGTTCATATTTTGAATGTTCGCCACCGTCCAATAAATGCTCGAAGAAAAATTTGCGAGCCTCAGTTAAATGTTTAACAACAAAAATTTTATTTCCCGGTGAATCTACAACTTCCTCAAAAGCTTTTTTGTAATGTTCTTTTACTTCGTTAGGAACTTTCTTAGTTGGATTTGTTGGATAGTTTGGATCTTGAATCATGTCTTCCATTCCTTCAAACACTTCTCTTGGGGTGTTATAAAAACGAGGATTTTTGCCCAAACCAGCTATTTTAGTACTAATGTCATAACTAAAAATTTCTAATCTTTTTAGTTCTTCGTAAGCTTTGCTGCCAACTTCTTTGTTAAAATTACGGATAAATTGATGCAGTTTTTTAGGATCTTGTATACTTTCTAATGTTTGACGAAATTCTGGGAGCTTAAGATTATTATCGCTATCAAAGAAGCCTTTGAATTCATCTTGATCTACTCCGTGAATTGTTTTGTCAAAGGTTTTAGCTACTAATTCCAAGTCAAATGTGCTATTGCCTGGTGCTACCCTTGCTGGCTCGGTAATTTTTTGATGAATAGCCAGCTCAATAGCATCTTTGTGTCCTTGTGCACTTTCTACTTTAACTTCTCTTGTATTTCCTTGAGCATCAACTTCATAAGCTCCTTTGGTTAAATCGCTTCTTCTTACTCTTCCATCTTCGCAAGCAATAACACGAACTTTTTCATTGCCTATTTTATGTTCTTTTCCCGCCCACATTGCGGCAAGCTCTGTAAGAGTAACTTCTTTTTTTTCTCCATTTTCTGAGGCAACTTTTAAGGTAATTCCATCATACTTGTGATTTTTGCCTTCTATATTTCCAGTTCCGTGGCCTACAAAAACTGTGGAGTTTTTCCAATCTTCAAGGTCTTTTTCAGATAATCCAGCCAAAGATTCGGTAAAGCTTTTATAAACTTTTTCTCTTTCTTCTGGCTTCATGTTTTTGCCGCCAGCAATTCTGAGATTAATTCCAAGTTCTTTTAATAAAGCTCGTGGGGTTTTAAAGGTAGGTTGTAAATCTTTTAAGCTTTCTAAAGTTTTACTGGGTTCTAATGTTCTACTTTCTGTTGGTTTTTTTTCTCTAGTAAAAGGTTGTATCTTATTTTCACTGCCTTGCTCAAATTTTCTTGGGCTTTTTAGTAAACGGGCAACATTAGTTGTTTCTAGACCGCCAACTGCTTTAATCATTTTAAAATTCTCCTTAAATTATTTCTTTTGATAGGGTTTGTAATTTAAATTTTTGTTTAATCGAGATTTATTATTCTCTTAACTTCATAATCCCACCTTAATGTTTTACCTGTCAAGTCTTTTTTTAATCTCATTTTAAATTTCTTTTCCCCTAATTTTCTTAGCAATTATTATCTGAACTTTAAATTCATTGTGCAAATGATCTCATTCTCAACTTTTGATTGTCAAGATGAATTTAACTAAATTTTAAAAAATCTTTTTGGTTAATATTATTAATACAATTTAGGTTTACTTGAGCAGGGGAGTTTCTCGATTTTACAAAATTTACAAATTATTGCCTCGGCTTTACTTCTCTGGATGATGATTAAGGTGGTTTATCACCCCACTTTTTCCTTAAATCAATGATTTGAAGGCTGTATTCATGTAAATTCCAAACGAAGAAAACCCCCTCCGCCCCCTTGACAGGGGGAAGTTAAGGTTTAACATTTTGGAACTTATATTTAAATTGCACATTTATTTAAGAAATCATGCCTGATTAAGAGTGTTAAAGCCTCATTTTATTATTTAGAAATATGACAGAAAAACGCTTAAAAAACCTTGAGTTCCCCCTGTCAAGCAGGGATTTTGCATGAGTTAAAGTATTTTAATTGGGTGAAGAAGCCTCTCTCCCCAGCCCTCTCTCCTAAAGGAGAAAGGGGGTATGAAGAGTCGGATGACTCACTTAAAACAAGAGAAGCAAAAGAATTTTGAATTAAACAGAAACAAAAACTCCCCTCGCCTTTAGGAGAGGGGCTGGGGGTGAGGCTTTTCAAACTCATGCAAAATCCCTGCCCTGTCAAGGGGGCGGAGGGGGTTTTCTTTGGAATTTACACCAGCAAAACCAAGAACAAATAACCCAACCTAAAAACTTGAATCGAGCGTTCCTGTCAAGCCAATAAGGTAAGTCAAGCGTTTCATCCAGTTTACTATTGCTATAATAAAAATTTAAAATCATTAATTCATGAATCAAATAGACATTTCAAGCCTTTTTCCTTTCGAGTTAGACAATTTTCAAAAGCAGGCCATCGAAGCCCTTAACCAGAAAAAAAGTATTTTAGTTTGTGCTCCAACTGGCTCTGGGAAAACCGCCATTGCCGAATATGCCATTCATTTAGCTTTATTAAATAAACAAAAAATCTTTTATACAACACCATTAAAAGCCTTAAGTAATCAAAAATTTTTCGATCTTTCTTTACGTTTTGGTGAAGATAAAGTTGGCCTTTTAACGGGCGATATACAAATTAACCGCACGGCGCAAATTATAGTTTTGACCACCGAAATTTTTAGAAATATGCTTTATAAAGCGGGTAGTGAAGAGGAAAAAACTTTTTTTGAGCAAATTGGTTTTGTGGTATTAGACGAATGCCATTATATGAAAGACCCCGACCGTGGAACTGTTTGGGAAGAATCTATCATTTATTGCCCTCCGCACGCTCAAATTATGGGCCTGTCGGCCACCGTTGGCAATCCCGAAAGTATAAATGCTTGGATTAATCAGGTTCATGGCGAAAGCGAATTAATTTTAAGTTCTCAGCGGCCAGTTCCTTTGCGGTTTTTCTTTTTTGGACGAGAAGGTTTTAAGTCTTTAATCACGGCTGGCGGCAAAATAAACCCTAGTATTTTTAAAGGTAGTAATAAAGAAAAGCAAAAACCCTCTTCTGAAAGCAAAAAACACCATTTGCCAACTTTGGTTGAAGTGATTAAAGAGCTTTCGGGGCGAGATATGTTGCCCGCCATTTATTTTTTGTTTAGCCGTCGTGGTTGCGAAGAGGCCGTTAAAAAGGCGGCATATGCCAATTTAAATCTTTTAAAAGAATCAGAAAAAGTTTTATTAAAAGCCGAACTAGAAAAAGCCTGCCGTGAATTGCCTTGGTTGGCTAGACATCCTCATTTTAAGGCCTTGTCTGAAGGTTTGGCTCCGCATCATGCAGGGCTTTTACCCGCCATTAAAAGTTTGGTCGAAAGTTTGTTTCAGAAAAATTTGCTTAAAGTTGTTTTTGCGACCGAAACTTTAGCCGCTGGAATCAATATGCCGGCTCGCTCAGTGGTCATTTCGCAAATTTCTAAAAGAACAGACTCTGGCCATAGACTGCTTAGTGGTAGTGAGTTTTTGCAAATGGGTGGCCGAGCTGGTAGGCGTGGAATGGATGAAATTGGTTATGTGGTGGTCTTAGAGACACTTTTTGAAGGAGCTTTAGAAATTAGTCATTTGGCTATGGCCTCACCTGAAGAACTTCATAGCTCATTTACGCCAAGCTATATTATGGTTTTAAATCTTACAGCTAAGCACTCATGGGAAGAATGCCGCAATTTGGTTTTATCAAGTTTTGCCCGTTTTGAAAAAGTACAAGAAATTAAAGCTTTGCAAAACACTTCAGAACAGCTTATAAAAGGGCTTCAAAAGGGTACAAAAAAAGATTTTAAACTCAAAAATAAAACCGATAAAAAACTGCATAAAGTAACCAATGAACTTAAACGCTTAGAAGAATTTCCGTGGCCCGAATTTGAAAAAGCGGCCGAAGTTTTAATTCATTTTAATTATTTAACCCCAGACAAAAAACCAACACAAAAAGGTCTCTGGACAGCTGATTTGCGTGGAGATAATATTTTGTTTTTGGCCGAAGTAATTGCTGGTGGTCTACTTGAAAAACTAACTCCATATGAATTAGCTGGCTTTGCTTGTGCTATGAGCAGTTATGAAGTACGTTGGCAACAAAATACGGCCACTTTGCACTGGGCAATTACCGAGCAAATTCAAACCGCTGTCCGTCAAGGCTACGATTTAATCAAGCAGATCAGTAAAATTCAAAGCCATTATGAAGTTTATAATCGTATTCCTTTTACGCCAGCTTTAATTGAACTGGGCTTTGACTGGGCAAATGAATATACTTGGCAAGAATTAGTAGATAAATATAAAGCCGATGAAGGTGATTTGGTGAAGTCCATTAGGCAAGGTGCCGATTTATTAAAGCAATTTATTGTCTGTAATGGTTCTTCTAGTGAGTTAATTCAAAATGCTCGTCAGGCTTATAATTTAATTTATCGTTCACCAATTAAAGACGAAATTAATTAGCGGGTTTATTTCTGAAAAGCCTTGATTTTTATTGCATACTTGAGTAAGTTTGAATAATTGTTTATTTTAAAAATTTATGTCTATTCTTTTAAATAAAGATTCTAAAATCATTGTACAAGGTGCAACAGGCGGCATGGGTTCAACTCATACAAAGCTAATGCTTGATTATGGAACCAAAGTTGTGGCTGGAGTTACCCCAAATAAAGGCGGAAGCGAAATTCATGGCGTACCCATTTATAATACTGTTACCGAAGCCCTAGAAAAAACTGGAGCTAATGTTTCGGTAATTTTTGTGCCACCTCTTTTGGCTAAAGATGCCGCTTACGAAGCAATTGCCGCCAAAATTCCTTTACTTATAATTATCACCGAAGGCATTCCACCGCAAGATGAAGTTAAAATTCAGGCTAAAGCCAAAGAAGCGGGTGTTTTAGTAGTTGGTCCTAATTGCCCTGGCGTAATCACTCCTGGCGAATGTTTAGTGGGAATTCACCCTGGCTCTGTTTATAAAGCTGGCAATATTGGCATGGTAAGCCGCTCTGGAACTTTAACTTACGAAGTTGCTTTGAGTTTAACTAATGCTGGTTTAGGTCAATCAACTTGTGTTGGTATTGGCGGAGATCCAGTTCCTGGTTTAGGTTTTGTGGAAGTTTTAAAAATGTTTGAAGCCGATCCAGCTACGACTGCAATTTGTTTAATGGGTGAAATTGGTGGCACAGCCGAAGAAAATGCCGCTGAATTAATTGGCTCTGGTGAAATTACCAAACCAGTTATAGCTTATATCGCTGGCCGAACTGCTCCCGAGGGCAAACGTATGGGTCATGCTGGTGCAATAATTTCTGGCGATAAAGGCACTGGAGAATCTAAAGAAAAAGCTTTTGCTGCCGCAGGTGTTCCAGTTGCTAAAATACCTTCGGAAATGATTGACTTAATTAAAATAGCTCTCAAAGAAAAAGTGGCTGTTTAAGGCCTGTTTATTGTTTGCCTCACCCCCAGCCCCTCTCCACGGGCAGAGAGGGGAGTCAGAATTCTTTGCATTTTTGAACCAAGTCAAACTTTTTTTAAAATTGGGATGCTTCCGTCTATCTGCTAAAAAATTTCTGGGTTTAGGTTTCTAAATAATTGTTTAATGACAAAGCTTTCAATTTTTATTTGAGCGAGTCTTATTGCAATTTCGCCCATATAATTTATTGATTCTTTGGCTTTAAACTCAAATACTTGATTTCCGCTTTCGGAGTCTCTATAACTAAAAAATTCTAATGGCATGACTTTAATAAATTATTATAGTAATACGTATATTTTAAGCTTTTTTCCCGAAAAAGTCTATTAGTTTGATCGTATTTATTTAATTAAAACTTTATTTATGTCATTTGTGCTTGAAATAAGTAAAGATTGAGCGGCTTTATTTGTAACCTGAGAAAGCCAATAATGCGGAAACACAGTTAAAACAATTGTTCCAAATAATAAAAGCCCACAAATTAAATTAGGCATAAAAGCCGTGAAAGATTTTGGGGTTTGATAATTGTCTTTGTTTGTGAGCTGAGGGTGAGGTTCTTCAACAAACATAATTTTAATTACGGCAAAATAATAAAAAATGGCAATTACACTACTTAAAACAATCGTTAGCGCCATGACAAAGCTAATTTGCGGCAAAATCATAAAAGGTGTTTGGTCTAGTTTAATTTGCGAAATTAAGGCTTTCGGTAAAAACGAAGCAAAGCTGGCTTTAATCGCAGAATCAACTAAAACAAATTTGGCAATTAACATTGAAGGCAAAACAGAGGCTAAATTAGCAAAACAAATAGACAAAAAGATCGCCAAGCGAGGTTTAACCTTATAAAGCCCTTTTAAAGCTGTCAAATCATCGGCTTGCAAATCGCTTATATTCTGAGATTTAAACCAGTTTTCAAATTTTATAAAACCAATAAAAGTAGCCAAAGTAACCAAAATATACATAGTCAAATAAAATAAGCTCTGAGACAAGCTCCAGTCAGGGCCTAAAACAGCGGCTGACATTATATAACCAATTTGGGCTACCGAAGAATAAGCCAATAAACGCTTAATTGAACCATTGTCTCTGAAAATTTGCCTTGCACCAACCAAATTGCCCACAATCATCGAAGCAATTGCCAAAAAAGCAAAAAGGGTATTCCAAATATTAAAAGTAATTAAATTTGCCCCAAATAATGACCAACCCAAGCGGCAAAACAAAGCAAAGGCCGAAATCTTAGAAATTGTCGCCAAAAAAGCTGTGCTTGGTAAGGCCGCCCCATTATAAACATCTGGTGCCCAAAAATGAAAAGGAGCCAAAGAAAGCTTAAAACCAACCGCAACGGTAATTAAAATTAAAGCCAAGGAAAAAATTATGAACGGGAATAAATGGCTAAAAGTTTGAAAATTATTTAAAAGCAAAGTTGGCACAATTGATAAATTGGTACTGCCAAGCGAAATGCCATAAATTAAAGAAAAAGCAAAAAGCAAAAAGGCCGAGGCGATAGCCGAATTAAGCAAATATTTAATGCCAGCTTCCCCGCTAAATTTATCGTTTTTAAGATAGCTAATTAAAGCAATAGAAGACAAACTCATGGTTTCAAGCGCAACAAAAAACAAAATTAAATCGTTTGCACTTATTAAGAAACAAGCTCCCAGAGAAGCTGATAAAATAAAAAACAAAAATTCGGCTTTGGCAGTTAATTGATTTGCACCTGAAGTCAAGCTTAGGCTCAGCAAAGCCACCAAAACAAGCCCTTTCAAAAACACCGTAAAATTGTCAATTAAAAAACTGCCCTGAAAAAAATAAAGACCACCGTCTGGCTTTAATTGGCCGAAGACAATAATACAAAAAGCCAAACCCAATAATAAAATCGGGCTGGCAAAAATCCAAGCTTTAAAAGTTGTTTTTCTAAATAAGCTTAGAATGAGCGTTAAAAGCATTGCCAAAACTATAGACAATTCGGGAATCAGCGAAAAAATATTACTTTTATTTATTAAGTCAATTGAATTCATTTTATTTTGCACCTTATGCTGTTACGATTTTACAGTGAAGTAAGAATTCAATCAAATTTCTAGAACTATGAATTGCATTAGTATTATAAAATCTGAGTTTGCCAATTTGTATAGTGTTATTAATGCTTTAAAGGCTCTGGGATGGGAAACTAAGCTAACCGACAATACAGAAGAAATCTTAGAAAGCCCCAAAATCATTTTCCCGGGGGTTGGCTCATTTGAGCAGGTTAAACAAGAACTTGACCAAAAAAATTTAACTTCAACTCTAAAACAATTTGCCAAAAGCGGAAAACCTTTTTTAGGAATTTGTTTAGGAATGCAATTATTATTTGAAACTAGTTTAGAAGGTGAAAAACCTTGCACTGGTTTAAGTTTGCTTGAAGGTGAAGTTT
>CANLTT010000039.1 GCA_947494115.1 Candidatus Caenarcanales bacterium
TTGCACAATCTAATTGCTTCTTCTTTAAATTCTTTTTCGTATTTAGACATAAATTGAACTCCTTTTAATTATTGACTTGTTCTTCGTTCAATTTGTCCCCTTTTTCGGATCAACTTCATCTTTTTTTAAGACCTTTACACAAAAAACTCAAAACCTATAAAAGCCTTGAAGTATGATTTTTATGATTAAATAAATACTATGATTTTTATAAAAACTCAAGCTTATTATGATAGTTTCAAAAAAAGTTTTAAAGGAATATTCGGTGTTTTTAGGCTTAGGCTCAAATCAGGGCAATAAATTACAAAACCTTAAAACCGCTATTAATGAGTTAAGCCAAAATTCTCAAATTCAAATCCAAAAAGTTTCAGCTATTCACGAAAGCAAGGCTCTAGGCTTAGACGAAGAAAAACCCGAAAACTTTTTTAATCTTGTTTGTCGGCTTTCAACAACTTTAAGCCCACAAGAACTTTTAGAGGTTTGCCAAAATATCGAAAATAAACTTGGCCGTGTCCGCCAGCACAATTTAACCACCTCAAGGCCAATCGATTTGGATATTTTGTTTTATGCTGATTTTATTCTTAAAACCGATAAACTTTGCATTCCTCACCCAGAGGCTTTAAAGCGAGCTTTTGTTTTTATTCCGCTCGGCGAAGTTTTAGAAGAAAATTGGAAAGACCCAGTCAGTGGCCTTAATTATGCCGAAATTCATCAGCTCTTTTTTAAGCTTCTTTGATGAAGAACCAAGGTATTTACAACAATGCACATACTTGCCAAAACAATGATTAAAACGGCTGGCATAAATTTACCCGTATTGATTAAGCGCATTATAAAAAAAATAAGCAAAGAAATAGAAACTATGTCGGCCAGATAATTGCCCCACTTTAGCCAAATAGAGACCATAAGCAAATTGCCAAAAAACAAACCAGCCACCAAAGAACGAAGACTATCCGCTTTTACATAGCCAATTACGCCGCCAGCCACAACCAGCAAGCCAAAAACAAAATTAAAAATTAATACTTTATTCTCAAGGTTTTGTATTTTCATAGTTAAAAAAACATATAGTTTTAAATTATACACAATTGTTTTGAATTAAAAAATACAATTAGCTCTGAGTTTGGGCTTTAATGCTAAGATTTTTTTACTCAAAATTACTCTCTCTATGCTTGATTTAAAATATATTCGTCAAAACCCAGATCAAATAAAACAAAATATTAGTCGCCGCTCTGAAAGCTATAAAAGCGATATTGATAAAATATTTGAGCTTGATGAACAAAAACGAAAATTACAAAAACAAGCTGATGCTTTCAAAGCCGAACGTAATTCTCTCAGCAAATCGGTTAATTCACCCGAACAAGCCGAAGAAATTAAAGAAAAAGTTAAACAAATTAATCAAGAAATTTCAGGGCTAGATTCGGCTTTAGACCAAATTGATAATCAGATTAAAGACATAATTTTGTTTATTCCAAATTTGCCTCATTTGTCAGTCCCAGAGGGCAAAGATGAAAGCCAAAATCAAATTGTAAAAACTTGGGGCAATATTCCAAATTTGGCAAACCCTAAGCCACATTGGCAAATTGCCGAAGAATTAGGAATATTAGATTTTGAGAATACCGCCAGACTCGCAGGTGCACGCTTAGCCACTTTTATTGGTTGGGGCGCAAAATTAGAACGTGCTTTAATTCAATTTATGTTAAATGAAGCTTCAAGTGCGGGTTACACCGAATTTGCACCACCCGCTTTAATTAGTGCTAAAACTTTGCAAGGCACCGGGCAATTACCTAAATTTGCCGAAGATCTTTACCATTTAGAGGGCACAGACCAATATTTAATTCCAACGGCTGAAGTGCCTTTAACGGGTTTTTACGCCAATGGCAAGGCCTTATCTGAGGCAGAGCTACCCAAAAGGCTTTGCGCTTATACTCCCTGTTTTAGAAGCGAAGCTGGGGCGGCTGGCAGAGACACCAGAGGCTTAATTAGACAACATCAATTTGACAAAGTTGAATTAGTGCATTTATGCAAGCCCGAAGACAGCGAAGCCGAACACGAAAAATTAGTGCGCCAAGCCGAAAATATTCTCGAAAAACTTAATTTGCCTTATCGTCGAGTTTTACTTTGCGCTGGTGATATGGGCTTTTCAGCGGCTAAGTGTTACGATTTAGAAGTTTGGTTTCCATCACAAAATGCCTACCGTGAAATAAGTAGCTGTTCTAATTGCACCGATTTTCAGGCCAGACGCTTAAATTTAAAGTTCAAAAACAAAAATGGCACTGAATATTTACACACCTTAAATGGTTCCAGTTTAGCGGTTGGGCGAACTTGGGCCGCTTTGCTTGAAAACTATCAAACACCAGAGGGCTTTTTGATTCCCGAGGCATTATGGCCTTATTTAAACAATCAAAAAATCATAGTCAAAAACTAGCAAAAGAGCCATAATAAATATACCAATCTGTAATTATAAAATGCCTTTAGACTATATCCCAGCTCCAAGCCACAATTCGGCTTATATTGCTTACCAAGAAGAAAATCCAGTTATTCCAGATTCAACTTATTTAGAAGGCAATGCCGAGCTTGATTTTGACAAAATGTTTAATGCTAAAGCCGTTTGGGGGCCAATTTCGGGGCGTTTGATTCCTGAAACAAAAAGAACCTTAAGTGAAATTATGTCACGCAATATTGCCAATTTATCAAGAGAAGACTATGAACAATTGCGTTATTTAATTGAATATATTGCAACTCACCCAGAGAGCAAACAAAGAGTTTTTGAATTGACGGGCTTTAATGATAATGATTTGGCTTTTGCCGAAAAGTATTTTAGAAAATATAATAGCCGCAAAATGTTTTCTAAATTAGTAGAATTTGCTTTAAAAACCTCTTCTAATGGGAAAGTAAGCAAGCAAATTGGTGGTTTAGTGCAATTCATTTTTGAGACTGGCCAAATAAATGGGCAAAATATTGCGGACGAATATAAATTTCAGCTTTTAAGAGGTTTTCCTGAATTATTGTCTCCAATTTGGGAACAAGCCGCCGCTGAATGCCCCACCCAAACAAGAATTTGCCAAGGCGAAAACAAAACATTTTTAGATTTAAATGCTGATAATAAAACAGATGATTCAGATTTTCAAACAGCTTTCTCTAGCTTAGAATGGTTAAGTTCACAAATTCGTTAAACCGAAAAAACTAAAACTTTTAAATAAATAGTTTAAAATTAAACAATGACTAATTTTTTAATTACGACCATTCAGTTTTCGGCTGGGTCTTATAAAATGACCAATTTAAACAAAGCTGAACATCTAATTAAAGCCGCTATTCCAAGTATAAAACCAAATATTCCTCATGTAGTTTGCTTACCAGAGGTTTTTAATTTTCGCTCATCTGAAGCCATAGAAAATAATTTGGCCGCCGAAGAAATACCCGCAGGACCAACTTTCAACTGGGCAAGCGGTTTAGCTCAACAATTGGGCATTTGGTTAATTGCTGGTTCTATACTCGAAAAAGACCCAAATGGCGGTAATCCTTTTAATACTTGTTTTGTAATTAACCCAAAAGGCGAGTTAATTGCTAAATACCGCAAAATTAATTTGTTTCAATTACATCTCGAAAACGCCCCAGAGCTTTGTGAGCCACTTTATCGTCAAGCTGGAAATCAATTATGCTCTTTTGAAATTGAAGGACATAAAGTTGGTTTGGCAATTTGTTTTGATTTGCGTTTCCCTGAAATTTTTACGACATATACCAGCCAAAACTGCGAGCTTATCTTTTTGCCAGCGGCTTTCACTTATAAAACTGGAATGGCTCACTGGGAGATTTTATGCAAAGCCCGTGCCATTGAAAACCAATGTTTTTTTGTAGCGGCCAATCAAAGTGTTCAGGCCAATTGTTGGGGGCATAGTTTAATTTTAAGTCCTTGGGGTGAAACCCTTAAAAGCCTTAAAGACGAAGAAGAAGGTTTTATAAGTTGCCAAATTGACCTTTACGAAGTGCAAAAAGTGCGACAGCGATTGCCTTTGAATAGAAAGAAAGTAAACCTTTAAAAAAATTTAATGCTTTTTATCGAAAAATATAAAACTTTATTTATTGCAGGCACCGATACGGGCATTGGCAAAACTTATACTTGCCTAAAAATAGCCCAAGAATTGCTCAAAAAAGGCAAAAAAGTTGCTTATTTAAAACCAATACAAACTGGCTGTACTGACAAAGACCCAAATGGCAATTGGCTGGCTCCAGATGTCGAATTTATAAAAGCTAATTGCCCCGCAGTTTTTACTAAATATGTTTATGCCTATAAATTGCCAGCCACACCAGCACTTGCCGCTCAAGAAGAGCATAAAATTATTGATTTTGACAAAATAAAAACCGAACTTTGCAAACTAGAAAAAGACTTTGACCATATTGTGATTGAATCTGCGGGCGGTTTAATTGTGCCAGTGTCCCAGAAAAAAACTATGACCGATTTGATTAAGTTTTTAAATGTGCCAACCCTCTTGGTAAGCGCAAACCGCTTGGGTACAATTAATCAAACTTGTTTAAGTATTTATTATGCGCAAAGTTTAAAAATTAATTTAATTGGTTTTACTTTTTCGGGTTTGCCAGCCACCTCCGAGACCATAGAAAAAGTTAGCTCAAGCAATGCCGCTTTTATTGAGGCTTTTTCGAATTTAGATTTTTTGCAAATTTAATATAAAAATTCGCGCTTGACAGGACTCGAACCTGTGACCGACCGCTTAGAAGGCGGTTGCTCTATCCACTGAGCTACAAGCGCATGCGCCCGGCGCGACTTGAACGCGCGACCCTTGGCTTCGGAGACCAATACTCTATCCACTGAGCTACGAGCGCAATTGTAACAGTATATAAGAAAAAGGGTCAATCTGTACTTTTGATAAAAATTAAAATCTTTTTTAATTATCCAAATTGTTTTTGGCAAAATTGATTAAAACCTCATAATCGGGCGGCTCATAATTCGGTAATTTATTTGTGTTTTCTATCCACCAGCTTGGAAAATTCCATTCCATAAGAAAACCAATTGTAGATTCTATGCCAAACTTTTCAATCAATTTATTTATGGTGGATATATTTTCTGAAAAGTCATTTATATCATTAGCTGAGGTTTTTCCATTTTTTATTTCCTCAAAATATTCTACGAGTGTATTAAATACTTTTTCTATTGATCCTGAACCAACTGCAACTTCTTGAGCTGACAAGAGTAAATGGTCAAGCTCTGTACTACCAGTGAGGCCCTTAGAATTTTGAGTATTCACATCTTTTGAGTTTTCTGACTGAAGAGAGTCCACGAGTGAGCCGCTTCGTCCATCATTAGGGATAGAGTAGTTTTCAAATATGGGATCTTCTTCTGTTAAAAGAATAGAATTTTTAAGCATGGCATCTTCTACCCTTATTGGCTTGCCTTTGTACTGTCTTATAAATGTAGGAGAATTACCAACTTGAGCCAAATCAATTCTTTCAGCTGGTGTTGTTGATAATTCTTGAGTTTTTTCTTTGGTTTTTGCTGAAATGGGTTTAGGAAAATCTGTTTTGACAAGGCTGTTGGGCAGATTAGTGTTATTAATGGCATTCATAAATTATTAAGTTTAAAATTTGTATTCTTAATATAAATTGACAGAATTAAAATTTAATTAAAAGAAGTTTATTTTTCTAAAAAGCCAAAAGGTCGAAGATTTTAAATTAAGGCAATTCTGCAAACCCAGAGGGATGTCCCCGAGCGAATCACTTGCTTACTATAGTTTCTTTAACCGAAAACAAGCTAAAGCAAGTAGTTTAAAAAATGGCCAAAGGTCGCAGTTGGTAAAGAAACGAGCAAAATCATTTGAATAGCTTAAGGGCGGAATTCTTGGCTAAATTAAGGCATATCTTCGATAGGAAAACCATTAATTCTATGCGTAAATCTCTTTTAATTGGGCTAACTTTAATTTCTTTAGGGGCTTTTAGTTTTAATGCTCCCGCTGGCATTTTTATAGCAGACGAAGAAAACCGCTGGCATATACCCGGCACAGACAAAGCCTCAGAAGAAAAACTTGGTTATGTAATTTGTGAAGGCGGTTATTTGGGTAGCCCACTAATTCCGAATGAGAAAAAAATCGTGGATGAGTTTTTACAAAATTGCGCTAGCCCGTTAAAAAAAGGCCCAAGCAAATTGCCTATTATTGATGTCGAGGCCAATCATACAAAATCAGCAGGTTATAAAGCTTATAGCATTCCATTGAGAGGGCGAACTTATCATTTATGTCATGGTTTTTTGAACTCAAGCAATTGGTGTTCTTTTTCAGCTGAAAAGCAAGCCATGGACTTTGTTAGTAAAATACGCCGAGGGGACAATATTCAAAGCACAGCCCAAATAAACCCGCCCACAGAAAACTTTTTGCCCACTACTCAAAATACGCAAGATCCGCATCCGCCTCGGCAAGCTTTAATTCAAGAAATTACCCAAGAAATAAGCCAGACATTAAACTTGCCTAATTTAGCTTCAGCCAACCAAAATAAACAAGCTATTCAAATAACCAAAGACGAAATGGTGGCTTTAAAAGAAGGTAAAATCAGCCTTGAGCAATTAACAAATTCTCGTCCGACTTTAAGCTTAAATGCCAATAATCAACCAATTTTGCCTTCGGGTAACCCAAATAAACAAGCTATTCAAATAACCAAAGACGAAATGGTAGCTTTAAAAGAAGGTAAAATCAACCTTGAGCAATTAACAAATTCTCGTCCGACTTTAAGCTTAAATGCCAATAATCAACCAATTTTGCCTTCGGCGCAAGAAAACTTTAATGGTTTGTCTCAAAATATTCCAATTGCTGGCGGACAAATTCAAACTAGAGCTTTATCTTTAGGCAATCCAAACGCAATTTCTACTATTAACCCAAATGCTTTACCTGCACAAATTCAGCAATTATTAGCCAATCAAGGTTTAATGACAGCTCCAGTTAACAATCCACAAAGTTCTTCAATTCAACAAATTGACCCAGCCCAATTAGCTTCATTCATGGCTGGCCAAAATTCTTATATGCCGCAAGTTCAAGCTAATAGCCCAAACAAACAAGCTATTCAAATAACCAAAGATGAAATGGTGGCTTTAAAAGAGGGCAGAATCAGCCTTGAGCAATTAACAAATTCTCGACCAACTTTAAGCTTAAATGCCAATAATCAACCAATTTTGCCTTCGGCGCAAGAAAACTTTAATGGTTTGTCTCAAAATATTCCAATTGCTGGCGGACAAATTCAAACTAGAGCTTTATCTTTAGGCAATCCAAACGCGATTTCTACTATGACCGCACAAACTATTAACGCAAATGCTTTACCTGCACAAATTCAGCAATTATTAGCTAATCAAGGTTTAATGGCAGTTCCAGTTGGTAATCCACAAAGTTCTCCAATTCAACAAATTGATCCAGCCCAATTAAATTCATTCATGCCTAGCCAAAATTCTTATATGCCGCAAGTTCAAGCTAATTTTCAAACTATTCCATTACAGCCTCAATTGGTTTATCAAAACCCACAACCACAAAATTATTATTATCCACAACCTTCATATGTGCCGACAACACAAGCCTATTCAACAATATATGGCACGCACACAAATACGGTTTATTGGCCAAGTGGCGCAGGAAGAAGCTGGTATTAATTAAGCTAAAAGAACTTTGAGAGCTTTAATTTGGTTTTGTTCTTTTTCTCTTAGACCCATTACGGAATTTAATTGTTTGGTTAAAGCTCTATTTAGTTCTAAAATGCTGACATAATCTTCTGAGACTTTTTTATAAATTTCTAATTTACTTTGCATTTCGGCCATTTCTTCACGAAGCTGGAAGTTTTCTTTTTGCAAAAGGCTCAAAGCATCGTCTAAATAAAGAATTTGCTCTTCGTGCTGATCTTTTAGTCTTTCAAAAGGGGTTTTATAATTAGCGGGTAAAGAATCTTCGGTGGCTTGCCATAATTGCTCAAAACCTTCAAGCGTAGTTTGTTGATGAACTTGCTGAAAAAATAGTTCTTCTTCGGTATAAATTTTGTTTGTTTCGATCAAGGTTTGCTAGCTATTTTAACCACTCAGTTAGTCATCTTAATAAATATATTTTTTTTTGTCAAGTTTTGCTTTTCAAGACCGAATAGCAGAAAACAAAAATTTAAAGCTTTTTATTTTTTAGCAAAAGCAAAAGTCAAAGCCTCACTCACTCGGCTAACCTGATAAATTGTCATTTCTTTTGGCAAATTTAGTTTTAAATTAATTTTAGGAATAATTGCTTTTGTAAAACCCAATTTGAGAGCTTCTTTTAAGCGGTTTTCAATTTTAGTTACAGCTCTTAATTCGCCAGCCAAGCCAATTTCGCCGAAGGCAATTAAATTACCTTGAATTGGTAAATTGCGAACACAGCTTATAATCGCTAAACTCACCGCTAAATCGGCGGCTGGCTCTTCAATAAATAAACCACCAACTACGCTGGCATAAATATCTTGCTTAGAAAGTTGAATACCCACTCTGCGCTCTAAAACAGCCGCAATTTGTCCAATACGATTATAATCTAAGCCGTTTACCATGCGCTTGGGCTGAGGATAATTGGTATAACCCACCAAAGCCTGAATCTCAGCGAGCAAAATTCGACTGCCTTGCAAAGTTGCCGTTACCACCGTGCTTGGCTTTTGCTCACCCGATAAAAACAAAGCGCTGGCATTTTTCACCTCAGAAAGACCTTGTTCAGTCATTTCAAATAAACCCACTTCATCGGTTGGTCCAAAGCGATTTTTGGCTCCACGCACCATACGAAAATAATTTTGTTTATCGCCTTCAAAATACAAAACAACATCAACCATATGCTCTAAAAGCTTAGGGCCAGCGATATTACCTTCTTTAGTTATATGTCCAATTAAGATGGTTGTAATATTGGCTTTTTTAGCAATTTGCATAAGCAAGCTAGCACAATCTCTAATCTGGGACGGGCTACCAGGGAAAGAATCTTTAGAACCAAGATGAATAGCCTGAATTGAATCAATAATTAATAATTCGGGTTTTATTTTTTCAATTTCGCTTAAAACATTTTCAAGATCGGTTTCGGCCATAAAAAGCAGGTTTTGGTCTACATTTAAACGCAAAGAACGACTTTTAACTTGGTCTAAAGATTCTTCGCCCGAAACATACAAAACTTTTTTGCCAAGCGCACTCAAATGGCCAACAACCTGAAGTAATAAAGTCGATTTTCCAATACCGGGGTCGCCGCCCATCAAAATAAAAGAACCACTTTGTAAACCGCCGCCCAAAACACGGTCTAATTCAGGAAAACCTGTGGTAGTTCTAATTTTTTTTTCTTCAAGCAAAATATCAGCTAGCTTAATTGCCCTGCCTTCGGTAGATTTAATTACAAAAGAAGATAAAACAGCCGAGGCCGTCGGTGAAACCGATTTCGTAATTTTTTCGCTTGGTTGTTCTATAAAGCTAGACCAAGTACTGCAAGCTGGACAGCGCCCCAAATAATTGATTGATTCATAACCGCATTCTTTGCAAAACCAGCCGGCACTTTTTGTTTTTTTGGCCATATTATTTAAAAGTCTTTTTCAAATCTTAGAGAAGAAGCAATTGAAGTCTGTCTAGAAGCAATTAGTCTTAAGAAATATAAAAAACAAAACTAAATTAACAGAAATCATTAATATTAAATCATAAGCTAAACTTGGATCAAATGACAATTAGACCTCGCTTAAATGGAAAATCTGCTTTTAGCCGTGATGCTTGGCTTGAAATAGATTTGAATGCAATTGAATATAATTATCAGCAAATCCGTGGCCAGTTGTCTGCAAACACCAAGCTGATGGCAGTTGTTAAAAGTGATGCATATGGACACGGTGCTTCGACAATTGCGCCTTTACTTGAAGCTTGTGGAGTTGATTATTTTGGAGTTGCTTCTGTAGACGAAGGAATTCAACTAAGAGATGCCAAGGTTAAACAAGAAATTCTCATTTTAAGTCCAATTCCAGTTTGGGCTTTAGGACAAGCTTTAATGCATAATTTGCAAATAACAGTTTCTAGTCTTGAGCAAATAAAAGAATTAGAAAAGCTCATAAAACCACGCTTTAGGCCTATTAGCTTGCAGGTTAAAATTAATACTGGCATGAATCGAAGTGGTGCAAAATGGAATAAAATGGCTTGTAATTTAATTGAATATATTTTGCAAAAACCAGATTTATTCAGCCTAAAGGGAGTTTATAGCCATTTAGCTTGCCATGGTAATAGTTTTTTTTCGCAGGTGCAAGCTGACCGTTTTAAAAAAGTAATTGATGAATTTGAGCCAGAAAAGCTTGGTTTGAAACATCTTTCTGCTAGTTCAGCTTTAGATTGCCCCGATTTGCATTTTGATATGGTGCGCATTGGGCTTAGTATGTACAATTTGAGGCCAGCTTTAAGTTTAATTGCACGTATTTCACAACTGCAAGCTTTAGATGAAGGAGAAGCCATTGGTTATAATTTAACTTGGACAGCCGAAAAAGACAGTTTAATTGCTTTATTGCCTTTAGGTTATGCCGATGGAATCAAGCGTGGTTTGTCAAATCGCTTACGAGGACTTTATGAAGGTGAATTTATTAAACAAGTTGGCACAATTTCAATGGATCAAATGAGTTTTGATGTGAGCGATTTTAGAGCTAAAATAAAAGTTGGCGATAAAATTACTTTGCTGGGTGGCGCAAGTCAAGAACCAAAAATTGAAACGAATGAATGGGCACAAATTTTAGGCACAATTATATATGAAATTACCTGCGATTTAAGAGCACGTTTGCCACGCATTTACACCAGAAAAGAAATTATTTAGCTTACAAAGCTTGATCTGCGCCATAAAATACCTAAACCAATTGAGCCTAAAACTAAATTTGGAATCCAAGCGGCCAATAAAGCATTCATTTTTCCTGAATCCCCCATTGAATTCATGGCACTTTGCAGAGCATAATACATAAAAATCAAAATACCAACCTGAATATAACCCCAATTTGTGCGCGAGCGTCTACCTAAAACGCCTAAAGGTGCGCCAGCCAAAGCAATAGCCACAGAAGAAAAAGGATAAGCAATTCTTTGGTGAAAAAGCATTTTAAGTTTATTAAAGTTTTCGGTTTGAATATTCAATTTATCCTGATTAGAAAGCATTTGATAAAGCTCAAAAAGTGTTTGCGATTTTACTTCATTTAGTTTTTTGATTAAATCGTCGGTTGATTTTCCAGCTGGAATTAAAATCCGTTCAAAACGAGAGGTATGGCCTTTTCCCGCAGGGTCTTCTGGTGAAACATAATAACTAATGCCATTAAACAATTCCCAGCCACCTTTTTCGATATTCCAACGGCCAACTTTGGCAAAATAAAGCTGTTCAATACCTTCTTTTGAAAAGTCTAAAATGGTTACCTGTTTAAGGCTATTATTGACTGGATCGCAATTTTTAACATGAAATAGCCTTTTTAAACCACCTTGTCCAATGCGCTTACCACCCGAACGTTCAAAATAAGTAAAATCATCCATGGAAGGCGAAAAAGGCAAACCATATGCGGCGGCAAATTCTATTCTCTTGGCGGTCGGTTCTGTCCAAGTAACTACAACTTCACTGATAAAAAAACTAATTGCCGTCATAATAAGGCCAAATAAAACGGCTGGCCAAGTTATTCTTACAAAACTTATGCCGGCGGCACGCATTGCAATAATTTCAGAATCGCTGGACAAACGGTTAAAAACCAAAAAAGTTGCCCATAAAACACCCACGGGAATAGTTATAAGTAAAATTTTAGGAATATTAAGCAAAATAATAGAAAACGCAATTGAAAAATCAATATTAGTTTGTGATAAAAGCTTAAATACTTCTCTTACTTGGTCAGCTCCAAGCCAAACACCTGTTACAATCCCGCAACCAGAGCTAAAAGGAAGCCAACATTCGCCTATAATATAGCGGTCAAGTATTTTCATAATTAAAATAAAGAAATAGTTTAAACCAAAATCATTAGCTTCACCCAAAATTTAAATAAAAAAAGGCTAGCTCGCATAAACAAAGCTAACCTTAATTAATTGAAATTTATAACTTAAATTACCAAAGACCTCTTACTGACTGTTGGCTACTTATGGTTGAACCTCTAGGGCTTGCATAAGATTCTTCAACAGGTAGTTCTGGGCTTTCTAAATTAGGTCTTGGTCTTGGCATTGGGCGTTCTAATTCTTCACCTCTAACATCATGACGACCATAATTTGGTTCTACAACGTCTAAGTCATCATCATTATTCTCTTCGTAAGAACGAGGGGCACAACGGTGAGGAGCTGGACGACCGCAACCAACTGGACCACAGTGGCGAACGGTAGGTGCACATTGACGTTTTACTGCTCTTGGAGCACAACGGTGAGGAGCTGGACGACCACAACCAACTGGAGCGCAGTGGCGAACGGTAGGAGCACATTGACGTTTTACTGGTCTTGGTGCACAATGACGCACAACTGGAGCACAACGACGTGCTTTAGGTTGACAGCAACGTTTTACTGGTCTTGGTTCGCAACGACGAGCCTTTAGAGCACAACGACGTGCTTTTGGCTGGTAATGGCGTACGCTTGGAGCGCAACGACGTGCCGCAGGGCCACAACCGATAGGTTCATCTTCATCATGATAAGCAACTAAATCATTTTCCATAGAATCTAACTTAGAAACATAATCATTAGACGAATTAGAAGAATTTAGTTCTTCTGTATTATCACTACTTTCATTCCAGTTATCATCGTCATCTTCTGAATTAGAATAAGATAAATCATTAACAGCAATTAATAAGTCTCCAACAGGACTATTTTGGAGAGGAGCTGACGCTGAGCCAGCAGAAATTGGTAGCCCTGTATTTGCCATTTGAGCAGTCGGACTAGGCGAAAAGCTCAAACTAGACATAAACAAAGAGAAGGCCATTAGCAAATTCAGCATTAAAAAAAATCTCCTGCAGAAATATGTATTAGTAAATTTACATAATAATTATGCCCTAATTAGGAAGAAACAAAAAGAGGGCTTTTTTAAGAAAACTACAATGAATTCTTGTTTTGGCTTATAACATAAGGGTTTTACAGTTTTAATTTGTTAACGAAATACAGAATTATGAAAAAGTTCAGCTATTTAGCCTAAAAATTAGATTTAAAAACCGATTTTGTAGAGAGTTAATATTTGTTAAATTAGGGGATTATACATAAATAATTAACCACACCACTAATATTAAATTTTGTTAATTGGTGTTTTTTGACATTTTTCGACACAAATTCAATAAAAACAAATAATTATCCACACCAATACAAAAATAACAAGTTTGCGCAAAAAACAAGAAATGTTATATTTAAAAATCGAATTTATGAAAATACTTCAAGTAATTACTTTGGCTGAATGTGGTGGTGCGCAAATGCATTTACTTGAGCTATTAGAAGGGCTAAAGCCAGAATTTGAATTTTTAGTTTTGCTTGGCTCTGAAGGTTTTTTGAGTGAAAAATTAAAAGAACTAAAAATTCCTTTTGAAATTTGCCCAAATTTAATTCGCAAAATCTCACCCTTGCACGATTTAAAAGCTTTATTTGAAATTATTAAAGTCATTCAAAAATACCAACCAAATTTAATTCATTGCCATTCTTCTAAAGCTGGTATTTTGGGGCGAATGGCCGCTTTCTTTTGTCAAATCCCAAGTATTTTTACGGCTCATGGCTGGGCTTTTCATCCTGAAATTAGTTTTTTAGCCCGAAATATGGCTTTAATTAGCGAAGTTTTTTGCAGTTGGCTTTGTCAAAAAATTATTTGCGTTTCGCAGTTTGACCACCAATTGGCTTTAGAAACCAAATTTATTGCCCGAAACAAATTAATTACAATTCGCAATGGCATACAAAATAAACCAATAAACAAAATAAGCAAACAAAAAAACCAAATAGACATTTTGATGATTAGCCGCTTTGCAAAACCCAAAAGACCAGATTTATTAATTACAGCTTTTAAAAATATTTTGCCAAAAACAAATAAACAAATTGGGCTTTTACTTGCAGGAGATGGCCCAGAAAGAGCCAAGAACGAGGCTTTAGTTGAAAAATATAAACTACAAAACAATATTAAATTTTTAGGCGAAGTTGTTCCAGCGGATAAAGTTTTGCAATCAGCCGATATTTTTGCTTTAATCTCAGACCGAGAAGGTTTACCTATAAGCCTTTTAGAAGCTATGAGAGCGGAGTTACCTTTAATTGCTTCGGATGTTGGCGGCATTAAAGAAATTATTCAAGAAAACACTAATGGTTATTTAATTCATTCTTTAGCCAAGCTAGAAGAAAAACTTTTAGATTTAATTGAAGACGAAAATAAAAGAAAAATCTTTGGTCAAAATTCTAGAAAATATTTTTTAGAACAATTTAAAGCCGAAATTATGCTT
>CANLTT010000040.1 GCA_947494115.1 Candidatus Caenarcanales bacterium
CCTAATATATTAAACAATTCAAAATAATTTGTTTCTAAACCTTTTCTGATAAATAAATTAAAAGAAAAAATACTAATAGAAATTATATAAGTAAAAAGTAAAACAAATAATTTATTTTTAAATTGAATACTATTTAGAGTATTGTTCATAGAATAATTTTATATGGTCAGTAATAAATAATTGCTCATAATATCCTAATTCACAAAAGAAAGGTAATCTTAACAAACAGTCAGAAAATTTATCACAATTCGGTAAAGTTCTTTGATCATGTTTATCTTGATAATAAGGGGATTTATGTAAAGGTAAATAATGAAAAATAGCTCCTATATTTTTATCTTTTAAGTAATTATTTAAATTTGTTCTTTCTTGTAAATTGCGGCATATAATATAAAACAAATGAGCATTACAAGTCGAATATTCTGGTATAAAAGGTAATTGTATTTTTCCAGCTTCTTTTAACGGTAAAAGTTGTTTATAATAGCTTTGCCAAATACTTTTTCGTCGATCTTGAATATGATTTAAATTTTCTAATTGAGCATATAAAAAAGCGGCAATAATGTCAGACGGTAAAAAAGAACTTCCAATATCAATCCAATTATATTTGTCTATTTCACCTCTAAAAAACTGAGAACGATTAGTACCTTTTTCCCTAATAATTTCTGCTCTCTCAATAAAAGTTTCATCATTAATAATAAGCATGCCACCTTCACCCGAAATAATATTTTTTGTTTCATGAAAAGAAAGAGTTGCTAAATGCCCAATACTGCCTAAAGGTTTGTGTTTATAATAACTATCTATGGCTTGCGCAGAATCTTCTACTACAAATAAATTATATTGTTTAGCCAAGGCCATTACAGAATCCATCTCACAAGCTATACCTGCATAGTGTACTACTATAATTGCTTTGGTTTTCCTTGTTATTAATTTTTCTAAATTACTTATATCAATATTAGGATTATTAATTTCACTATCAGCAAAAACAATTTTGGCACCACGCAAAATAAAAGCATTTACCGTACTCACAAAAGTATAGCTCGGTGCAATAACTTCATCTCCTTCTTTTATGTCAAGCAGTATGGCACACATTTCTAAAGCATCAGTACAAGAAGTTGTAAGTAAACATTTTTTAAATTTATATTTTTCTTCAAAAAACTCATGACATTTTTTTGTAAATTTTCCATCGCCAGAAATATGACCAGAAGAAACCGCTTGTCTTATATATTCAGTTTCTTTACCTGTAAAATAAGGCTTATTAAATGGGATTTTCATATATTATATTTTTTGTGCTACTGCTATCAACGAACCACCAAAAGGAAGAGCTATATTTTGTTTTATTAAATACTCATCTATTTTCATAATTTGCAAAAACATACTATTTACATACTTGTTTAATTGTAATTCTTTCAGTTCAGCTTCTTCGTTTTCTTTATTAATAGAATTATTTCTTTGTAATAAACGAGATAAATACATTAATGGAAAAAGTATAGAAAAAAAAGAACTAATATATTTTACTTTAAAACTAGCGTCTTTCAATTTTGCTTCTAATTTTCTTTTCTCATATTGATGAGGTGGTTCAAAAAAACAAAACCAAAAGTTTTTCTCCTCAGCCGAGTACAAAAATTGAAATACTGTTTCTGAAAAATGAGTGTTTTGGTAAGCCAATTTAGGAGCATAACATTTAATACCATTTATAATTTGAAATTGATTTGTCATTTTTTATTTATTTTTATAGTTGTATTAATTATAAAAATTCTATCGCTATTTTCATAAACTCACCTCATACCTGTTGAGAAGATGTTTTAACTCTTCTTTTTTTACCATCCATTCTTCGGCAAATAGACCTAATAAATAAACATCAAGCCTATTCTCGTCTTTTACAATATTCTTTTTCAATACACCTTCTATTTTATATGCAAATTTCTGATGCATTTGAATTATTGATTGATTGTTTTCTAAAACAGATATGTTCAATTTATACAACCCTAGTTTTTCAAAAGCCATTTCGTGCATTTTATATTCAATATATGCCCCTAAACCTTTACCAGAAAATTCATCTTTCATAAAAATACCCCACTCCCCAATCTTGTTAAAGTAGTCAATTTTTAAAAAATATGCAAGTCCGACAAATTTATCATTAACTTTAATTAAAAAAGCGATATTACTAGGCTTATCTTCATGCAAACTTAAAAGCCAATTTTTGTGAGTTTTTTCATTAATATGTGGGATTTGAAAGAATTTTGTAATATATTGTGCATTTCTCCAGTTTCTTACTTCCATCTGCAAAGAATTACTAACTTCTTTCAAATTCACAAATTCAACTTTCATATATGAATAAATCCTGTAAGTTCCGTATCTGCATATTTGGGTATTTTCACAGTATTTCTTTGTCCACTAAATACAATGGTCTGTTTTTTACACTTTCAAAAATCTTACCAATATACAAGCCAATTATTCCTAATGTCATCATGATTAAACCAGAGAAAAAAACAATAGAAACTATTAAACTAGCATAACCTAATACTGTTATTTTACCTTCTAAATATTTTAATATTATTACAAAAGCCGATATAAAAGCTAATAAAGAAATTATAAAACCAAATTTAATAGTTAAACGAATAGGTTTATCAGAGTAAGACAAAATTGTATCTAAGGCTAAATTAAATAAACGAGTAAAATTATAAGTAGTTTTGCCTTCAATTCTTTTGCCATGTTGAACTTTTATTTTAGTTTGTTTAAAACCAATCCATTGAATCATAATTGCAAATATTCTTATATTTTCTTTCATTCTACAAATTGCTCCAATTACTTTTGAATGATAAATACCAAAGTTTCCAATAGAAGAATCATAATTTGTACCAGAAAGATAAGAAAGTATTTTATAAAAGACCCAAGAAAAAAAACATTTTAGGCAACTATCTCTTCTTTGCTCTCTGGATGCCAGAACAATATCATAACCTTCTTGAGCTTTATTGTATAAGTTTGCAATTTCTTCTGGCAAATCTTGTAAATCACAATCCATAACTATTATCCATTCTCCTTTTGCATACTCTAAGCCAGCTGTAATAGCATAATGTTGTCCAAAGTTACGACTTAATTTAATACCTTTTACTCTATTGTCTTCTTTGCAATTTTGTTCTATTTTTTGCCAGCTATTGTCTTGAGAACCATCTTCAACTAAAATTATTTCAAAGTTGTCTGTGATTTTTGATACTTCAATAATAATTCGTTCTATTAATAAATCTATTATTTTTTCAGCCGCATATACTGGACTAACAATAGAAATCAGAGTATTGCTATATTGTTCTTTCATTGATATTCAAATAAAACCTAAAATAAAATAAACTAAAGAAAGTATAAAATAGAGCATTAATGAATGCAAAAATGCCCAGAAAAAACTGCTCAAATATGAAAAATTTACTAAAAGTTTTTTTAATTTTTACTTTAGCTTTTTCGGTATTGGCTGAAGAAACCCCCATAAATAAGCCAGCGCAAACCGAAGAAATTGTGCTTAAAGGTTCGGTTGAAAGAGCAATTTCAGCAGGTACGCCAATGAAACTTAAAATTGTTTCTCTGCCAATGAGCCAAGAAGCCTATTTAGACAATTGGGATTTGGAAGGCAATTTTATACCACCCAAAGAAGGCGATCCGATTGTGAGCGAACTTACAGAGCCAATTTTGGTAAGCGGTGATTTGGTTTTGCCGAAAGGCACTAAATTTTTTGGTAATGTTTCTAAAGTTATTGCGCCTAAACATTTTGGCCGTGATGGAAATATACAAATTGCCTTTAAAGGCTTACAAACACCTAAAGGCAAAACCTTAGAATTTAAAGAGGCTAATCTAACACAAAGCAAAAACCATTTAACTAAAGGCCAAAATATTGCTCGTGGTGCGGCTCGTTTAGGAAGTTTTGCAAGTGGTGGTGCGGCGGCTGGTGCTTTGGTGGCCTATCAGGTTGCGGGCGTTTTGGCTTTGGCGGTTCAACCGCAATATATTTTGGCCAGCGGAGCGGGTATTGGTTTATTAATTGGCACAATTGCCTCAGTGGTTAAAAAGGGCAAAGCGGGACATTTAATGCCGGGCGATGAATTGAAAATTAATTTAGAACAAAGTTTAGTTTTGCCAGTAGCTGAACCGCTTGCGGAAAATAAACCAGTTAAATTTGCCGTATCTGGCTTAAACCTAAAAATAATTTCTAAAAAGCTACTTAAAGATGAATTGGGCAGTTTTAATTATTTGCTTGACCTTGAAATTGAAAATAATACTGGCCGCCAGCTTTCGGGGAGTGATTTTATGCTTTTAGGGCCCTATAATCGTCAAATTATGCCAAGTGGGCTTTCACTCGATTTTAAAATTAATAATTTGCTCTCTCAGACAATTAAGCCAAATAATTCGGCCAAGGGGCAAATTGCTTTTGAACTTGATTTTCCCTCTTTTGAGCATATTTTGGTTTTTAAAGACCATTTTAGTCAGCAAATGATCTATCAAGAAACAATCGGTATTCCGAGCAATTATATACAAAATACTAAGCTACAAAACTTTAAAGAGAAAATTTTTGGCCAAGGTTCTTCCCCTTGGGAATAGCTTAAACAACTATTTCATAACTATATTCTTCGATTGCAGGGCTAACTAAAATTCTCTCACAAAGGTCTTCAATTAAATTTAAACGATAATCATTTAATTCAAGTTCAAGCATTTTGCCCGCTTTAATGGCCTCAACTTCGGTAAAACCCAAGCGATTACTAGAATCAGTTAAAGTGCGACCAGTTGGGTCTAAAAGGCCAGCTTGCGGTTTTATGTATAGCCTTATTTTGAGAGGCACGGCAGGGGTTTGTATATCTTTTTTTGCTAAAGCCAGATAAATACGCTCAAGCACAATTTGATAATTTTCTAAAATATGGCCTAAATTTTGTCTAAAGCGGTCTTTGTCGAGTTTTTGGTTTGAGTCAAAATTATCCCAAAGACGCATATTGTCAGGGCTTAGTTCATCGCCTAAAAGCAAATTTCCAGCTTTATCAAAACCAAATTCAAGCTTAAAATCAGCAAGGCCAATCTTAACTTGCTCAAACAAAGTTGTAAGAAGCCAATTGACGCACAAAGCATAGTTTTTAATTTGATTAAGCTGTTCCAGAGAGACAATTTCTAAATATAAAATTTCGCTTTCGGCTAATAATGGGTCATTTAAGGCATCATCTTTTAAATGAAACTGTATAAGTGGTTTTTTAAGTTTTTCGCCTTCTTTAAAACCCAAACGTGTGCATAAACTGCCAGCGGCATAATTACGGACAACAATCTCTAAAGGTATCATTGTAAGCGGCTGAACAACTAAAGTGTTATCAGAACTTTTTTTTATAAAATGGGTTTTTAAGTTTTGTTCATTCAAAAATTCAAATAATTTAGCCGAAATATTGGCCGCTAAAACTCCCTTGCCTTCGAGTTCTTCAGTTTTTTGGCCATTTAAAGCGGTTAAAGTGTTTTTAAATTCTAATTCACAACTGTCTGAAACACCGTCCCAGTGAAACTTTTTGGCTTTTCCTTCTTTTATAGTATTTGTTTGCATTTTTTAACTTTGTTTTTTCAAAAGTCTAGCATTATTTTTAAGCCTATAAATGCCAGCAATGAGGCAAAAAAGCTTTAAATCAAAAAACTATAAATTAAACCTCTTTGGCTGGCTCAAGTTGCCTGTAGATATAAGCGTCAGCTAAAGTTGAAATTATAAAGGCGAAAAAGTATAAACCATGATATGCAACCAAAAGAATCTGTCTTGAAGGAATACTAATACATTTACAAATGATTCCTAATATAATTGAAAGCAAAATTAAAAAGGCAATAGTATAAATTGTTAGTACAAGTAAGAGTGAATTTGTGGTATTATTTTGGGTAATTTGCTTAACGTATTTTATTGCTTGTAAAGGCTCAAAAGATTTGTCTAAAGTTGCAAGAATAGAAAGCTTAATTTTTAGATATAAATAAGTTAGGGTAATTGAAAGAAAAAACAAAACAAAATAAGGTATAGAAAAAATTTTGTTAATTGAAAAATTTCCAGTAAATCTTAATGCTAGAACAAAAATAATTATTATAAAAATAAATGCTAAATAAACAAATATCTCCCACAATACAATTGTTAATGTTTTCCCAATAATCGATAGTTTAGGTAAAACATCTTTGAAATCTAGCTTCTTGTGATCACAAATTTTAAGAGCAACTAAACAAAGATTCGGTAAAAATAAAATTATAGGAATAATCACAGCTAAATCTTTAATAGTTGGAGCTATAGTTGGAGTAAAAACAATTATTATTAGCAATTTCCAAAAACAAAATCCAAACATCAAAATAGTAATTAAACTTAAAATTCCAAAATGATTTTTCAGAGCCTCAAAAGCAAAACCTAAAGCCGCTTTTTTTGAAAATGTTTTTTGATTATTTACCATAAATTAAACCTCTTTCGCTGGCTCAAGTTGCCTGTAGATATAAGCTAAAACTAAAATCTCTAACATAAAAGTAAAAGCATATAAAATATAATAAATACTCATAAAAACCGTACCTATTCCAATGCTAATCCACTTACCCATTACAAAAAGCCTAATTAAAAATAAAAAGATGCTTGGCAAGGTATGTAAAAATAAAAACAATATAATTATATTTATCATATTATTTTTGGTCATTCGCCAGCTATATTTAAGGGCTTGAATGGAGCTTAAAGATTTGTCTATAATGGCAAAAAGATATAGGCTAATTTTTAAACTAGGATAAAAGCTTATTAAAACCCAAATCACACCCAGTACACCACTATCAAGAAGAAAACCTTGTTTAGTACCTAAAAGAAGAATAATAAAACTTGCAATTCCTGCAAAAATATACGCACTTGCCGCAAAAATCAAAACACTAATCAAAAATAACAACCAAACTAATAAATTCTTGCCAATAACAGAAAAATTTGAGAAGATGTCTGCAAAAGTAAATTCATTTCGATCATAAATTTTTAACGCAATATTGCAAATTCCAGGCAATAAAAATATATAAGAAACATAACTACAAATACTAGACTTTTTAAGTGAAAAAGCTTGCGGTATTTTTGCCAAAATGGCCTTCATTTCAGACGAAAATTCATATAGTCCAAAAAGAGAATATAAGCCAAATAAAATAAGAGCAAAGAATAAAAAGAAAATAAAATAGTCTCTTAAAGCCCCAAAAGCAAAACTTAAAGCCGCTCTTTTGGAAAATGTTTTTTGATTATTTATCATAAATTAAACCTCTTTCGCTGGCTCAAGTTGCCTGTAGATATAAGCATCGGCTAAAACCGAAATTGCAAAGGCAAAAAAATATAAAATATAATAAATAGCTAAAAATATTTGGCCTGTAGAAATACTGATGCGTTGAGCAATTGCGGTAAGCATAAATAGAACCAAAATTATAGCTGGAATAATATGAATTATTAATTGCAATACAAACAAATTGAAAGTATTACCTTTGGTTATTTGCCAGCTTTGTTTTAGGGCTTCAAAAGGGTTTAGAGAGTTATTTATAATTGCAAAAACAAAAAGTTTAAGTTTTAAATATAAATAAGTTAAAGCAATTATGAAAAATAAAAAGAATAAAGGCAAAAGAATAATACCTGCAAGTGCAAAGATCTTGCTAGAAAGCAATGATTTTATAATTAATGCTGAAATAAAACCAAAAATAATTGCTATAAAAACAACTATTAAATAAGCAAATAATCCTAATAAACAAATTACTAATAATTTCCAAATGGCCGAAAATTTAGGTAAAGTATCTTTAAAATCTGGCTTGGCTTTGTCGTAGATTTTAAGAGCCACGGCGCAAAAACTAGGCAAAAACACAACCTGAGAAACAACCAAAATCCAAGTTTCAAAATTTCCTTTACTGGGTGTTTTGTTTATTATTGAATTAATTAGTTCGGGGAATTCCTTCAAACTAAAAAAGAAATAAACTCCAAAGATCAAAATAGTAATTAAACTTAAAATTGCAAAATGGTTTTTCAGAGCTTCAAAAGCAAAATCTAAAGCCGCTCTTTTGGAAAATGTTTTTTGATTATTTATCATGGCAAAATGTTTTTTGATTATTTATCATGGCAAAATGTTTTTTGAATTATTTATATATTCCTTTGTTTTGCCCTAAAAAAGCTTTAGATCAAGAGAACTATCTAGAATTAAACTGTTAAACTTAAAAGACCACTTATAAAAATTATGCAAGCCGAACTTTGCGAAATACCTCAAGGTCAATTACCCAGCCTCGAAGCCCGAAATATAAATAAAGCATATGGAAAAAAGGTGATCTTAAAGAATGTAAGTTTTTCTGTTTATCCTGGTGAAACCTTGGCAGTGATTGGCCCATCTGGTGTTGGTAAATCAACTATTCTCAAAATAATTTCGGGTTTGCAAACAGCCGATTCTGGCAAAATAACTTTGCGTGAAGAAAAATTAGGAATGGTTTTTCAATATTCGGCTTTACTTAATTCTTATAGTGTTTCTGAAAATATTGCTTTTGCTTTGCATGATTCTGGGCTTGGGAAAGATGAAATTGAAAACTTAGTGCATGAATCTTTGGAAATTGTCGGTTTAGAAGAATTTCATAATGCCATGCCAGACGAGCTTTCAGGCGGCCAACAAAAAAGGGTAAGCTTTGCACGGGCAATTGTAAACGATCCGCAAATAATTTTATACGATGAACCGACAGCCGGCCTCGATCCAATTAATTCAACTTTATTAGAAGATTATATGAATAAACTTTCTCGCAAAGAAGGCACAGCTGGCATTGTGGTAACTCACCAACATTCAACCATCAGAAATACCGCCGATAAAATAATTTGTTTATTCAAGGGCGAAATCGTCTGGCAAGGGCGCACCCGTGATATTGACACCGATGACAACCCTTATATTAGGCAATTTATTGATGGCAAAACAAAAGGTCCTTTTACTGATTAAAACCCGAAAACAATTGAAGGTTTCTGGAGCTTTTGGTTTCATGCCTAAAAGTACCTTGTTTTCTCATGCCTCTTTCGAGAGAGGTTATATAAACAGAAGAAGCCTCTAGTTTGTCGGCAATATAATCGCAAGCAACCTGAGGAAAAACGTGTTCGCCACAAGTATAAATATCAATGGCAACATATTCTTCATCTGGCCAAGTATGCGCTGAACAATGCGACTCAGAGAGCAAAATAATGCCGCTTACACCAGTTGGGCTAAACTGATGAAAACGCGAAGAAATAATTGTAGCCTTCGCTTTAATAACGGCTTCTTCGAGAATGCTTTGAACGAAACTAACAGAGGAAATTAGTTTGCTATTACAGCCGCTTAAGTCTGCAATAACATGGCGACCCATTGTGCCATAAAGAGAAGTTGCTTGAGTTTTATCCGCTTCAAGCCTTGCGTCCAATAAACTAACTTGAGCCAATTTCTGTTGTTTCCCCCTTTGACTTTTATTACAAAGTATAAATTATGCACGTTTTTAGAAAAAGTGTAAATAAAATTTAGAACTTTTTATTTAATGATTGATAGATTAAAGCAAAAGACAGCCATTCATGGTACTCTTTGTTGAGTTGGCCTTTCTCTTAAGCTTGATTTCACTTGAACCAATAATAAAATTGAAAGGAAAAAATAATTTAATTTGGCTTAGCGCATTAATTGCAATTGGCCTTATTTTAGCTAGTTTTTTGCTTTTGTGGTTTGGTAATTCTAATAATATAGTTGGTGTACAGCTTTTAACCAGCAAAGGCAGTGTTTTAGTTGGACGAGGAAAATACAATCGAAAACTAATGGCTTGGTCTAGTCCGCAAATGGGCTGGTTTTCTAAAGACGGCAAGGCACATTTTTTTTATATAAAACATCAAAAAGATAAAGCCGCTCAAAAAAGCTGGGAAATCATCTGGGAATGGGACGAAGTATACAAAGTTGGCGAAAAAGAACCTTTAATTCGTTTTGTGCCAAGTAATGAAGAAAAAGATGCTTCAATTGAAACTTTAAGCTCTCTATGCGGCAATAAAAAAGACATTACGCTTTCTTGTCAGTGGAATATTAGTAATAGAGTTTTTATAGAATCTTTAACAGAAGAATATATGTGCCTTTCAGACCTATCGAGCGAGTTTTATGGCGGCGCACATCCTTTAGCTTTAAGGCGTTTTGGTTCTTTTGATTTAAAAAAGAAAAAATTTCTGCGTCTCGATGATTTTATTTCTGAAAACAATGTTAAAGACCAAATTTGGACACAGCTTTATGGCAATATAAAAGGCGTTTTAGAGCAATCTTTAATGAGTACTACTGAAAGTAATTCGGTGGGCGGTATTGATAGTTTTGGGCCAGCTGATGATTCTGACAATGAAGATAATAATTCCCCCGAACAAAAATTAACGGCTTTACTAAATTCGCAAGGTTATACTTTTAGCCCAAATGTTTTTTGCCCAATTGTTCGTCCCGAAGGCCCATTTTTGCTTTTTGGTTTTCCTCATTCAGAGCAGGTAAATCGTGGTTTGAACTTTAAGGCGGAAGCCCTTTTAAATCAGCCTAAATTGCCCAAAAAAGTCTTAAAGCTTTTCGGTGATTATCGTTTTAGTAAAGCTACTAATGATGAATCTACTAAAATGTTTTCGCCCACCAATAAATGGCAATTAACCCAAAAACTAAACGAAATAGAAGTTTCTTATAATTCGCAAAAACTTACTTTCACTTTGCCAGAATCAGAAGAATTATCCGAAGAGCTAATTGGTATATTTTGGATTTATAAATCTCCCAGCTTGGCAACTTTAGAAAAATATAAATTCAAACCAATTAAATTAGCCAAATTGCAAACTCAAGTCGATTTAAATAAAGCTTTTGACTAAGAAATATTTAACTCAGATTCAAAATACACCTCTTGCAAAATAATACAGCCTCACCCCCAACCCCTCTCCACAAGCAGAGAGGGGAGTTTTTATTTTTTCTGGAAACCGCTAGCTCACTCTGTTAAGAGGGCGGGGGGAGTACACTTTGCGAAATTCCATAAAAAAGTCCTCTCTTAATGAGGTGTTTCACGTTTTTATAATTTATTTCGCAAGAGTTCTAATATACAGAACAAAAAAACAACCTAATAATCGTAGCCGCCAAAATTTGTAGGATGATAACGCATATCAATGATTCTATTATTAAACCAATCTGCTTCACGGTAGCCAGTATTACGTCCCCACTGTAAAGGCAAGCGGTAAACTGGCGGGGCTTGGTGTTTTTCACAAATATAGCCAGGTCCTGTCAATGAATATTCAGGTAGCATGGCCATTAAAGGGTTTACCGTGCGGGGGCGATAATATTCTGGAATTCTATCATGCACACCAAAATAGGCTTCTCTATTATCAAAACCATTATAAGTATGAAAATCATCGGCTTGAACTGCGCTTATTAAGCCACAAACCAAAGAAAACCAAATAAAACCTTTAGATAGAATTTTTTTTAACATTTTGAAAAATCGTCCGCTAAAGATACAATTCCCGTTCAGGGATTCACTTATTATTAAATAGCCCAAATAATGTAACTTTTGGCCAGTTTATCCTAAATATTCAGGTTTTGCCCAAGCTTATTGAAAGAGCAAGCTGGCAAGCTAAAATATTGTTAAAGCATATTTATGTTTATCTTTTGGGCTTTGTGAGCTGAATAGTTAGATTAATTGTTTGAACTTATTTATAAACTTGTAATAATTAGTTGATATTGCGTTAATATAATTTACACTTGTTAAAAAATCAAAGGTTTAATAATGGTTATAGCAAACCCTACATACAAATAACTGCCAAAATTTTTTATGCGTCAAGTGATTTCACTATTAAGGATACCCAAGTACATCCAGCACAGAAAGTAGTCAGACTGGGAGCAGAAGTAATACATAATAAGAGTACAGAACCTGTGAACGCTGTATTGGTAACATTTTCGAAAATAAGAAAATTCCTAGATGATTATGCAGCGCAAGAGCTAAGAATAAATCCAGACTCTGCTATAGAAGGTGGCGTTGATAAAAACGGCAAAATTCCTATTATGACTGCTTATGATGGCAACAAGACTATAAAGGTAGAATTTGAGCCACCCCTAAGCGTTGAAGAAGACTGGAGTTCAATTACAATGCAGGCAAATACACAAATAAAAACTTCTCCTTATTAAGTACAAATCTTTCAAAAATAAATTCTTAGTAAACATTATAATATTTGGCCTAAGCTCATTGAAACAGCAAACTGGCAAGCTAAAATATTGTTGAAGTATATTTATGTTTGTCTTTTAGGCCACAAGTATTTATCTAAAAAGCGGTTACGGCAATTACTTCTATGCTTGGATCAATTTCTTCTTGTAGACGTTTTTCAATTCCATATTTAATCGTCATTTGGCTGGATGGACAATGTACGCAAGCACCGCCTAAAGATATTTTAATTTTTTTATCTTGAATTTCATGCAATTGCAAAAAACCACCATCGGCTCTAATTCCTTTTTCAATTTCAGAAAGAACCTGATTGACCTTTAAAGTAAAAGCTAAAGAGTTCATAAATTAAATAAAAGTTTTTCTAATTAATTTAGCCTAGCATTGCCTAAAAGTTTGTGCTTATAAAAATTTCTGGAAAACCAAATTAAGCCGATTTATACTGAGAAATCATAAAATTAACTAACCATTCTAAAGGCAACCAACGGCTTGCAAAGCGCAACAAATTAGTATTTGAACCAATTGGAATCTCTGAATAAGCGGGCAATTTATTTTTTTGTTTAAGGCAAATTAGTTTATAAATTAATTCGGCAACTTCGGCGGCATTTTCTTGGGTTTTAAAAAGCTTAGAACGTGTTTGTTGATAATCGCTTACATCGCCTAAATGTCTCACTGATTCACGAAATTGAGTATTATAAGGCCCTGGTTCAATAACAGCAACCGATAAACCTAAAGCCGAATTTTCAGCGGCAAGGCTCATGCTAAGGGCATTTAAAGCGGCTTTGCTTGCAGAATAAGCTCCAAAAGAGGGCAAACCCAAATAACTAGCAACTGAACTTATATTAATAATTAGGCCGTCTGAATTAAAATGAGGCAAAAGCTTGCGAGTTAGCTCTGTGGGAGCGAAAACATTAGTGGCAAATTGTTTATATAAAGCCTCAGATTCTAAATCAATAATTTTGCCAATTAAGCCGTAGCCCGCATTATTAATTAAAACATCAATCTTTTCAACCGCCATCAAATCAATAATTGCATCAATATGCGCCGTATTTAAAACATCTAATTCTAAAATTTCGAGATTATTAAATTGCTCTTTTAAAGCCTTAAGATCGCCAGCTTCTTGCAAATTGCGAGCCGTAGCAAAAACCTTGAAATTTTTATTTGATTTGGCTAAATATTCGGCAAAAAGCAAACCAAAACCTTTGCTACAGCCAGTTATTAAAATTTTATGCATAAAGAATATTATAATAATTTAAACCGTAAAATTGCCAGATTCCGAGATATAGCAATTCCTAAACTGGATTAAACCCTCGGCTTACGCTGTTCCCTTGATACCTTTTGTCGTGGCATACTTGTCTGACAGGGACGCTCAATTCAAGCTTCATGTTGTATTGTTTTTTTGGTTTTGCTATAACAAATTAATTTAGCGAAAGAGTATTACTTAAAAGGTGTTTCCGTCCTCTAACGAGGCAAGTGGTTTATTAACTTGAAACAAGAGAAAAATTAAAAGAATTAAAATGTACTTGGTTTCCGTCCTCTAACGAGGCAAGTGGTTTATTAACTGAGTTTCGAGGTTGATATACACACATACACAAACATAAAGTTTCCGTCCTCTAACGAGGCAAGTGGTTTATTAACTCATTTAAATCATCGTGAAGCAATACAAAATGGCATTGAGGTTTCCGTCCTCTAACGAGGCAAGTGGTTTATTAACAGGCTTATCTTTCTCTCAAGCACGGTATAGGAGATTGTTTCCGTCCTCTAACGAGGCAAGTGGTTTATTAACATAAAACAAACAATGGAAAGGAGTAGAAAACCCCGCAGTTTCCGTCCTCTAACGAGGCAAGTGGTTTATTAACTAAACAAAAAAAAGGAGTTCAGAAAATGGAATACGAGTTTCCGTCCTCTAACGAGGCAAGTGGTTTATTAACTTAAATTTAAAAATTGGCTTTGTGATCATTGTGAATGTTTCCGTCCTCTAACGAGGCAAGTGGTTTATTAACGGATAATGTGCCAAACGTGCAATAACACAGGCCGTATATGGTATTACGACGAAAATGGTGAACTAGACGACGACGTTTGCCAAGATTGTTTTTAGGCCTTAATAGGCCTTTGCTAAAGTAATTAAAAGA
>CANLTT010000041.1 GCA_947494115.1 Candidatus Caenarcanales bacterium
GGAAAATGCCCAGAAAGGTGGAACAGAAACTTTGGTAACTTTAGCTTTGTCTCCAGCTGATGCCCAGCAAGTTAATACTTATAAAGATGAGGCAACTTTGGTTGATGGCCCAGATCAAGAGCCGCCCCCGAGCAATATAACTCTTTTAACCTATTGGCAAGGCATAGAACCAGAGGATATGGAAATTACACCGGAAGTTGGTGCCAGCAAAATTAATAAAGAAGAATCATCAGGCGGAGGAAAGAAATAAATGAGAAATTGGTTTTATAAAATATTTTTAAGTTTTGCTCTTGTAAGTTTAAGCAATATTAATGTTTTTTCAAATGCGCTTGGTAGCAGTGTTCCTATCAGTCAAAATTTAGAAGTTAGTGTTGGTTTGTCTCAAGTGATCAGGCTTAAAGATAAACCCGAAAGAATTGTTTTAAGTAATCCTGGTATTGCATATGTTTTGATTCTTGCACCAGATCAAATCGAAATCATTGGCCGCAATCCAGGGCGCACCAATTTATATTTGTGGTTTCCTCCCACTGAAGGCTCTAAGCTTGGCACACCTTCACGGGTCGTTGGCACCGAAATAAGTGTTGGTTTACCTAAACCGCCTTATATAACCTCAACCCCAACAATGGAAATTTTAAATGGCGAACATTCAGAATTAATTTATATGGGAAATCCAGCTGAAAGAATCAGAAATAGCAAACCTGGGCGCACCTCTGGGCCAGCAACTGATATGCCAGAACCTTGCTTGTCTCCTGGTTGTATTTAATGAATTAGGCGGTAATAATAATGACTATGTATAAAAAATCACAAAAAAACATCAAAAATTTCTTCACGGCTTTAAGTTTATTACTGCCGCTTTCTCTGACAATTCCAATTGAGGCTGACACGGTTTTTCTAAAAGGAACAGCTTATCAGAGCGGTATTTCAGAAAAAGAACTTAAAGTTGGCTCAAGTGAAGTATTAATAGCTAATGATGCCATTAAAAGAATTGCTGTAACAGACCCTTCGGTGGCCGATATAAGAATATTAAGCGAAACTTCGGCTTTGGTTAGAGCCAAAAGAGTTGGACGCACAAGCCTTTTAATTTGGGAAGGCAAAGATTCTTCTGTTAGGCCAACTCGCTTTGATATTACTGTTAAGCGTGATTTAAGCGATTTAATTGCCCGCATCAAATTAATTGATCCGAATATCGATCTTGAATATGTAATTGTTCCTTCGGATAAAATTGAATCTGCCCAGCCAACTAATTCTAATAGCGCCTATATAACTTCTTTTAAAACTAATCCAGATACCGTAGGTGATCCAGCTCCTTCCGTAGTCGTGAACAATGCTCAAGGAGCAACTTCTGGCGGCGGCGGTGGCGGCGGCGGCAAGGGAGTCGAAAAATTAATTTTAACGGGAAGAGTGAAAAACGGTGATGCAATCATCAAAGCCATAACTATAGCTTCTACTTATATGGGAGAAGACAGTGCTGGCGTAAAAGTGGTTACCCGTACTGGTGGTTTAATTGCGGATCAAGCTGGTTCTGTTTTGGGTAGTTCAAGTGGAGGTGGAGATGATGTACTTGCCAGTAATAGTTCTTTTAGAGCCAATTTACAATCAAATGTAATTAACGGAAACATTGTTTCTAATAGTAGTGGCTCGGTAATTAGTTTTTTGCAAATTGCTGATAAGCCTCAAGTAGCCGTTAAAGTAAGATTTTATGAAGTAACTCGTTCTATTGGCAAAACCTTAAAAGCCCAAATGTTTAAAGATTTTAGTAACGGTATCCGTGTTGCTGTCAATGGACCAACTGGATCGGTTGCTGGCCAACAATTAGGCACTATTTCTTATCCAGACCCTAATGGTTTGGGAGGTACTTTGTATGATTTAGGTCGTATTATTGGTGGCGGCGGCGGTGGCGGTGGCGGACCTTTAGGAGCTGGTGGTAATTTTATAATGTTTCCAAAATGGAATTTAGAATTTGTACTGGAAGCTCTAGAACGTAGAGGCGAGGCCAAAATATTAGCCGAACCAACCATTGTTACTATCAGCGGCGAGGTTGGCGAGTTTAGAGCTGGCGGAGAAATACCAGTAGCTCAAGCGCAAGCGTCTATGGGTGCTGTTGCACAAAGTTATCAATATATTCCGTATGGTATTGGTATTTCTATTTTGCCAACAGTTACCGACACGGACAGCATTTTAATGAATTTAAAAGCCATTACGCGTGATTTGGACACAGCTTTGGGCCAACCAGGTTCTCCCGCTTTTAAAACACGCAAAGTAGATACACAAGTTGAAATGGATCCAAGTCAGGCTTTAGTCTTGGCTGGCCTTATCAATTCAACTAGTTCACGTGAATTGGATAAAATTCCTTTGATTGGTGATATTCCAATTTTAGGGGTTTTATTTCGTAGTAAAGACTTTCAGAGAGGTAATACTGAACTTATTATTGTGCTTTCTCCCGAAATTGTCAGAGCTGGTAATCCAAATCAGGTAGTTAAACCTTTTGCAAGCGAGCAAACCAATGACCGTCAATTTGATTGGATGCCAACTTCAGTTCAAGCCAATAGAACAAGTATTCCAATAACAGCTCCACCACTAAGCATGCCGCAAAATGGTCCTGTTGATTTGTCTAGGCCTACAACGGTTAATGACTTAGACCGAATTTATCATTAAGTTAAATAAAACCAGATAATATTGTTTTTTCGGCTTATTCCGCTTATGCTAAAAATAAATCTTAATTAAAATATTTAAATGCGTTTTATTAATTTAGGGCTTTTATTTTGTCTTTTATGTTTGGCTGGTTGTTCTCGTCCCGAAAATAAAATTGATCATAATCAAACAACTATACAAATTTATTTGGTAGAAGCTCTAAAAGGCCAAGAACTAAAGGTTAAACCGCTTGAACGCAAAGTTGCTTTTGAGAATTCTAAATTGAAAGATATTATTTTGGCTTTGCTAAAAGGTGCTACCAAAGAAGAAATTAAAGCTGGCTATGGAAGCGAAATCCCCAAAGAAACCCGTCTAATCTGGATTGAAGAAAATAAAGATAAAATCAAAATTAATTTTTCAGAAGAATTTGCCTCGGGTGGCGGCTCTGAAAGTATGATTTTGCGTTATAAACAACTTGCCAAAAGCATAGCCCAAAAAGTTCCAACTAAGCCAGTTTATATTTTGGTAGAAGGCAAAGAATTAAAAACAATTGGCGGTGAAGGTTTAGTGGTGGAACAGCCAATTTATGAAGCCCAAAGTGAAACCAGTAAAGAACAAAATTTATAATTGAATTCATTTTGAATTAGAAGTTGCTTGCGCAAGGTTTTCATGAAAATTAATTAATTTATGTTTTTCAATTAGCTGTTTGACCGAAAAACCATGGCTTAACATATAGGCTTTGCCGTTTTCATCAAAGCTTTTAAGCCAGCCTTCCGTGAATAAATAATTTTCAGCATTTAGTTTATAGCTTTTCTCTGATTCAACCTGAAGAACTCTAATAATTTTGCCTGAATTCATTTCTACCTGTGCCCTTAAAGAAAAATCGCGGCTAATAAAGTTGCCAATACCTAAATGTCTTTCGTCTTTAAGCATAATTTGATATTCCATTAAATTTTGGGCACGCAAAACTTTTTGTATATTACCAGGTGTAATTAAAGAATAAATTTTGCCATCTTCGCTCTCTAAATCACCAATTACATCATAAATATCAATATTCACTTCAACTGGCTTAGAATTTGAGGTTTCTCCATAAACTAAAGCAAAATCCTGAATTTGTTTATCGCTTTTCCAAGTGCCATATGCCCAAATTGGAATTTCTATGATGGAGACTTGCTTTTGCAGGTTTTCAAAATATTTTTGCGTGAATTCATAATTGAAAATTTTTCCTTTTTGTAAAAACTCTGGAATAGCAGCAACTTGCTCTGAGAACTTTTCTTCGGGTTTAAGGCAAGGCGAATGCAAAACCAAATTATAGTTTTGAAAACCCAAAGAAAAGTTTGCAAGCGGTATAAAATTAATTAAGCAAAATAAACCTAAAAACCAAAAGCATTTTTTTATCATCATGAAAAGGATTTACCCTCAAAGCTTTTACTGGCCTTTATTTTCAGGGAATACTCCTAGGCTTAATGATTTAAGAGCTTTATTTTTAAAATCAAAAAAATATTTTAAGAAAGAACCTGAAATTTCTCCAATTTTTTGCTAAAATTCTAAACTCAGTGTATTTATAAAAAATTTTTTGCTATGTTAATGCCCAAAAGAACCAAGTTCAGGAAGCAAATGCGCGGCAGACGCACAGGTTTAGCCTCTAGGACTAATAAGCTTGATTTCGGAACAATTGGCTTACAATCGCTCGATCCAGCTTGGATAACTTCTCAACAAATAGAAGCCGCCCGCAGATGTTTGTCTAGGTTGGTTAAAAAGAATGGTCAAATTTGGATTCGTGTTTTTCCAGATAAGCCATATACTCAAAAAGCCGCCGAAACCCGTCAAGGTGGAGGAAAAGGTAATCCCGAAGGCTGGGTAGCCAGCATTAGACCGGGCACCATTTTATTTGAATTGAGTGGTGTTTCTCATGTTGAAGCGACCGAAGCCCTCAGAATCGCAGGACACAAACTTCCGATTCATACTAAAATTGTGGAGGTTTCAGTCTGATGAATATTACCGAGCTTAGAGACTTACAAGAAGAAGAGCTTGTAGAGAGATTAAAAGAGCTGACTACTCAATTGAATCAATTTTATACACTCCCCAAAGAGAAAATTGAAAAGCCACGCCAAAAAAGTCAACTTCGTCATGAGCGTGCTAGAATCATGACCCTCTTAAATGAAAAAAAACTTAAAAATCTTTAGGATCTTATAAAAATGACAGATGAAAAAAAAATAGGGAAAAAAACTTTTCAGGGCAAAGTGGTAAGCACAAAAGCAGAAAAAACCATTGTTGTTTTGGTGGAAACCCAACGTCAAGATAAAACTTATAAAAAAATTGTCAAAAGACGTAAAAAGTTTATGGCTCATCTTCCAGCCGAAATGTCTTGCGCCGAAGGTGATGTGGTAACCATAGAAGAATGCCGCCCCATAAGCAAAAGAAAAACTTTTATTTTAAAATCGGTTGATAGAAAACTGGAGGCTATAAAGTGATACAACAAGAAACTTGGCTCGAAGTAGCTGACAATAGCGGTGCAAAAAAACTAGAATGCATACGTGTTTTAAAAGAAGGCAGTAGCTCTGGAACAGCGGTTGGTAATGTAGGCGATATTATTGTTGCCTCTGTTAAGGTAGCCGAACCCAAAGCCTCTGTTAAAAAAGGCAGTGTGGTTAAAGCGGTTATTGTGCGTGTTAAAAAGCGTAAAAGACGGAAAAATGGCATGATAATTTCTTTTGATGATAATGCCGCTGTTTTAATTAATGAAAAAGAAGAGCCGATTGGTACTCGTATTTTTGGCCCAATTGATCGTTCTTTGCGTGAAAAAGGCTTTGCCAAAATTCTTTCCCTAGCTCCAGAGGTTATATAAAAGATAACTATGAAAAAAACTAAGAAAAAAATTACTTATACAAATTCTCATATTAAGGCCGTCGAAAAAAGCGATCGCATTGTTTTAAACGAAGCTTGGCTTAAAGGTCGCACTAATACACGCCGTAGCTGGGATATTAAACTTGGCGATACCGTTATGGTAATTTCAGGCGAAGACAAAGGCAAAACGGGCAAAGTTTCAAAGGTTTTGGCTCGTAAAGCACAATTAATTGTCGAAGGCATTAATACAAAGAAAAGACATACTAAACTTCCAAATCAAGAAAGTGGCGAAATTAAAGAAAGTGCTCATCCAATTTGGATTTGGAAAGTAATGTTAGTTGTTGAAAAAGATGGTAAAACCGTTAGAACTCGCATCAAAAGAAATGAAGAAGGCAAACGTGTAGCCGTCAAAACGGGTGAAATACTCGATTAATAAAGGAGCATAAAAATGGTAGACAAAAACAGAAAAGAAAAACAATTCCGAGAAGAAATTATTCCAGCTCTCAAAGAGAAATTTGGTTTTAGCAATGATTTACAAGTTCCACGCTTGCAGAAAATTGTAATTACACGTGGTATTAATGCCGAAGAATCTAAAACTTCTAGTGTTATTGATGAACTTGTTAATGATATTGCGGTAATTTCTGGTCAAAAACCAATTATACGTAAAGCTAAAAAGTCAATTGCAACTTTTAAACTTCGCGAAGGTATGCCAAATGGAATCATGGTAACTTTGCGCCGTGAAAGAATGTATGCCTTTTTTGACCGTTTTGTCTCTTTGGCTTCGCCTAGGGTACGTGATTTTCAGGGCTTTAAAATTAAAAGTGATGGAAATGGTAATTTTACGGTTGGCATAAAAGACCAAAGAATTTTCTTAGAAACCGAAAACCGCCCCAGCAAAGGCTTACAAATTACAATTGTTACCTCTGGCTCAGATGAAGAGGGAAGAGCTTTACTTGAACAATTCGGCTTTCCCTTTAGCAAGAATTAGCTTTACACAATAAAGAATATTGGTTCTTGGTTTTGGGCAAATGTTTGGTTTGGCTCAGAGATTATTTGTACTGGCCAAGGTGCTCCATTTATAAAAACAATTTGTTCGGCATTAATTTGTTGTCTGTTGTCATAAATATTTTGTCTATTATCATAAATATTTTGTGAAGGCTGATCTGTAATTGGCCAAGGTCTCGGCTGGGTATTTGGCATAAGTTGCAGTCGATTGGCTAAAGAAGCATAATTTGAATTATTGTAGTTAGTTGGATAACTATTAGCTGGATAAGCATAAACTCTGGCTGGAGTTGCCCCTGTAGTTGTTTGTGGCCAATTTGGCGACCATGGCATTTCAAAATTATTTATATTTGTATTGGTATTATTTGTATGAATATTTACTGGCTGTAAAGTTGGTTGTGGTACTCGTGGCTGAGCATAAACAATTGGCTGAGCTGGTTGAGTATATGTAATTGGCTGAGCGTATGTAATTGGCGGAGCTGGCTGAGTATGAACAATTTGTGTTCTTTGATCATTATCATTGTCTTTTTTTCTATTCATAAGCCAGTTAGTTAAACCAGCACCAGCGGCCGCTCCCAAAAGAGCACCCCCACCAGCGGCGCCTGCTATTCCCCATCCATTCATCTGGAACTCCTTTATTAGTTCTACAATTTCTTAAGCTTAGTAAGGCTGTTTTTTATTAAATGTAAATTATCCACTTAAAGCCCCTAGAGAATACATATTTATTAGCAGGGATTGCATTATAATTCTGGCTTGGAGATTTCAGAGCTAGGTATTTTAGCCGACAACTAAATTATCTAAATCGTTTAGGGAAAAAAAGACAATGATTAATGAGCCTTTAACTTTTTCAAAAGATGATAGTGCTAGAAATCATCTAGGGAAGAAGAAAATGATTAATAAGTCCAAGCTCGCTCTTTTAGCTTTAATTGGTTTTGCTTTTGCACCTTCTATTAATTCTCAGGCCGCCGACTTTCAGGTAGCACAGTTTATAAATGAAAGAGTAGATGAATCAGTTAATCCTTTGAAGCGTTTTAAAGAAAAAGTCAAAAATGTAAAATCAAAAATTTCGGCCAAAAAGAAAAGTTTTACCCAAGAAGAAATCATAGTAAGTTCGCCGCAAAACTTTAATGATAATCAAATTGAGCCAGAAATAAGTCCAGTGCAAATTCCTAAACAATATGAAGAAGATGCAATTGCGCTCTGGAAAAGGCCAAATTATGTAGCCCAAGAAGATTGGTTGCAAATTATTGAAAGTGTAAAAGCTGTTGGCAAAAAAACTGGTATTCCAGAACAGCTGATTTTATCGCTCATCAATAAAGAATCTGGTTTCAACCCAAAAGCGGTTAGCCGTTCAGGTGCAATTGGTTTAACTCAATTAATGCCTAATACAGCCAAATATGAATGCGGTTTAAGCCCAAATGATTTATACGACATCTCGGTGAATATAAATTGTGGAATTTCTTATTTAGATAAACAAATAAAATATTTTCGCAAACTAGATTTAGCAATTGCCGCTTATAATGCAGGGCCTGGTGCTGTCCGCCGAGCGGTAGAAAAAGCTGGAACTGAAGATATTAATGCTGTAACAGCTCTTCTTAAGCCTGAAACCAAACCATATGTTTCTAAAATTCTCGCTCGTATTAATTATGGCGATGATTTTATTTAGATTGCTACCAGAGGTCTGTTTTGTTTTTTATATAAAGTGGGTTAATATTTTGAATACACTTAACCCTTTTAAGCAAATTGGATTACGTTTTACCTTTGGCTGAATTGATTGAGCAGTTTCGTAAATTACCCGGTATTGGTGCTAAATCGGCGCAGAGGCTGGCTTTTCAGGTTTTAAGTTGGGACAAAGCCGAAATTGAAAAATTTGCCCAATGTGTTCTCTCTGCCAGCAATCAAATTCATTATTGCCCCGATTGTTTCAATTTTAGTACTGGCGGTGGTTTATGCGCCACTTGCTCCAGCCCAAAGAGAGATAAACAAATAATTTGCTTAGTTGCCACCGCCCGAGATTTAGCCGCCCTAGAACGAACGCATGAATTTAAAGGCTTGTATCATGTTTTGCATGGTTTAATTTCCCCCATGGATGGCGTTGGCCCAGATCAGTTAAAAATAAAACCTTTAATTAACCGATTAAAAGAGCATACTGAAATTCAAGAAATTATTTTGGCTTTAAGCCCATCCACCGAAGGTGAAGCCACAACTCTTTATTTAACTCGCTTATTAAAGCCGCTGGGTGTGAAAATTACACGTTTGGCTTTTGGTCTTTCGGTTGGAGCAGATATTGAACAAACTGATGAATTAACTTTAGCTAAAGCTCTAGAAGGTCGCCGTGAATGCTAAATATTTTCTAAAAGTATTTTAAAATTAGACCAAAAAATATATAAAAGCAAATTAGATAAACTGCCAATTGCCGTCCAGAGAGCATATGGCGTTTTACCAAAGCTTTTCAAATAATTAAAACTAAGCTCAAACTTTTCTTCTATTGAATTGCTGGGAGTTTTTAAAATTAAAATTACAATCCAAGCACCTTTTGCTAAAACATATAAACCCGAAAAAATAGTGGTAAAAGCGAAAGTCCAAATAAAGTCTTTATAGCCAAGCAAAAGCCCTAGAACCGTCAAGAGCTTAACATCACCCGCTCCGCCAAAGCGAAAAACAAAAAGCGGAAAAAAGATTATAAACCCAATTAAACCACCAATTAGTCCGCTATAAAGATAGTTTGGCTGAATAAAAAATAAAGCTATTCTTAGTAAAATCGCAATTATAAAAAAAGCTAAATTGTATTTATTGGGTATTTTTCGTTCTTTGCAGTCAAAAAAAGCCGCTCCTACAGAAAATGCCAAAGCAAAGCTAAGAATAAACAAATTAAGAAAATTTTCTTCAAACGGTGGCATTGTTTTGACAAAGTTTCAAAATACTTAATAAAACTAATTTGGCAATTATAACTCGGTATAACAATTCTTAAACTGTGATAATCAATATGGTTTATTTTAGCATCAGCTCGCTTGCGAAATAAAATTTTTTAACTAAGCAATGCTTTGGTTTATGTTTTAAACTAACAAGATGAGAGATGAAAGCCAATCGATTCGACAAGTATTTTTTGATTTACTTGAAATTATCGGTTTAGTAATTGAACACACGGTTAATAGCCTAAAATATTGCTTCGAAAACAAAGTTAATTCTCGAGAATTTTGGAATCATTCATATGAAGTTGCTTGGCGGTCAATTTCGACGGTCGTAATTACAAATGTTTCAATTGGTATGGTTAGTTCTTTGCAATTAACTAAGCATTTTGCCGCTTTTGGAGCTATAAGCGAAATCGGTGGAACAAATGCGATGGCTTTAGTGCGTGAGCTTGCGCCTGTTATAACCGCCGTTGTAGTTACGGGAAGAGTTGGCTCCGCTTGGGCGGCTGAAATTGGAACTATGAATATTACCGAACAAATAAATGCTCTCAAAATTATGAAGTTAAGCCCAGAATGGTTTTTAGTTAGCCCTAGAGTTTTGGCTTGTATGCTTTCTATGCCGATTTTAAACCTTGTCGCAATATTGGCAAGCTTAACGGGTGCTTATTGGGTGGCTGAAGCCATTGCGCAAGTTGGCATTATCACATATGTAGATTCAATTAAACGTTATGTAGACATTTATGATTTTTCTGTAACAAGTATAAAAGCAGTTTGTTTTGGTGCAATTATTGCTTCTATTGCTTGTAGTTATGGTTTAAAAGCGGGTGGTGGTGCGGCTGGAGTTGGCAAATTTACAACCAAAGCGGTGGTTACTTGCCTAATTTGCTTATTTGCTTTCAATTATGTTTTATCATTTGTTTTTTATTCGCTCGTAAAATGAACTTATTTTTGAATAAACTCTCTTTAAGCCATTTTAGAAATTATACGCAAAGAGAATTTGAATTTTATAAAAGAGTGGTTTTTATTATTGGAGCAAATGCCTCTGGAAAAAGCTCTTTACTTGAAGCGATTCAGGTTGTTTCTTTAAATGCTGATAGTTGGGTTGAAAGCGAAAAACAATTAATTTCTTTTGGTTTTGACCATTTCAAGCTTAAAGCCGAATATTCTTTAGAAGAACGTAATTGGCATTTAGACTTTAGAGGCGGCTCACCAACTGTTAAAAATATTAAATTGAATGGAATTGAATATCGTTCTTTTGCGCCAATTAAAGAGCATATTCCAAAAACAATTAGTTTTAGAGCACGTGAAAGTCTTGAGATTGTAAAAGGCGCACCGAGCGAACGCCGAGCTTGGCTGGATGGAACTTTAAAGGTTTTGGATTTAAAATATTTTGAAGCTCTAAAACGTTATGCTAGAGTGCTTGAGCAGAGAAATAGTCTTTTAAGAAGTTTTGCCGAAAAAAAAAGAAGTAAAGTTTCGGTCATGACAGAACTTGAGCTTTGGGACGCTGAAATGGCAAAATATGGTTTTTATTTATTGCGTATTCGTGAAAACTTTTTGCAAGAAATTGAAGAAACTTTAAATCAAAATTATCAAAATATTGCTCTCGGCTCTGGAAGCGAAAGATTAACCCTAAAATATTTGCCTTGTTTAGAAAATTGTCAAAGCGAAAAAGACTTTGAAGAAAAATTGATTTTAAAACATGATTTGGATTTAATCAGAGGCCAAACTTCGGCTGGAATACACAAAGATGATTTTTTATTTTTATTGAATGACAAAGAAGCCCGCCATTTTGCAAGCCAAGGACAACAAAGAACCTGCGCTTTAGCTTGTAAAATGGTACAGCTTGAATATTGGCAAAATAAACTTCAATATGCTCCAATTTTGCTTTTAGATGATGTGTCAGCCGAGCTTGATTTAAATAGGCAAAATTCTTTATTTAGTTATTTGCCCACTGAAAGCCAAGTTTTTATTACAACTACGCATTTACAATATTTACCTAATATTTCTGGCGAGAATTATCAAATTATTAGCCTAAGTTAATTAAAATTCTCTCAAATCAATTTCTACAGGCATTTCAATTAGGTCTTTAATTTGTTTGGTTAAACTAGATAATTTACCTTGACCTCTTACCACCAACTCAATGCGGTCATTGGCTTTTTCGGTTAATTCAAGAAGTCTAAATTTTTCTTCAACTAGGCTTATTTCTATTTTTTCTTCTAATTCGCTTAATTCTTCGGCCAATAATTCTCGGCTAAAACGAATTGTCATAAGCCAAGTTAAGCGTGGTCTGCGCACTTTACGAGAAACCGTTCGGAATAAAAACAAAAAACCTAAAGTTAAAGAGGTTACCAAAAAGCCTTCTTTAATTTGTTTTAAGCCGCACGCCATGCCAATTGCCGCCACAATCCAGATCGTTGCCGCCGTAGTTAAACCACGTACTTTATCACGTTCTTGCAAAATAGCTCCGCCGCCCAAAAAGCCGATGCCGCTTACAATTTGAGCCGCAATGCGTGAAGGATCGCCACCAAACTGCAAAGCCGTATTCACCGAAACCAAAGTAAATAAACAAGCACCCAAACTAACCAAAGTATGCGTTCTAATACCAGCACCTTTATCGCGCGCTTCTCTTTCTAGACCAATTAAAGCTCCGCAAATGCCAGCCGAAAAAAATGGAATAAGATTTAAACTATCATCAAATTCAAAAGAAAACATTTATAAAATTACAATTCAACTCATTAAAAGAGCTTGTGAATGAATGCAAAAATTTTAGCATAATCTAAAAGAAAGCCTTTTAATTTTTATGAGTTTTAAACTTCAAGTTTACCATTGCCAGCTCTAAGAGCAAGCCAGATATTTTTATCTTTTGTTTTTAAATATTTATTCACTTCTTTTTCACGAGCTATGGTTGAATGCCCAACAGAGCCATAATTGTGCCCGGGGTAAACTTCAAGGTTGGGGTCTAATTGGTTCGCTATAAAATGCAAAGATTCAAACTGGTCTTCTGGTGAGCTTTCAGGGAAATTGCAACGTCCGCAACCTTCCACAAAAAGTGTATCGCCCGTAAAAATTTTATTGCGCCAAATAAAACAAATACAATCTGGTTGGTGGCCGGGTGTGTGAATTGCCCGAATTTGTTCTGAGCCTAAATTTAAAATTTGTTCGTGGTGAATATAATTAATTTTTAAATCAATAATTTTTTGAATTCTGTTTTCAGCCGCCTGATGAGCATAAACTTGAGCTTGAGTTTTGGCCTGAATTTCGGCTAAATAAGCAATATGATCGTGATGTGAATGAGTTAAAAAAATTTTGCTTATATTTGTATAACCCTTTTTATAAGCCAAATCCAAAGAACTTTGTAAGTTTTCTAAAGAAATAGAAGCGTCAATTAAACCTAAAGTTTTTTCTTTTGGATCTCCAATTATATAACTAAAGTTTTTGTCATAGCCGCCGCAAACAGCCTTAAAAAATAAATCAAACATAAAAATTTAAAATACTACAGTTATATTTTAAAGTAACTTAAGTTTGAATTTTTGAGCAAGGTAAATGCATTTAAAATTTTTAATACCCTGAATTAACTGGTGTTTGTGGCGAATAAATATCTGTTATTTTGCCTTTAACATTATAATTTTCTGGCCATTTAAGAGCATTAAGCTGAATTTTTACGGTTTCTCCAGCCTGAATGCGGATTTTGCCGCCTTTATCAAATATCAAGCTTCCGACAGCGGCCGTAGCCCCAATTGGCCCACCTAAAAATGCTCCCGTGCCAACTTTGCCAATTTGTAATAATCTTTGCCCCCAAGAAGTTTTGCCTTTCACTTCTGGAGCTTCAGCCGTGTTTATTGTCTCAGACTTGCTTCCTATCAAATAAGCTTCTAAATCCATAAAATAACCATTTGGATAATAAACCCGATTAAAAGCGACTTTCATTTTTCCGCCACGCAAACCTCTTTCGGCTTCTCTGACTTCTACTACTTGGCCTTCTATGATTGAATCAATTGGTATAAAAATTCTTTCATTGGGCAAATTTACTGGCTCTAGAAGTCTAACTTGCACTTTGTCTCCAATTTCGGAACGCTCGCTATAAAGGCCATTAAGCATTTCGGTATTTACGAATGATGGCAAAGTATTAATTTCGGCAAAACAAATTTGGGCACAAAATAAAAATAAAATTAAAACCAATATTTTTAATATGTCAAATAATTTAGACATTAAGCTGTCATCTTTTGGGGCTTTTTTAGCTAAAACCAGATTATACATATTTCTTTAATTATAAAACAAACTCTAATTTATTTAAGCCAAAACCTGTCTCATTGCTTCAATCTTCCTGTCCGCATAAAGCACCAAATCTTTTATTTCGAGAAAAGAGGCCAAATTGGGTATATTTGAATACATAGAGATTTTCTATAATCGGGAAAGAAAGCATTCAACCTTGAATTATCTGTCCCCTCTTCAATTCGAGGAGCTTTACAATATCTCTAAAAAGTTTGTCTCCT